>CALZYE010000005.1 GCA_945830395.1 uncultured Clostridia bacterium
CTGCATGATGGACTATTCAACTGTAAATGTTCAACTTGTTATTGCAATTTGCGAATTTTTTTTAAATCAAGTTTTTCAACTTTATATGTTTTTCCACTAACACTTATATGCCTTACATCAACTATGGTAATTTTTGATATAGTTTTACCTTTTTTCGATTTTCCTCTTATTGTGTATATCCAACCCTTACCCGCATCTTTTTGAGGAGTACGAATGTAATATTTACTATTTAAAAGTTTCTTCAGACTTATAACACGGTATTTATTACTTACCTTTTTTTCTTTTGCGTGAAATTGAATAGTAATTTTTTTAACCTTATCAGATTGCATTTTTTTGACAACAGAAGGGGGATTTAAACTATTACTGCTATTTGGCGCAGCAAAAGCAGACGCCGTAGAAAACATCAAAGCAATTGCCATCGTACTCACTAAAAGTATTCTTTTCATAAAAATATCCTTTCTTCAGTATTTGAGATTATTTTACTTTTACTATACCTGAACAACCATCTATATAACTCATATTAATGCTTACATTTCGATTTCCCCAACCGTCATTTACTATTATTATATACTTTGTTTTCTTTTTAAAGTTTATCATAAGAATGTACTTTTGGCAATATATTTTATTAATTTTCAAATAATACGCAAATATCAAGTATTAGTTACAAATTCTTAAAAATATATAAAAATATCACTCTAATATATTAAAATCATGTACTTTAAATAGTTAGAGTGATACTATCATGCACCGCAGAGAGATTTTTTCATATATATCAGCCTTAATCGTGAACTTCTAACTATGAACTTCATAAATCTTTGACTTTTTCTATGACATTATTTATACTTTATACAACAGTTATATGGATTTAATCCATGTGTTTTTATTGCTTATATTAAATTTTGCTCAGAACTTCTACGCACTGTAGCTGCAAAGGAAAAATTATGGCACCACATCTGAAAAATATTCTAATGATAGGAACCGGCGGCACCATCGCCTCAAAGAAAGACGAACGCGGACTTACTCCGGGGCTTTCAACGAAAGAACTTTTATCTTATGTCCCCGGCATAAGAAAAGTATGCAATATCAGCTGTATACAGGTCTGCTCCATCGACAGCACCAATATGTCTCCGAAATACTGGAAAATGATTGTTAAGGCCATAGAAGAAAACTACGATGATTACGACGGCTTTGTCATCTGCCACGGAACCGACACCATGGCATACACATCCGCCGCTTTATCCTATATGATACAGAACTCACCAAAGCCCATAGTCGTAACGGGTTCTCAGCGTCCAATCAGCAGCGATGTCACAGATGCAAAGACCAATCTTCTGGACAGCTTTATCTACGCCTCAGATCCAAACTCCCAAAATGTTTCCATCGTATTCGGCGGCAAGGTAATCGCAGGCACAAGGGCAAAGAAGGAACGGGCCAAAAGTTTCAATGCATTTACCAGCATCAATTTCCCCTCACCTGCAATAATTCAGGACAATCGTGTAATCCGTTACTTGAAACAGGAGCCTGTAACGGAAAAAACCACATTTTATTACGAAATGAGCGAAAGTATCTTTCTTTTCAAGCTGATACCGGGGGCAAAGCCGGAAATTCTAAGATACCTCTTTGAACACTATGACTGCATTGTCATAGAAAGTTTCGGCGTCGGAGGTCTCCCTCAGGAACTTACAAATGAGTTTTATCAGGTGATGCAGGAGGCCATCGAAAATCAAGGGAAAATAGTGGTCATGGCGACACAGGTTGTAAATGAAGGCAGTGACATGACCGTCTACGAGGTCGGAAAAAAGGTGAAGAGCGACTTTAACCTTATAGAAGCCTACGATATGACATTAGAGTCCACCATAACGAAACTCATGTGGCTTATGGGAATGCCGAAGATGAAATACGAAAAGCTGAAAAACGAGTTCTACAGAACCATTAACAACGACATAATATTTACACAAGGAAGCGATATTTTTTAGGGAATACCCATATCGCATAAATCAAGGAGCTTTTATGACAAATAAAAAAATCATTATCACAATTTTATTCTTGATAATTTTTGCAATAATGGCCTCAATAATAGTGATTCTTTCTTTACAGAAAAAACGGCAGCAGGAAAATACTCCGCCGGTCATATCACTTTCCGGGGAAAAAACTTTGGCAATCTCCGTCGGAGAAAAATACAGCGAACCGGGATATACTGCAAAGGACGGGGATGGGAACGATATTACAGGCGATGTGAAAGTGAAGCTCCCTGCAATAAAAAATTCCGGAAGTTACAAAGTAACTTACACAGTGACTGCCAAAAACGGAAAATCCGCTGCCGCACACCGCACGGTAAAGGTTACACTTCCTCCCCAGACAAAGGCGGGAAAAAAGAGAGGCATTGCAATATTGATGTACCACAATGTGTACAATGAGAAAAAACCTCCTAAGAAGGTTGATGCCAACTGCATTTCTTCAAAAGCACTTGAAGGGGAACTTAAATACCTGAAAAAGAACAACTACTATTTCCCGACATGGAAAGAAGTGAAAAGCTATATAGACGGCAAAGTGGATTTGCCGAAGAAAAGCGTCGTTCTAACCTTTGATGACGGCACCGAACTGTTTGAAAAAAACGGAGTTCCGCTGCTGATAAAATATAAGGTGCCTGCGACGGCATTTATAGTGGGAAAATGGAACGGAAAGCACTGGAAAAAGATGAATTATCCCGGGCTTACCCTCCAGTCCCACTCTTACAATATGCACAGACCCGGCGGAAAAATAGGACACGGCGGAATTTTTACAGCTCTATCCCTGAAAGACTCCGTTAAGGATCTGAAAAAGTCCATCAAAATTCTGGGCGGTAACAAAGACGCTTTCGCCTACCCATTTGGAGATTACAATGATACATGCGTAAAGGCATTACAAAAAGCAGGTTTTCTTTGCAGCGTGACAACAAAGTACGGAAAGGCGTATCCCGCAAGCAACCCGCAGCTTCTTCCGAGAATTCGCGTAAACGGAAGTCCGTCGCTTTCCCAATTTGTCAGCTCCATAAACTGAAAGCCTCATTAACATCTTCCATATTTTCTGATATAATTATTGCATGAAAAAAGATGAATTGACTGAAAAAAATAATTTGACCGATATGAAAGCTTTAATAAAAAAATCTCCTTTGAGCGGCAAAGACCACTTTGCATACGGAAGCGCTTCTATAGGAGATGCTTTAGCCTATACTATGGTAGGCTCTTTTTTAATGTTTTTCCTGACTACCGTCGCCGAAATAAGGCCTTCAACAGCCGGAAGCATCATTGCCGCGGGCGCCGTCTGGAACGCCTTCATAAATCCTGTTGTGGGGTTCTGTTCGGACAAAGTGAAGACACGCCTTGGAAGCCGGCGACCTATGATACTGTTTTTCTCAATACCTCTGGCGCTTTCAATGTTTCTGCTGTTCTCAAATTTCCCAATACCTGCGGCTTTTAAGCCTTGTTACTATGGGATAATGGCAGTTATATTCTGGACAAGCTACACCGGTTTTTTTGTGCCGTATCTTGCTCTTGGAGCTATGTATACCGAAGACTACACCGAAAGAACGAAGCTCAGGCTCTACGCCTCTGCATTCAATACATTGGGAGCGGCGGCGACCATGACCCTGCCCACACTTTTAATAAAATACTGCAAAACTCTGAACTTCTCCTTAAGCCTTTCGTGGTCCGTTGCCGGAGCGATAACAGGCTTTATAACCATGATCAGCATAATTATCACCTTTTTCTTGTCCAAAGATAAAGATCCGGCATGGGAAAATACTGTTTTTCCCCATGTTTCAGATATAAGGTTCAAGGCTATTTTCAGAGAATACCTTGATATAGCAAGGTTAAAACCGATGAAATATCTTATCCTTGCAAGCGCCTGTGCCCTAATTACTTACACAATCCTGATGAGTGACATGATATATTTCCTCACCTATAACCTTGGACTTGGCCCTTCGGAAATTTCGGCTGCCCTTCTGGCAAGAGCAATGGTTGGGGTGATAACTATCCCCTTTGTAAGCAGATGTGCAGAAAAGTTCGACAAAAAGAATACCATAATATTGTTTTATGCCATCGCCGCAGCGGGATTGATTTTTATCAGATTCACAGGGGTAAACGATATTGCGGAAACAGCCCTGTATATTTTCTTTGCAGGGCTTTGTACCTCGGTATACTGGCAGCTTATGCCCTCAATCTATTACGATGTATGCGATTACGATTATATGGAAAACAACAGAAACCGCCAAGGCTCAATTTTGTCTTTTCAGGGTCTAATCGAGGCAGCCTCCGGCGGCATAGGAGCACAGCTCCTTGGAATGATCCTGGAAACTTCAGACTTCAAAGGCAGTTTAGCACTACAGACTCCTGAGGCATTGGACGGGATTTTCGCCTGCACTACGCTGCTGCCTGTTGTATTTGTGGCAATCAGCGCCTATGCCGTTTACAGATATCCGATAACGCGAAAAGTACACGGCGAAATTCTGGCA
The DNA here is from genome assembly GCA_945830395.1 of uncultured Clostridia bacterium. Taxonomy (GTDB): domain Bacteria; phylum Bacillota; class Clostridia; order Peptostreptococcales; family Anaerovoracaceae; genus Aminicella. The sequence goes on from CALZYE010000005.1 coordinate 4,493, forward strand.
AAAATTAAAGAACAAACCGATATTCGATAATACCCGGCAAAAACCTGAAAGCGCCGCAGAATCTTTTGTAAAATGAAATTCTGCGGCGCATTGTTACACCTTTTTTCCTACCAGTTTTTTCTACCAGTTCGTCGCAATATCAAGCTGTGTCGGGTTGCTGTGTGCAAATCCTCCCGTATCCACAACGATTCCGATTCCCACGGAGGTCTTTATGAAAGTTCCCTTAGGCCTCAATCTCAGATTAGCTGCGACCATCACATATCCCCCCAAGGTCTTTACCCCGTCGCTTCTGACCGCATAAGGATACTTTGCTGCGGAAAATCCCATACCGCGCATTATACTTACACATGTGCTCATATTCAAATTGTAATAGGTTTCCTTCCCCGAAGGCCCCATTATAGTTCCTCTGCCTCTGGTAAGCGGCAGACCGTTCCAAGAACCCGTATAGGTTTTCCTCGAGTTCGCCTCCGCCTCTTTTTTTATGCGGGTCTTCTCATCTGCCAGCTCCTTCTTTCTCTTAGCCGCTGCAATGCGCTTTGCCTGATCCTTCAGCCACTTTTTCTTTTTCTTAAGCGCGGCAGCCTTCTTCTCTTTTTCCACTTTAAGCACAGCGGCTCTCGCTTCGTTTGCACCCGGAAGTCCCGCTCCCTCGTCAACCTTTGCAAGCTGATTCGATTGCTGCACGGACAAGCTGTTTTTGATATATTCATTTGCCTTGGCATTTGTCTTTACGCTATTAAAACAGATAATTCCAAGAAGAATAACAGGCACAAGTATAATTGAAACCACAAAGGGCAGGCAATTAATACACTTATTTATAAAGCTATTGCTGTTTTTCAGAATTTTGGGCGTTTTTTCTTTATTATTCAGCTCCATAAGACCTCCATCTGTCTGCAAACTGTGTCCGGAATTTACTAACTACTTTCGTTTTACTAATACTTTCGTCTCAGCGATTTAAATGTCAACAACACGAGGATCGGATAAATCTCCAATCTGCCAAGCAGCATATCTATAGTCATAACCAATTTTGAAACAACGCTGTAATCTCCGAAGTTGCCGCTTGGTCCTACATTTCCAAAACCCGGACCTATATTGTTGAAGGTGGCAACTATGGCGGAAAGGTTGGTCTCAAAAGAGTAATTTACAGGATCTGCCGATATTATCACAAAGGATACCGCAATTATAATGAAGTAAATCGCAAGGTATGATTCCACGCTTGCAATGGTTCTTTCGCTGAGCTTCTCCCCGTTCAGCTTTACCATTTTAACCTCATCGGGGTAAAGTCTGTTATGTGTGGTTCTCTGATGAGCTTTGTACAGAACCAGCAGTCGCGAAACTTTGAGACCTCCGCCTGTACTTCCTGCCGTGGCTCCTACAATCATAAGAAGAAACAGAATCGCCTTCGATAAACTGTGCCACTTGTCGAAATCCGCTGTAGAAAATCCTGTAGTAGTTATTATACTGCTCACCGTGAATGCAGCATTCTTTATGGTATCTCCCCATGTGGCGGTATCTGCCGTCTTTCCGACCATATTAACCGTAATTATAACGATACTTACGAAGATTATCCCAAAATAGAGCCTCACCTCTTCATTTCTGAAAGCATCCCTGAACCTTCTTGTGAGCAACAGGTAGAAAAGGCTGAAATTAACTCCGAACAGAATCATAAATACGGTGGTTACAGTCTGTGCAAATACAGTATAGGTGGATAATCCGCTGTTCAGGATGGCAAACCCTCCCGTTCCTGCCGTTCCAAAGGCTATACAAAATGCATCAAACACCGGCATCTTTGCGATTAAAAGGAATATAATATTCAAAGCTGTAAGTCCCATATAGATAAGGTAAAGAATCTCTGAGGATTCCTTAAGCCTTGGAACAATTTTGCTTACCATAGGTCCCGGACTCTCGGAGCGCATCAGGTCCATTGCATATCCGTTATCATTTCCTTTTGCGGGCAAAATCGCAAGGAAGAATGCCAATACTCCCATCCCGCCCAGCCAGTGGCTGAAACTTCTCCAAAAAAGTATTCCTTTACCAAGCTTTTCTATGTCAGAAATTACAGATGCTCCCGTTGTGGTAAATCCCGAGGTAATCTCGAAAAGGCTGTCAACAAAATCCGGAACCTGACCTGACAGAAAAAGAGGAAGTGCCCCTAAAATACTGAGCTCCACCCAGCACAGCCCTGTACAGATAACATCCTCCCAGGTGCTCATCTTCCTTCCTGCTTTCTGCGAATATATCAGCATCGCCGCCGCCAGAAAAAGCATAATCAACATGGAAAGGAGAAATCCCCTTACTGCCGATTCGTCTCTGGTATACATGGATATCCCCAGAGGCGGCAGCATTGCCGCAAATTCCACTAAGACGATTGTTCCCAGGATTCTTACCAATCGTTTCCTATTCATTAAAAAATCTCCTTAACGAAACAAATCATCAAATTTTCTTATATCGTCTCTGGAAAATACCGCCAGTACCCGATCTCCCTGAAGAAACATCGAATCTCCGTCAGGCAGGATGTTCTTTCCCTTTCGGTTTATGGATGCCAGCACCACATTTTTCTTAAACTTAATATTTTTAAGTTCCTCGCCGCAGTGGCTCATTCCGCTTCCTACAACAAATTCCGCGATTTGAGCATTTCCGTCGGCAATGGAGCGAACGGAAACCGCCGCAGAACTTCTTCCAATCAAGGCTCTGACAAATCTCACTATTACATCTCCGCACAACTGGTTGGGATTAATTACGCTTACATTATCTATTTTGTTCAACAAGGCCGCATAATTTATGTCCTTTAACTTTATGATGCTCAGCGGGATTTTTACCAGGTTTGCAAAAGTGGCAAGTACCGCATTGCTCTCATCATCGTTGGTTAAACAGATAAGCGCATCCTGTTCTCTGACATTCTTGCGCTCCAAAAGTGCCAGTTTTCTTCCGTCACCATGAATTATATTCGCCTTGGGAAATTCCAAAGCCAGTTCTTCACAAATTTCCCTGTCCGTGTCTATTACCGTTATATCCATCTTCTGTTTTTGCAGACTCGTGATAAGGGCTTTTGCCGTGCGACCTCCGCCTACGATCATAACTCGTTTCACCTTTTCCCGTTTCTTTCCGAAAACTCTCAAAAGCTTGCTCAAGTCCTCTTCTTCTGCGGTAACATAAATTCTGTCTCTTTCCTTTAATATAAAGTCCCTATCCGGTGTAATCGCTGTTCCGTCACGCTTTACTACGCACACAAGTGCCCCGGAGTCTGTTATTTCGCGGACTGCACTGACAGGCTTTCCGCAAAGCTCACTTTCAGGATGAAGCTCGGCTTCCACGACATCTGTCATTCCGCTTGTAAATCTTTCTCTATGCAAAAACCCGGGATATGTCAAAATAGCCTCTATGTCCTTTGCGGCATAAGTCCCCGGATCAATAATCATTGAGAGTCCGAATTGCTCCCCGAATACACTGGTAGTTTCAAGGTATTCTTGGCTTCTGACTCTTGCCACAGTCTTAATGTTGGAGTTCATGCTGTGGGCAGTCATACAGCTCAACAGATTTTTTTCATCAGAGGAGGTCGCCGTAATCAGAAGCTCTGCATCTTCAACACCCGCCTTCCTAAGCGTTTCCATTGCAGCGCAGGTTCCCTTCACCGTCAAAACATCCTGAGTTTCCTCGTTGTACTCAAGCCTGTCTATATTTCTGTCCACCAACACAATATCGTGACCTTCTTTCAAAAGCCTGCCTGCAAGCCCGGCGCCGATGTTTCCTATACCGGCAATGATTATTTTCATTCTCCTACCTCTTGTGTCAAATAATCTATATCAAATAATTTCTAAATAATTTCTAATAGTGGGATAACAGTATATCACTATGGACGCAAAAATTCAACTAAAACAGCCTGCTGCAGAGCATCCGCCAAAGACAATCTTCTGCAACAGGGCAAATCGACTTATCTGAATCCCTTTATTTTTTCTGAAAAAGGTCCCCCATGCCTATATGTTTTGCATAATCTTCCGGTGTTTTTCCTTCTTCATCCTTAATATTTTTATTCGCGCCGTTTTCCATTAAGAGTTTAACCATAGGTACAACCACTTCCCTGCTCAAATGCTGATCTTCTTCGTCAAGCATAAACAGCTCAAACAGCGGAGTACGCCCTCCCTCATCCTTGAGATTGATATGGTATCGTTTTTCTTTTAACAGATATTTTGCCAGCTTGTAGTTTCCCATAAAACAAGCATAGCTCAACGCCGATCCCTTGTCCACAGGATGTATCGGCGCCTTATTCTTGCAGTAACCCTCTACAAATTTATACATCTTTAGGACTTTTTCCTCCAAAACCTGTCTGTTTCCGCCATTTCTGCAGTCTATCAGCGCAATGTCAAGAAGTGCCGAATTGATGTTGGAGTTCTCAGGGTTTCCGTCAGGTTTTGCTCCGTTTTTCAACAACAAAACTATTATATCAAACATGCCGTCGGAATATGTTCCCGAATTTGCCACAAGCCCCACGGCGTTAACTCTGTCATTTACGGGAACCGCCCCGTTATCTATCAAAATTTTAACCGCCTTATAATTGCCATATGAAATTGCACATTCCAAAGGAGTTTCGTTCTCCCATTCCGGAAGCAGGTTGAGCGGAAAAATAACTCCCCCCGGGGTATTTATATATTTATTGTCCTTGGCAAGCTTCTCAATCTTCTTAAGGTCGTTGTCTCCTATGGCATCAAGCATGGATTTTGTCCACAACCGTCCCGGGGCGAACGCCGACCATATGGAAGGAATCAGTACAGCTAACACTACAATAAATATAATAATTTTCTTTTTCATTAAATTGCCTCCAATTTCTTTTCACCCAAGCCACATCGCGCAACTTCCTTCGCATATCTTATAACTTTTACACACCTCGGCTGCTCTGTATCCTCAGTCAGTTCATCACCAAGGTCTTGTCAGGATGAAACTGTGTCAACCGTATTGTATATAGATTGTACCACATTTTTATCTTGAAATGTGAATAATATGTTTGAAATGATTCTTATTGCGTGTTATTATTAGTATACAGATGAAAATAGTTTTGCCTTTCCGCTGTTTGCGTGGACGGTTAGAAACTATGGCAGATATGTCTCAGTAGCTCAGGGGATAGAGCGTCGGTTTCCTAAACCGTGCGTCGGGTGTTCGAATCGCCTCTGGGACACCAATTGAAAAAGCCTTGCAATTACTGTACTTTCAGTAGTTACAAGGCTTTTGTTTTGTTGTATTATATTCTTAAAACTATCCCCAAGTACCCCTATATGACCCCATTGCTGGTTTACCCTACGGTTTACCCTATTCCTTATAAATGACCTTGTAGCACCTCTGCCGCTTTTAAAAAAATTATATTTTTTTAAAATAAAAAAGGGGCATTTCTGCCCCTACATTGCTTTTCTGCACATCTTTCCAAATAGACCATCTACAACAAGCTTATGCTTCTTTTGGAATCTGCAAACTGCTTTAATTGTATTTGATCCCAGTATTCCATCAATTTTTCCTGGTTTAAATCCGTGCTTATCTAAATATTTTTGAAGCGCTTTTACTTTTTCCCCAGTATCACCTTTCTTAAAGTAACCCCTACCTGGTAAAACAAGTTTAAGGGCTTGCTTTTTCTTTTTAGGTTTCTTTGGAGTCGGCTTTTTCTTTGGTCTAGCAGTCCATAAGAAACATATTAACCCGTACATATGCTTCTCATAACAATACCAACCGTCATGCTTTCGAGGTCCCGGGTCTTTTACGTGTAAGTAGTGTTTTCCACCCTTCACTTTGTAGTCATCAATTTCTACAAAATGACCTCCAAGAGTCCAAGTTACACCCCCACGAGTTCCACCTCTAAATATAATGACTCCAACTGTACCCTTTGTAACCATCTCCTTAAAAAAGGATTTCATGTTATCATGACCTTTAACATCTCTTAAGTCACCGTATTTCTTTAGCATTCTTGTAATTCCGGTCCAAGTAGTCCCAGCATTGGGAATTGCATCACCGTGCTTCACTGCATATCTTCCTGTATCTTTTGGAGTTATAGTAGAGTCCTGTGAGGTAATGCACATAGCACAAGCTGTGGGTCCACAGCCAGAGTTTGCCATGTTGTCAGGGTGCCTAGGGAACCCCATAGAACCCCACTTACTATCATATTGTCTATAAAGTTTTGTCATACTCTTCACCCCTTATTTCGTCAACTTGTCCAAAGGTGTATCTTCTGTTGGTGCTTCACTTGGAGTTTCAGCCTTTTCTATAGGTTCAGCAGGTGTGTCACCCTCTTTTAAAATTTCGTTAATTTCGTCCAAATTACCTTTAACATCGTTAGGGTCAATGCTTTCCAGGTATTTATTATCTGCGTTCTGTTTAATTAATTGGTGCGCTCCAACTGCAGCCCAACCACTTGCAAGTCCTTTAATGATAGCGTCTACAGAGATAGTTTTACTCTGTAAGCAAAAGGCTACAACTCCAATAATTCCAAGAATCATAGGAATATCTTTGTTGTTAATAAAGTTCATCAAAGACGAATTTTTGATAAATGCCCCTATTAGCGCACAAAGAATAACAATCCCTGGTACAACAAATTCCTTTAACATATCCATAGTAATTTCCATTTTTAATACCTCCATTTTAAATAATAAAAAAACACCTTTTCGGTGCTAACTAATCTTTTTCGTCTTCATCTGCCACGATTTTCATTTTGCAAATTAAATCATAATAATTTTTTGCATCATGATTTCCAAATCTCTTTTTATATCTTTCATATAAATAATCCAAATTCGATTTTTCCCGAACTGTTATAGTTTGTTTCGTTGAAACTTGCTTGAAAATGTTGTAAATCCTATCGTGCATTATAACTAAAAAATCTTCCCTCAATTCATCTATATCCTCTTTTACGCCCTTAAGGTCTTTTATTTTTTCACAATTGCACGAGTCAACTTTTGAAAGAATTTCTTGTATCGTTTCTTTTTCGGATTTTCGCTTTTCGGAGAATTTGTCCTGCAAAATGTCTATTAGCTTTATCAGGAGAGCAGTTCCTCCTGAACTAGTCAAAATCATCACTATTGTGTTCATAACTATCCTTTCCTCATATACGTTACAAGAAACCTTACGGGGTTCTCTGAACTGTAACTACTTTTTGTTGCTCTATATAGATTCACATATACGGAATCCCTGTCTTCGTTAAAAAATACGAGTGGATGGCAAGAGGTTGAGGATGCTATGTAAAAAATTGTTACCAGGATTGGATTGTATCCGTTTTTAGCAATTGATATTTTTTTCTGTGCACCTCTAGTGCCTATTGTCCCTGCTGTAAAACTCATGAAATCAGAATCAAAGGATTCTGTCACGAGTAGCGGTTTGTTATTAATCAATTTTCCAACCTCATGAATAACATCTGTGAATTTCAATTTATTTTCTGTTATTAAAAAATCATCTGCATAGATTCGATTATTTGTAATAATATCTCCATTCCTTTTTATAGACATTGCTGTTTGCTTAAAACTCTCTGTACCATTACCAAACACCGCTGCATCATCATCAGATGTTTCCTCATTATAACTTCCAAAAACAGCTACATCTCCTGTGGATGCTGTGGCATTTTCGCCAAATTCCACAGCTTTTACAGGCTCTTTAACGTCAACATCATACTCTGCGACAAGTTTTTTTGTTGATGATTTTGACAAAACATAGTTTTCAATATTATCTGGGTCATCATTATTGCAGTAAGAATCTACATTTATAAAATAGCTGGAATTATCTTTTCCTACGGTACAATATACCTCATAATCTCTGCCCACGCGCCCTGGGTATCCTAAAACATTTGGATAAGGTGTTATTACGTATTCTGAATCACTTTTATTTACAAATAATGCTACATCATTCATAGAAAAACTAGGATGGATCGGTGTGTTTGTATTTTTAAAATCAGTTATAGCTTGTTCTGCGGCATTTTTTGTGCTGTAATATTTGCCTAACAAAGACCGTGATTCATTAGAATCCCATAGAATCCTTAAACTATTAAAAGATTTTTTTATGCCATTTTCAACATAAAAAAGTCGAAGATTATAAGGACATTTTGATGATTTGTATGGAACATTTACATTTACACAATAAAAAGAAGGCACTATATTAAATTTCTTTCTATGTATTAAAAAGCGACCTCGGTATTTACCATTTTGACTTAATATTTTTGTTCGTCCATATTTCCTTTGCTCATCTTCTACTTTTTTTGCTTTCTTCTGTGCTTCTTGAGATTCAATTGCAGCAATTTCCGCAGCTTGTTTAGCTATGCCTGCAGCTGACTCTGCTTGTATTGCCTTGTCCTCTGCATTCTTGGCCAAACGATCATCTGTAGGGGGAGAAGTCATATTCCCCAGCAAGTAAGCTCCGCCATTTTCAACCCGAACTCTTACCATATCCCCGGTTCTTGCATTTATAGACATATTCACTGGGGTCTCTTCTACTCCTCCCAGAATGTGTACCCAAGCTGTGGTTCCATCAATTCTTACAACTTTTGCATCGGTATCGTATGCGGATGTTCCTTTTTCCTTTGCTATTGCATTTTTAAGCTCCTTTATTAAGTTGTTCAATTTCAGTTGCCTCCTCTTCAGTCTTGCACCTATGACCAAGGGTTATTTTTTGAGAAATCACCCTAAAACATCCGTTAATTTTCTGATTAGGATATATGATTTTCACTATATCATCTGGTGTAACATTAGAGTCAAATCGTCTCTTGTATTTTAAATTTCTGGAAAGCGACTGTTCCTCTTTTAATCTTCTTTGGGCATATGCTGCAAGTAACTCTCCATCGGTGAGTTTGCAATCCGTTTCTTCTTTCCATATTTCTCTGCCTCTGACCGGAATTGAAAGAAAATTATCTGGGTCATCATCTCTTGCTATTGCTATGCTTGTACCACTTACTGCACGAAAAACATTTGGACAGGAGTACCAGTCTTTTCTATCGGTTAAATTTGGCTCAATCATGTCCATGTCTTTACTATATGTTGCAGTTATTTTGTCCGACCTTTCTTTTATTATAATTTCTCCCATTCCAGTTATTTGAATTGTCCAGTTTATCGCTTCAAGAATTTTCCTTGCCATCGTCAATCGTGTTTCACCATTTTCAGAGATTATATGTTTTGAAAGTTTAGGACTTGTTCCCTCTACTCTCACAGGTGCTGGAGTTACACTTAAAAGTCTTTTTACAATATCTGCTCCACTAATTGTAATGTTCGCATACCATCCACGTTCCAATAAAACTTCGTTTGCTGGCTTTAAAACACTATAGCATTCTAATCCAAATTCACTTCTATTTCCGTTTAACTTTCTTTCCGGAGCTGCAGTTAGTCCAGTAAAAAGAGCTACATGCGCTGTAGCCCCTCTTCCCTGTCTTGCATCTAACCATATCCTTATCCAGTTTTCGCCTGTACCTTCTAAATTTTTAACTGTTATATCTGCAGATTCAATTAAAGTTTCTTTTGGTTGTTTGTCTATGCTTCCAGATGTAATTTCAAATCTTTTTATATCTCTCCATGTCTTTGGGTCTATAACCTCTGCATAGTATCTTGCTGAAAATCCTTTATCCCATTGCATTTCAACCACCCACTAATTCTTTCCATTCATCGATTGTCATTCCATCCAGTTCTTCAGGGTCTATCGCTTTTACTTTAAGTGAAAATTCAGCAACAGCACTATCATGCGATTGTTTTTCTGAAAGCTGTACATCTGCTGCATAGCTGCTTCCTTCTGGTGTTCTCACATGGCATATATCAGTGTAGTTTGCAAGCCTTCTCAGGAGATTTATATCAGAAAGATTGCTGGATACGATAACAGCAGTTCCAATCTCTGTATCTCGTGTTACTGCAGGATTCCAATCTCCTACAACTGCACCTCCTAAATATGAAGTTCTTTCAAAATCTTTTGCCCAGGAATTACTTAAGGTAATGTTATAAGGAAGTTTAACAGATTGTGTTCCAAAATTTATAACCACACTTTCCTCATTGATTATATCTCCATCCAAGTCATCAAGGTCAAGCCATGCTGGGGTATTATATTTTGTTATATAATCTCCTTCTGCTGTTTTTAAAACTACCCTATGCCCGCAATTTTCTCCAAATGCCGGATATGGGTCAACATATGTTGTTCCGAAATTGCTATCTTCAATTATCAGCTCCGGCTCGTCCCTGGAAAGTCTGTATATATCCACTTTGTCAGTTTCTGCAGCACCTTCAGGAAGTGTCACAGTTATTTTTGCAATCATATTTTCTTGTTCCACCTCAACCGAGACTTTTGGAACTATCGCTTGATGTTCCCAGTGAACTTCGAATGATTCACTCTTTGTTGCTTTCTGCCCATATTCATCTTCTATGGTAGCAATAATTTTATATTTTCCTCCATCATCTAGGGAACCTATCAGGTCATCAAATTCAATTACTATAGGTGTATCTCCCTGTTGTGATATAAGGGCTATGGTTTCTCCCTTGAATCCTTCATGCTCATCCCAGTCGGGTCTTGCAAGATGATAGTCTTCTTCACGTTCAATGGCAACAGTTGTTCTTCCTTCTCCTGCACCTTTTACATTAACCGTTAAAGGCAATGAATCTAGTGCTTGAACATTGTATTTATATCCCTCTTCATCTTGAAGTTGTAATTGAACTAATGATGTTGTCATACTGCTTACTTCTAAAGGTTCTTCGATTGATATTGCTACCGGTGAACTCCAACCATCACAAGTTCTCCCACTTGAGCTGGTAACTCTGCAGCATAAATAATGAGTTGAGCCCTCTATCCATGTGCTTGGAACATCAAATTCAACTGATTGCACAGTATGTACAGTCGCTATAATATCACCATACTCTATCCCACCTGAAGATATTGTTGCTTCACATATCTCTCCATATGCTTGACCTGTCCCGTCCTTTGAACCATATGACCATGATGCGTTTATTTTTCCATATTTAGAGACAATTGAATTTGATATTGTTAAAACCGGTGTAACCGGTGCTTCTGATAAATCTATCTCAGCAAGCTCTGACCATGCTCCCGGAGTAATGTTATCTCCTAATCCTGTATTAAGCCTTACTCTTACATACCACTTGCCGACATCAACATTTGTAATAAGCCATCTGCTATTATGTATAGTACTAACATTAAATGTATTTGGCGCCTCTGTACTTTCCCATGCATCTTTATTTTTACTCCATGAAATTGTAGCTCCTGTTGCATTAGAGTCAGTCCAATCCCATGTGACTTCTATTGTCTTAAGTGCGTGCTGCCTTAGTTTTATATTTGTAGGAATCTTAGGTACTTTTCCACCTTTCCATACGATATCGCTTTTCATGTTTTCAGAAATTGTTATTGTTTCATTTTCAATACTATAGCTACCTTGTGCAGCATATATTCCAAAATCATATCCGGCAGGATCTATACTATCTATTGAGACTACAGTGCTTGGTTGCCCATATGGGATTATTCCAACAACTTTTATTATCCAAGGTGCAGATGCACTTCTATATACAACGACTAAAAAGCTATCTGAAACTTCACTGTTATTTGTAGCGTTCACTGTTGCCTTATGCGTACTTGTATCTACATCTACGCTATTCAGAGTCGGTTCTTTTAATGACCCTATCTCTGCAAGCATAGAATCTGAATAGGAGATGTTATTATCATGTTTCGTATTCACTCTCACCCATAGACACTGGTCTTTGCCAACAGCAGTGTCTATTGATACTGCTGCTCCATCTGTACCATCCTTCGGCTTACTTGTCGCAAGATCTGTCCAACTTGCATTAGTCGGGCACTGAAGATTGTCTGTAGGTACAGCGATTGTGTACTGTTGAATTATAGTATCAATTGGATGAGCCACTGTGTCGTTGCTCTCCCATGTCACAGTTATATTTCTTCCATTACTGGTCTTAACCGTACTTGCAGATTTTACAACTGCTGGATAAGGCCTGCTATAAACATGTTTTGCATATTTCCATTTTGAACTTCCTCTTGCCCCCTGCGTTCTTATCCTGAACCATCTTGTATAACCCTCTATGGCCAGTGCTCCACTGTCTTCAGTAAATACCTTTGAACCATTAGCACCACTCGTTCCAGTAACAGCATTTTTCCAAGATATTTTTTCTCCTGAGCGTTCTTCACACTCTTTTACAAGCATACTTTGATATTGTATTTTTTTAAAAGGTCTATGACTATCATCTTTATGTTCAGACTCCCAAATGAAGTTTCCTGAATTATTAACTTCATTTGACAGTTCAAACTTTAGAGAAGATATAGCGTTTGGTGTATCGATTATAAATTCTTTTGTGTTTTTTTGACTCCATCTTGGAACTATCGTATGTCCTTTTTTCTTGAAAGACTCTTTCCTTCCTTGAATCCTAAATTTAAAGTATGTCAGTTTTTTATTCTTGTTTGGGTAATAATCGTTTAAATCAATTTTAATAGTCTTCTTTGTAGTTTTAGTTCCTATGCTTACCTTTTTCCATTTCTTCATTTTATTTGTTTTATACCAAAAAAGTTGGCCAGCTTTATAATTAGAGTCTCCAATTTTCCAGCTACAAACAAAATATTGTCCATCACGCTTGATGGACATTCCTGTTGGCTTTTTAGTTGTTGGATTTGAATCATGTTTCCTTTCCTTTGCCATGAATCTATCCTCCCATTCTTACTTGTCTTCTAAGTTCCTTTGAAAATTTATCAGCCCATGATTCTGGACTTTCTGCACCACTTACATACATTGTTACATAGTATGTTCCTCCTGAGTTTTCTTGCATTGGATATGCTTCCCTTATAATCCCGGAGAGTTTATCAATTGGAACTACCGCTTCTCTTCCAGCTTCTCCGACTCCTATTACTGATGGTGCATCAAAAATACCACCCTTGGCATACCATCTTACTCCAAAATCAGGAACTCCAGGAAGTCCTAACTTACTAGCAATTTTACCGAGGGCGCCACTGCTATCCCAGCTTACTGTTATATGCGGAAGCCTTATTCCATTAAAGCTCAATGTCACATTAAAAAATGACTTAATTCTTTGGATAATTCCTCTAATTGCATTTTCTCCCGCTCGAAGAGGTCGCAGCATTGATTCTTTTGCACGATTCATTACTGTACTAATTTGAGATAATACCGAGCCACCTAATCCTTTTATGAACGAGAACATCATCTTGGTTCCGAGTATTGCCATCTTGGGGATAGCCTTCATAAGCGTAATTGTTACTTTGCCTACAACCTTTAAAAGTGTAACAACTATTTTAGGTAAATTTTTTACAAGACCTATTACTAACTTACCTACAATTTGTCCTCCCTGTTCTGCAATAGCCGGACCATTTTTCTGGAAAAATTTCACAAGAGTATTTATAAGATTCGTAATCATTGTGCCTATCTTTGCATAGACCTTGGGAGCATTCTTCAGTATTCCTGATGCAAATTTAATGATAAAATCTCCACCAACCTTTAATACTTCAGGAAGTTTTGCAGAAATAGTATTAAGTAACTGTGGGAAACCTTTGTTAACACCGGTACTTATTATTTTAATTAAATTCATTCCTGAACTCATCAATCCCGGACTAGATGATTTTATTGCTGATCTGATAGCAATCGGCAATGAAATGAAAACCCTGCCAACTGCAGGGAATAAGTTCTTGAATAAAAATGTACCTGTTGATTTTACCAACGCTTCTAAAGATGGTCCTAAATTTCTCCCTAACGCTAAATTCCCCATAAAATTACTTGCTGCAGCTTTCATAGAAGCAAAAGAGCCCGACAATGTTGCCTCTGCTTCTTTAGCTGTAGTTCCTGTAATGCCCAGTTCTCCTTGGACTACATGAATAGCATTGTATACATCAGATAGATTGGAAATATCATATTTCTGACCGGATATTTTACTTGCATCTGCAAGGAGTCTTTGCATTTCAGTTTTTGTGCCACCATAACCAAGCTTAAGGTTATCTAGCATTGTGTAATTCTGTTTTGCAAAGCCCTGATAAGCATTCTGAATATCTTCAATGTTCGACCCCATCTTATTAGCATTGTCACCCATGTCGATTATTGCCATGTCAGCGTCTTTGGCTGCCTTAGCAGTGTCACCACCTACAGATTGCAAAAGACTTGCAGAAAAGCTTGTTGCTTGTTCCATGTATTTGTTCGCAGATATTCCAGCTGTTCTATATGCCTCATCTGCATTTTTTATCATGTCATTTGCATTCTTTTTAAAAAGTGTTTGGATGCCACCTATAGATTGCTCCAGTGCAGCACCTTCCGTAAGGGATTTTTTAAGTCCACCTATAACGACTGCACCAATCCCGGCTTTTAATAGCATTCCTTTTATACCACCGGCAAGTGATGTTCCTGCTGCTTCTCCTGCTGGTGCACTTTCTTTATTCATAATTTTTGACAATGTCCCACTTATTCCCCTTGCCGATGGGACAATCTGGACATATGCCGACCCTAGAGTTGCAGCCATCTACATCCTCCTTATCTTATTCATTGCATTTTCAAAATCCTCACTAGTCTGATATCCTGTAACCGTTTTTTCTTCATCCTCTTCAAACTGACAAAATATATCCACAAAACTTGGGAATTTCTTTTCAGAGTACATTGTGCTAAGAACCCCAACTCTGTCTGCAATATGAGCTAGTAAAAGTGTGTCATTACTAACCTTTTGATTGCATATCTTAAGTTTTATTCTTGAGTTGTCTCTTAAACCCCATGCCAAAGTTCCAATTAGCCTTACAGGATATTCTTTATAATTAAAAATGCCATAGACTTCCGCAAGGTCACATATAAGCGCCTGCTCGTCTATGGTAATCATACTAGCGAGGGTTATTAGTTTTTTGTTTCTGCATTACTTTCCATTATTTCAAATAAGGCATTTCTTACTTCTGTAAATGGAACTTTACCATTCTCATTTCTTAAATGCTCATATAATTCTTTTTTCTGCTTTTCGCCTAGCATTGCTGTTAGAACTTTAGGAATCTGTAATACATCATCATTTGCTGCTGAAAGTAGTTCTAGGAACTCCATATCATCCAGCTTTGTTTCATCTATTTCATATTGAAATCCTGTTTTGGTCTGACCGTTAATCATAATAACCTCTCCTTTTACATCTTATTCATTAGGGGATTGCATATACTCATAGTGTGTATTTCCGGTTGTATCCGGATAAGCCGCAATTGTCACCTTGTAGCCTATTGCATCATCATCCTTGTAATTTACCTCTGCAATTTTAATTACCTGCCCATCAGGGATAATTACTCTTTTCAAGTCTCCTCCTGACATAATCATGTCCACCACAAAGCTTCCGTGAGGTAGTTCCTTTGCATTCACTTTAATAGTTATGCCGGTCTTAATATCTCCGGACACATTGCTATCACCAAATACAACTTTGCATACCTCAGGGTTCTTAATCTCTATAAAAGTCAATTCAAATTCATCCTTTTTGCTCTTCTGTGGCTTTGCCACAACATCTCCGCCCCAGGCTTTAATTTCTCCTACATCTCGTTCATTTGTATTGCCTAGACCATTATCCGAGATATATCCTAGGTTCTTAAATGCTTCATCGATTTTTTCCAATGCATTCGCTGGTAAGGCTGTTTTGAGTGGAGCTCTAAAAAATGCCCCTCCGACCTTAGGTTTTCCGGTAGATACATTAGCTGCATTATTAACTACTTCTGCCATTTTTATTTCCTCCTTTAGTAGTGAATTATGTCAAAAACTGCTTGATATCTATATTGCTTTGTTTCTACGCTTGGAAAATAATAGTCTGTATCAAGCTCAACTTTACTAACTTCTTTTTTAGATATAAAATTTTCCATTGCAAGTTTAACATCTTCATTGAGTTTTGCTGCTTCGTACAGAGATTTTCCGTATGATTGAATCGCGAAACTAGACCTTTTAATATGATTCTTGAGTCTTGAACCTGTTTTTTGTATTACAATAAAACTTTTCTTTGATTCTGCAGGAATTTCCATAGTTACACTAACTTTTAGTATTTCCTCTAAATAGTTTTTTAATACTATTTCTATCATTTACTTCACCGCCTTTAGCAAAGTATTATTTTTTGAGTTCTCTCTTTTAGCCTCAAAGGTTTCAGCATGAACTGAAGCATTTGCTCGACTTTTTCCTGTATAAGTCGTAACTTCATAGCCTGTTCCACACTTTGATTGGACTGCTCTTGCATGTTCTTCACAAATGGATTTCATCTCTTCCGATTTCAAAAGTTCTCTGACTCCTGCTCGGTTCAGTTCAAATTTAAAATTACTCATATCTCTCCACCGTGACTTTTTTATTCCAGTTTAGTGGAATATTTCCTTCAATTCCTTCAAGTGGTATTCCAAAGGTTCTCCAAATTTTACCAAAAAACTCTACCTTTTGGTCTATCCAATCATGGTCATCCCCTTTGGGGATTGCTAGTGTATATACAGCATGTTTTCCATACAAATTTAAAGCATCTAACTTTTCATCTGCGGATGTTGGTGCAACTAAAACATTTTTAACTTCTATAAGATTCCCATCTGTTATAATTCCTCTTCCAAAAGGGTCTTTTTCGCCTTTCATCTGAGGAATTATACTTACTGTAATTCCTTTAATCATTTTGTCCCACCATGCTTTCTATAGGACTATATGTTCCAATCCGATTGCTTAACCCTAGAATTTGCTTTTCTTGCTTGGACAAATATAGTTCTCCTGTAGAGCCATTGCCCATAGTCCATGACTGTGAATAACCAAGGGCTGCTATTGAACCTTGTGTTGCTCCCATAGGAACAGATTCTTCATTGCTATTTCCTATGGCACGTCTTACCATCCTACAAGTAACTAATCTTTTTTTATCGTCAGTTGCAGTTTTTGCAACTGAGTCAATAATTATTCCAGCTTCTTCAATCAGAGCTTCACATATCTTTTCTTTGTCAGTAGTAAAATTTTTAAACCCTGCCTTTATCTGCTCTATTGTAGCGTACTTCAATACGCTCACCTCATTTCTTTTCAGCTTTTGAGTTTTTCTCTGTGGTTTCTTCTTCAGTGGTTTCTTCTTCAGCAGTTTCTTTTATGGCTTCCTCTTCAACTACTTCAGATTCTTTAGTATCGGAAGATTCAACGACAGGAATATGTCCTGCCGCCTTATATTCTTCAACTCTATCTTCGTGAACCCACATGTCATTTCCAAGCTCTTTATTTAAAAACTTAACCATAGTTTTACGCCTTTGTTAGTTTATTAAATACTGTGGTATCACAGCGGAAGCCTAATTCGATTTCAGCTAGAACTGCAAACATATTCTGTTCAAATAAGTTTACATCTCCAACTGTTGCTTGGTCTGAGAATTTAATTTGTACGCCTTCTACCGTACCATATACTGCCTGTGTCCAATCTCCTATAAATCCTACAGTATTAGGAGAACCTGCAACATATGCTCCCTTCGACTGTAGAGTCTTTGCACCAAGAATCATAGGAATTGAGCCTTCAGAAACTGAATTGATAAATAGTGGTCTTCCAGTCTGATCCTTTGATGCAAGAAGCGTACCTTTTGCCACAGGTGAAATTACATACCCACTAACAATCCCATTATGTGTGGAGATGTCCATATCTGCTGCAACTAATCCATCATAGGCATTAGTTCCTATTTCCTGTGCAGTACATTCCTTTAACTGGTCGAAATTTTCTCCAGGCTTGTTAGTTGCACCAAAAACTGTTGCATCAAATTCCTGTGCCAATGCTAAAGGCAATCTTTTTACTAACTCATCATAAAGAGACTTATAATCTCTCTTAAACTCTTGTGAAAAAGTTTCGATAACCGCAAGCTTATATGGAGTTAGTTCTTTTTTCTCTAAAGTAGGATTTGACACAGGTTTTTTTGTTCCTTCTGTAACCCATTTAGCTTTTGCATCTCCAGTAATAACAGGAATTGTTACCCCATTACCAGGCAACTGAACCTGTCTTGCAAGCTGCATAACCGCTGAATTTTCCTGTGTCTTCTGAATAATTTCTGTGCTTATTTCACTTGGTAACTGTATTGATTTTCTTGTAATATCTGCCATTTTTCTTTCCTCCTAAATTAATTAAGCGCTTGTTCTATCCAATCTGCGAACTGGTCTCTAGTTTTGCCTGATGGTGGATTATTGGGTTCCCCACCGTCTGGAACACTTGGTGCACTGTGGCTTCCTTTTGCAAAATCCAAAAGTGCTTTTGCTTGTGAAAGACATTCCTCTTCGGTATTTCCAGTTAGTAAACTTTCTGGAATTTCTTTTTCTTTTGCTACTTTGCTACGCATATCTCTAACAGTATTTGCTGCCTTTAATTTTTCAAGTTCAGCTTTGTATGAGTTTGCGCTTTCCTGTGCTTTTTGAAGTTCAGATTTTGAGTTTTCTTCAATTTCATCAAACTTAGCAGCTTTTGCCTTTAAGTCCTCATAATCTTCAAACTTCAGCCTTTCTCTTGCAAGTCTTTCCCCAATTATCTGTTCAAGTTCTTCTTGCGTGAAAGTCTTTCCACCTTCTGGTGTATTTGTTTTATTCTGTTCTGCCATTTTATTTCCTCCTTGAGTATTCCATATTTAAGGCATATGTTGCCAATAAAAAAACCGGCCTTATGGCTGGTTTTAAATATTCTTATTAATAATCTATTCCGAACTCTTTTAAATCTGCATCCGAAACTTCTAACTCAGTTCTTATTATATCTAACATTTCATAGTATGCCAAACATTTCCCATCTATAAACTCATCTTCTGTATTTTTCTTTTGTTCCTGTAACGTTTCAGAGCTTCTTTCTAATAATCTCTCTATTATATATTTTAATCTTTCTTTTGTAATATCACTTGTCATTATTTTTTCTCCTATTTAGTTCATCTTCTCTTCTACGAACACTTTCTTTAAAATTCTTTATTTCTTTTTCCCAATGCTTAATCAATCCAGCCTTATGTTTATCACTATATTTATCCCACTCAAAAACCTTTATTTTAGGGTTTTCTATATATCTCTGGTGCTTATAAATCTGTTCTTTGTATTTCCTTATACCTTTTTCAAGTGAATTGTCGCTTTGGTTCGCAATATCCTTCTCCTTGATTTTATCACTATTCTTTTGATATTTCAACAATTTACGTTCTCGTTTATCCTTTTCTCTGCGCAAATAATTCACTTTTTCTTCTAACGTATTTCCCTCTGCATTGTCAAATTCCTTTTTTATAGCATCAGGATTATATCCTTCAACTCCCATCGTTCCGTCAAAACGAATTGCAAACTCGCATTTGCAGTTATTATGAATATGCTTTGCATGGTCACCATTCATAACTTTTTTAGATGCATGTTGCCAACCGAATGATGATATCATTCTACAAAACATACAGCCATCACCGGATGTAATCCATGCAAATTCTGCTCTATCGCGTTTTGCATTTTTCAACATAGTATCCGCAGCAACTTGTTTTACTTGCCTTCCAACGCCCGGTGCAATTTTTAACTTTTGGTTATAAAGCGCATTTACCATCTTTGCACTTTCCGGAATTGTCGTTGTGGGAGCAATCTCTGCTGGTTGAACTTTTACTTTTTGTACTTTTGCTATTTCATCATACATCTGACAAGCTAAAGCTCCACTTGCCTCACCGTACTTCACTGCAATGGCATTTGCTATTTCAATAAAGGTATTCCTTGTCGCATTAGGGTGCATTTTTATCCAAAATAGCATTTCATTTGCTGCAACTTCATTAATCTTGGCCAGGCTCTGTATGTATTTCTTCCAATCCTTCTTTGATATTTCCATTTAATGATTCCTCTAATATTGATTGTCCTCTTGCCCTCTGCTCTTGTGACTTAATTCTTCTTATATCTGCCTGGTCAAATCCAACCATCTCCAAGAATATATCCGTATTTGCAAAATTCTCACGTTGTGAAGCAATTTTAACGGCTGCATCAGCAGTTGCTGCAACTGATGGCATTGCTGGATTTTTGAAATGAGCTACATAACTTCTATCTTCTTCAGATAGTTCATCCAAAGATATTTTTTTAGTAATTGCAAGTGCCATTTGGGCTATCATAGCCAAAGAATCACCATTACTTGTGTTTAATTGCTCTGCTAAAAGCACAAGTGTTTGTGACTGCGCCAAAATTGCATCACTTGAAGTAGGATTTGCATTATTAACAACTCCGGTATCAGTTACCGTTAATCCTGTTGCTGCACTAAACTGTGTGGCCAGCAAACGAATCATTTCTACATGAGGAGTGATTGAACCTTGTGGTAGTTGCCCATAGGTAGGTTTTTCACCTGTTTCAGGATTTGTAGTAGACATTAATATGTTTCCAACATACTGTTTGAATTTGCTGTTTATAAGCGCATCATACTGGTCATCAGTAACACCTAATAAATATTTTTGTGGTGATGTCGCAAACTCAAGTCCTATTGTTGCATTTGCAATAGTTCTAATATGACTTTGAATTAATCTCCTAATAGGTTCTTTTATCCTAGACCGTCCGAAAGGTTTTCCGGATGTTGCATTCCAAATCAAAGGCTCCATCAGAGGTCTTCCAAGTTTGTGAGGATGCCTTTCAGCTTTCCATGTATCTCCTAACCGTCTTAAAACCCACACTTCGTTATCTGTATATAAATTTATAATTGATGCAGTCCATGTATATTTATCTTTTTCATCGGGTGCAGTATCAATTATTGCCATACCGCAATCAATCCTGCCTTTTGACCCATTCCAAAGGCCTGCTGCTGTCTGTGGTGAGTGAAATCTTATTTTTGCTCCAACCTCTTTATCTGCTGACAATGTCGCAAAATCACACCCATACTTCAGCTGGTCACGACAGGCTTTCATATACTCTGCTAGTAATCTATTTCCTTCAACAATTTTGTTCAGTTCTTTAGAAGGTTCGCCATCCTTACCAACAAATCCATCAAACATTGACCTTGCAGCAAGAACATCTACACATTTACCTCCCCATTCACAGCCTATTTCTAAACCCCTGAAGGCTTCAGGAAGGGCAATCCCTAAATTAACTTCGGAAAGTTTTATATGCCCTTCATAGTATTTTGATTTCTTCATGTTTTTTCCTAGATGGTAGTTATAAACCTCAACTAATTCATTTAGTTTTTTCCGATTTTCGTAATCTAGTCCAATTACATTTCCAATCTGTAAATACATTTATCCAATCCTCATCTTTCTTGATGGATCACGCTTACTTGTTTGTGCTCCCCAGAGTGCCAAAGCGACAGCCTCAATAGGTGCTGAATCATTTCCTCCAAACCCCCAACCTCCAGCAATCGACCTTTTAGTTGCGTTTCTTGCAGACTCATTTAAAATATCCTGATATAAATACCAGGATACTTTCGTTTCATTTACCGAATCATTGAGAAGGCTTACTGCTGCAAGCATCTCTTTTGCGGTTGGTCTTATAACCGAATTTTTTATTTTCCAAACTTCCGAAATTCTTTCGACAAGTAAGTCTACACCGTTTCGCCCATCTATAACTGTGCAACAGGCTTTTTTATATCTTTCATTTAGCCAGTCCGCAAGCCACCTACTTCCCTCTGCAGTTGACTTATATTCAATCAGAGATACTCTAGGAACACCATCTGTTGGAATAACTGCTCCTGCAAGAGCAACCATTGAACCATCAGCAGTAAATTTAACTCCATAAGCTGTTTTACCCTCTGGCTTTGGTAATTTTGAACTGCATCTATCCCATGCGGCTGTATCTAATGCAAGCACATCTTTATGTTCTATAATAGGACTCCACCAACCCAACCTCTCTCTTGCAAATGTATCTTCTGGCATTTGCTCTGATTCGGTTGCTACAGTATTTTCTAAAATTCTACGACCCAACGCAGGATTCGTAGCATACCATCTTGTTTTGTCTTTTATGTCACCTATTTTATCAACTGAAAATTCAAACCAAGAAGCATTGTTGGTATTTCCACCTATAATTTTATCTCTCAATTCCCTGAAAACTGTGCCTTTCGTTTCAGGTGAAGGTGGTGTTCCCAAATATAAAGTCTGTGGATTTTTAGAAGCTGCCAATGCTGGAAGCCAACTTGCTTGCTGAGTTTCTTCAAGTTCTTGTGCTTCATCGAACACAAGTAAGTCTCCATGTTTTCCTCTTCCACTGACTCGTGTTCTTGACAAAAATTTAATTCTTGCACCTGCATATAGGATTATTTGCTCTCTTCCTATTGCTGATCTTATTTCTTTTACTCTTTTATTTAATTTGGGATGTTCAAAGAATGCTTTAAGTTCTTCAAATGTCTCTGTAGCTGTACTCTGAACTTGCGCAGTGTAAACGACTTGCTCGTTAAAAAGCAACATCCCAACAATACATCTTGCCTGAATCAATGCTGATTTCCCATTTTGCCTTGGAACACTTCCTCCGCAACTGGAAGCCGCCCAAAGTTTATTTTTATTTCTGGACATCCAATCACAAATTATTGTTTCTTGCCAAGGATCTAATGCGATACCACCAATCTTCATGATTTTTATAGCATCTTCTCCGTCAGTCTCATAATGTTCCGGAACGATTCTTACGGACGGCTCCTGACTTCCCATTCTCTTCTCTATTCGTGATGATGTTCGCAAGTTCATCTCCTTCAATCTCCATGTTTTCTATGGTTTCAATTTCCGCTATAGTTTCTCTATACTGCTTTGCGATAGATGCGAATGACTTTTCTTCGCATATTTCCAACTGTTCTGCAAGCATTTCTGCAAGCTTTTTTAACATCTCAAGGCGACTTTTTCTCCTAGTTATCGTTTTTAATTTCGCCATGCTTACTCCTTTTTGAAAAAAACCTTGTGTGTAATTTGGCGCTGGACGTCGCGTCTCGCCTGTGCCGGCCGAGGGGGTACCCTCCCCACCTACCAGTCTCCATCTATTATATTTAATAGTGCATTTTTATGAGGTAATTCGGTTTTGGCTTCAATGTTTTTTGATAAATCAAAGCCAACCTTGTTACTTTTCGCTTGATTACAACAATAATGAGCCGCTTGAAGATTGTTCCAATCCTCTGCAGCTTTTCTTGCTGATGCATATCCATACTCTTTCCATCTACTAACAGGTATTATTTCATCAACTACAAACGACAATGGATAGTTATGATTTGATGGTGCACTATAATCTATTGGACCATATCTACCTTTGCAAATTCCACACTCACAGCCCATGGCTTTAAGCCTAGCCCGGTGCTTTCTGCGTAGGGCACCATTTGCATACCGGGGGTTATTTGCCATAGGGGGGTACTCCTTTTTATATAATATTTATAATTAAAATGAACTTCTTAAATGTTTGCTAATATATCCTTTAATGTTTTAGCTTCAGCTTCTGTTATTGTTATTCCTTTTCCACAGCTGTCATGTGCTGGAGACCATCGCCTTATATCAATCTTGGGTTCTCCGCCATTCCAGGATATTAAATTCACTTCCAGTTTCCATGGATTATCAGATGCTGCGCCAATAGTTCCATAATGCTTTTTTATTTCTTTCTTTATTTCTTTCATGGTTAGTCTCTCTTTCAAAACAAAAAGAACCCTAGTGTTTTCTAGAGTTCTCTTTGTAGTTTTATATCATATAGCAGTTCAATATGTTCTTTTTCACAATATAATAATATCACCTTTTCTTTTCCCCGGTATGGCGATTTAGTCTAATATAAATAATTCTTTCGCTATGGCATATATAAATTTATATTTATAATTGCTATATGTTCTTTTATGGGCATCACAAGGATATGGAATATCATGCACAATATTATTCCATACTCCAGTCATATATTCCGTTGGTATTTTTTCTTTAGCTTTGTCAATAATATTTATCTTCTCAATGTATTTGATTCGTCTTAATACTTTGCGCTCAACATCGGAGGAGTTATGACCTTGTCCTTTAGGCTGTCCATCGGGAGGCGGCGGTGACTCTTTTAATATTTTATCTGCCTCATCTTTCATGCGGTCATAATCTCTAATAATATTTAATGTCTGTTTATATGTTGTACCAGGCAACTTGTACTTACTCTTTTTTCTTTGATAATCTCGCATGCTACAATATCCTTTCTTGTTCCTCTATGTAATTGACTTTATATCTTTCTTTATGTTCAACCCTCTTTCCTTTTGGCCATGTCTTACACTTTGGAGTTTTTAATGCAACCTCAATATACTCAAGGTGCATTAGCCCAGTAACTGGATGTTCAAACTGTCTTACTCTATCCTTTGGGATATAATAACCCTTTGTTGGTTTTGGGTCTTGTGAAAACGCTTTGGCGGATACTTCCTCACGCTTTGTTACTGGCATTATTAAATTTTTACTGTGGGAATATCTTTGTTTGTGAATTGAATCTTTTTCTCTAAATGTTTTCTCAGTTTCTTTTATGAGATATTCTGCTAGATTATGATAATCCCCTTCTTCGTATAGTGGAGTTATATGGACAGCTCCCTTTCCCCAAACTCTCTGTATCATTTCAACATCCAAGGAATTGATTATAAAGTGATGATGTATTCTGTGATTCTTATATTCCGTAACCACAATATATTTTAATTCCATTCCTAGCTTTTTATATTTTCTTTTAAGTCTGTCTATAAAATTCTTTCTATCTTTTGCCGCTCTTTCTCTATCAACCTCGACTGCATAAGTTAAAGAATAGTGACCATCCTTCGATGAGAAGTTATTACAGATTAACATCCATAATCTAAACATGGCTAATCTGAAATTATTTTTCTTAACCTTGTCACTTGTTATATTCAATTTGTTTTTTCTTTTTCCACCATGTTTTCCTGAGGGGCATTTTACCAATCTATGAATTATATCTCCAGCAATTGTTGTATCACGAACAGTTCTCATTTCATACCTCTATCTTTAATACTCTAATCAAGGTCTATAGGGACGCCACATGGACATCCCCACATTTAAAATTTGTATACTTTTTCTACATATATATAATGCAGTTTTTTATTCTAGTTCTCCATCCATCATCTTTTTTACGATTTGACTATATGGAAGCCCTAATATTTTTCCTAGCTTTGCTTTCTTATCTATAGATGTATCTTCTGTAACTTCTAAATATTTATGAGCAATTAATACTCTTCTAATTTCGATCCTCACACTTTCAAGTGTGATTTGATTTATAGCTTCCTTTATATCGCTTCTACTTCTTCTGTTATCTCGAACTCTAATCCCATGAGGGCTAAGCTTCTATATATCATTTCCACTGCTCCTTACTGGCTGCATATTTATCGCACATCGCTATAACTTGGATTAATTCGGCTGCACAATTTTTTGCAAATTCCCTTATCCTATTAACGCATGGCATTGTATCAGCATCCTTTTTTGTGCGTTCCCATAGCTGGCTAGTATTTTTCATTACATATTCCATCTCCATCATAGCTTCATCGACTTCTTCCGCTATAACTGCATATCCCTCATGGGCAGAGTTGAAAGCAGGATGTTTTTCGTATGAACGCTTATGCTCCAAAGAAGCAGCCTCTTCAACTGCTTCTTTTATCCTCAACATATTTTCACTCATCACTTTTCCCCCAAAGGCTTATAATTATAATTGTTAAACATATCATTGCTGTTATTTGTACTGCTGTGCTCATAATTTTCATCTTACCCTCTTATATCCTGGAATCTTCCCATAAATTCTTCCCATTCACTTTCATCTTCTAGGAAGATTTGTTTTATATAATCTATGATTTTTCTTATCATTTATATTCCTTCCCTGTCTTTGAATCCACCAGCGTTATTCGTCCTTTTATGTCGAAGCCAAACAACCTTGCTATATATCCCATTGCCTCAATTGTTTTTCCTATTTTGTCTTTTATTCTTCTATCTTCTTCAGTGATATTTTTCTGTGCTTCATAAGCAGTCATATCCAAATATCCTTCTCCATTACAGGATGGATTATTGGGATTTTCTTGCTTTACTCCTTTTATCATCCTCATATTCTTGTCTCCTTTGGCGCTTCTGGTAATGCCATCCACCAACAAGGTGCTTCAGCATTCTCAAATCCAACACCTATATCAAATTCTATCCATGTATCTATCCAGACATTCTTACCATCACTTACAAAAACTTCTTCACCGATTTCTGGGATTTCGCAATCGTACATGAAAGCGTAACCCTCAGTTCTTTCCTCTTCATCTGCTTCTCTAGTGCTTAATTTCTTCCAGCAAATTCCTCTTCCTAAACCATCATGTATTTTTCTACAACAGCAATTATGTCCAATAATCTCTCTCATATCGTCAATATCATAGATTTGGGAAATGTCTAGGTTCACAACTTTTGAATCTGCATCAGTTATGACAGTTACATTCCCTTCTTTGTCCGGTTCTTTTAATACCGTTGCGGTTATAAATACTTCCTGTCCTCTTTTCATTCTTCCTCCTTGTTGTACAGTTCATGTGTACCATTCAGCAGCTGCAGTTCTTCATCATCAATTTCATAGCCATATTTACAAATGATTTCATATACATCTCTAATCTCGTCGGCTTTTGATTTGATATATTCTGAATTCCATTCTACAATAGCCATGTATGTACCATCATTTATTTGCATGTTGAAATCTGCAAACATCAACATGATTAAATATAGTTCTAAATCCAAGACCTTGTCTTTATCAGTTTCATCAATCTCCCACGGGCTTTTTTCATATATATATGATGCAATTTTATTTTTAGAAAATCCTATCCCTTGCCCTTCTATACAGATCCTGAAGGATTCTTCTAAAATATATTTTTTATCTGATTCTTTTAATTTTGATTTTGCAAAAGTTCCTGTAATAAAATCATGTCGTTTTTTCTGTTTTACTCTTTGTAATTGCAATAACGATTTCCTGTTTTTCTGTAGCTCCTTCTTCTTTTTTTCTTCCTCGCTTAAAGTCTTCTTTTTCGCGTTTTTCATGATATAGATAAAGCTGTAACTTCTTGTATAAAAAACACTCTTTACATCTTGCAGATTTGAAATGGTTTTTTTAATATCATCAGCTAAATTGTCATTATTCAAAACTGCAGAAAATATACGATCATATTTAGAATCCCACGGAGAAATATTAGCATTTTCTTTGATTCCAAACTTAGAAAAAACAGTCTTGCATTTTTTGAAGATTTTGTCCTCTTTCTGTTCTCTTAAAAAAGCATCAACTCTTATTTTTAGATCACCTTTGTCATGTGCAGAAGCGAAGATTTTATTTCTAACTTCTACATCATCAACTTTCTCAAGCTCATAAAAATCTGTTAAAGACAGCTGATAATCTTCATTATTAAGTTGCTTTTTGAGAATTTCTTTATCCAGCTCTGCTATTTTAATTCTGTGCCGGATTGTTGATTCCGAAAATCCGGACTTTTCCGCTAGTGATTCTACAGTTTCTCCCAGCTCCATCATCATTTGAAATGACTCAGCCTCTTCAAGAATAGTTAAATCGCTGCGCTGGATATTTTCCTCAAGCATAATAGTTATTTGTTCTCTTTTACTTAATCCTTCCATAATTACACAAGGAACCTTTTTTAACGAGGCTTGTTTTGCAGCTGCAAATCTACGGTGTCCTATAAGGATCATAAATTTATCCATATCTTTATTTACCGGGACAACTGTTAGATTCTGCATTATTCCATTTTTCTTTACTGACTTACTAAGTTCTTCTATATCCCCTAATTCCTTTCTCGGATTGTCTGGATTAGGTATGAGCTTTTCTACTTCTAATTTATGACTTTATTTCTGAAAGCTTAGATATGAACTCTTCCCATTCTTGAGAATCATCCTCCTGAAATATAGATTTTACAAAATTCAATATTCTATCTATAATCTGCATAGTTCACTCCTCTCCCCATTCCCTGATTTCTTCTAACACATCAATAGGGATAACTAATGTCAATTCCTTGCACACCGTACCATCAAATAATACTTTCTTTGGACTATTTTCCGTAGCCACCTTGTACAGGCTTTTAAAAAACTTTTTATGTTTTAAAGTTAGCATAATCATTCCTCCTTCCAACATGCTTTATAAATTTCTCTTCTTTTCTTATGAAGTTCCTGTACTGATAACATTTATACTCCTCTATTTTTTAAAATTTCTTTTGCCTGATTCACTTTGTCTTCATTGAACTCTATTTTTATTTTCTCTCTATTTTTAAACAGCAGCAGCTCGCAATTACCCAGCATTTCATTTTTAGTATGATATTCACACCTCACGCAGCAATTCATACAAATGAGCTGTTGATATTTATAACAATACTTCCACTCCTTTGTTCCCGGATTGTCTGTTCTTATTCTGCATTCCGGACAATGTTCTATTTTGCGCATTTCTGTTTGAATTCATTGAGTCTCGCTCTTTCCCTGCCGGCCGCCTTTCGATTCATTCTTTCTTTTGCTCTTCTCTCTTTTCTTCCCGGATTCTTTTTCATAACTATTCCTTTCTTTTTCTAATATTGAATAAGGATGTTTACCACATCTCTTATTAGTGTCGCTTCTGAATCACAAGTCACATTAACCAAAACAGTTCGTTTATCTTGAAATATTGCATGCACAAGCTCTATATTCTTTTTCTTTTCATACTTTAGATATATGAGATTTTTAAAATCTCTTGTTTCTCTCAGTGTTATCAGAAGTTTGTCGCAAATATTCTGCTTATTCTCTACATGTTTCGATTCTTCAGTAATGATTTTCCTTGTTCTCATATCAGCCACCTCCTAACCAAGGTCTTCCATGCGTTACCGTTTGTTCATATATCCACCCTTTGTAAAAAAGAATTGCAAATGTAAGCCCTACTATTCCGGCAAGAACTATCTTTTGCCATTCTGTTGGTTTCCATATATACTTCTTGTTTCTAAATTTAAATTTCATTAACTTAACCTTTCTATGATTCGATCCGCTACATCTACGGCGGAATACTTTTTTCCACGACCACCACGCATTGGTTTTATTCCTTCCATTAGCCAAGTGGCCGTTCCGTGCCGTCTCTCTATAAATTTATCTATTTTTGATAAGCAAGGAAAACGACCGATTTCTCTTTCAATCCTTCTTATAAGCTCCTGTCTCTTTTCCATAAGCTACTCCTTAAAGGCTATATACTGGAAAATATGAAATTCCAACTTCCGTTACTGATGTGATCCACTCTTCTTTTATTTTGTATCCGTATTTTCTTAATTCGATGATTTGTTCATTTAGATCAAATACGGATAAATATTTCATAGCCTCCCACTTGTTTATATGGCCATGTTTTTTCATAAAGTCTAAAACTGCTATAATTTTCATTTTTAGTTCCTTTCTGCTATAATCTCCTTATCATAAGTGGTTGTCTGAACAGCTTTAGCGATTGTTTCAGCTTTTAATTTTAATGGTTGACTTTGTAATTCTGATACAAGGTCGGCTATTTCCTTTGAAGTTGTTTTGATATTTATTTCCATAACTTTTCCTCCCTCTTTATGTTACCTTTATGTGTTATAATCACCTTTGAAAGAGAGGTGATTATAATGGAACTAACGAAAGACGCTGATAAACTTCTTTGCCAAATTTATGCGGAATATTTAAAACGCCGAAAAAACGGAGTTCGCAAAAGTCAAGCTATACATTTTGAAGCTCCGCCACTTCTCGTTGAGGAATTCCTTTGCGGAGAACATCCTGATGATGTTTCAGACTTAATTTTCGATTTGGCAAAAATAAATTTTGTTGAAGCATACCTTGATGCAAGTTTCTACTTAACTGATAATGCCATAATTTATATGGAAAATCGTTTCAAAAACGGCTTGATTGAGGTCGCAGATTTCATATCGAAATTTATTCCTTAGTACGTCTGGAGCCTTCCTCAAACCATTCATCTTTATTTATGTGAAGGCTCCAACTTTCAGCATCAAGAGTTAATGTTAATTCCCTAACCCGTTCCATAGATTCCCCGTTCAATTTATAGATCCCATTTTCTAAATCTATATGAATGGATTTAAATGTTTTCATACTTCCTCCTTCTTTATTTCTGATTCAGTGTTGGTTTACTTTACTCTCCTAGAACATACCTACTGCTTAATTCCTTTAGGAACTTATTAGCTAAATCCACATCTCTTATGACTCTTTCTTCTGCCTTTAACTGATTGATAAATCTGTCGGTTACCCCGACTTTTTCTGCAATTTCTTTTGATGCAATCCCTTTCTCTTCGATTTCGTTTACAATCAATCTTGTGATTTCTTTTTTACATTCCATAGTGCACTTGCTTTACTCCTTTCATAGTGATATACTATATATTGATTAGAACATCTGTTCTGATTGAAAAGGTTGGTCGAAAGTGTTTTAATCAATAAATCAATGAAAGGAGGTTGTGCCATGAGATATTATTACAACATTAATGCTGATAATAATGGATACCATGAAGTTCATACGGAAACTTGTTCTTTTCTACCTGATATTTCTAACAGAATATACATTGGAAATTTCTCAACATGCCGAGAAGCTATTGCTGAAGCTCAACGAAAACATGCATTTATGGATTTCGATGGTTGTTATTTCTGTTGCAAATCTTGTCATAAGGGTTAATCTCTAGGGCTGGCTTATGTCAGCCCTTTTTTACTATCGCATCGGTGTAAAATACTGATTTAACATCTTCAGTTGCTTTTTCTAAAACTTCTAAAGTCAAACCTCTATTCATCATTTGTTCCATGATTACATTTGATAATTTTGTCGATTCTCTTTCTGACCATTCATTATTCATCATCTTGATTTCCTCCTTTCTGTCTTTGATATTCATCTAGCACTGTCAAAATTAAGCCCGTTGTCGTTAATCCTTTGTGTTTAGCTATTTTTTCAATTTTTATTTTTAATTTTTTCGGTAGTCTTAGTAATATACTTGTCTTATCCATTTTCCTCTCCTTTCCGTTTAGATATATTTAAGATATCTATAATATATCCTTTGCAATATATCTTGTCAATACCTTTTGGATATCTTTTTTATTTTTATATTCTGTGATATAATTTTGATATCTAATGAAAGGGGGGCTATTATGGCTAATATTTATCAATATCCATTAAAGATTGACCGCGATTTAATGGATAAATTAAAATCAATCGCCGACGAAGAGGGGCGCTCAGTCAATAAGCAAATTGAATTTATTATCCGTCAATTTTTAAAATCTTATGAGAACGGTAATAATCAATAGCCCACATTATTAATTCGTGGGTGCTTATGCCCATTCGCTCAGCTTCTTCTTTTAACGCTTCGTAGACCCCATCAGGTAACCGGAGCGTTATTTGTTTGCGGTTTTCCATGATTTCCTCCCTCTTCAGTGTTGGTTTAGTTTTCTAAACTAAATGAATAAAAAAATAAGCTGGGATATTTGTTATGGGTTCATTTAATACTATCATAGTAGCTTTCATTTCTTCTTGTGACCATTCAGCATTGTTATTAAGTTTTAAGTTGATTGTTGAAAGACCCATACCTATAGCTTTTGCAAAAGCCTCTTGCGTTCCGAATTTTTCTTTAATTTTTCCCTTTAGCCTTCTATAATCGTAATTCATTTTTGCTCCTTTCTTTGTTTAGTTTTCTAAATTTTATCATCCCTTAAATCTAAAGTTAACACTTTTTTTCAGTTTTCTAAAGATAAAGTTTGATTTTCTAAATAGAATTAAGTATAATGGTAAACAACAAAGGAGAACTCACATGGATATAAGAACAAAACGATTAAGAGAATTGTTTGAGCAATCAGGTTTATCTCAAACAGAGGTATGTAGTAGAACTGGAATAAATAAAGGTGCGTTAAGCTCTTACTTATCAGGTAGATACTTCCCTAAGCAAAATGCTTTGGAACAATTAGCTAATATATTTAATGTTTCAATTAAGTATTTGATGGGAATTAGTAATTTGCCTCAGGAATACAAATACAATGATTTTGAAGGAATAACCAATGTATCTTTTCCCGCTGCGCACCCTATTCCAATCCTTGGAGATATTTGTGCTGGCAATGGAATATTTTGTGAAGAAAATTATATGGGTAATTTTTTTATAGACAAATCAGTTAAAGCAGATTTCTGTGTAAATGTACAAGGTGATTCTATGATTGATGCTGGTATACAGAATGGTGATTTGGCGTTCTGCCGGCAATCGTTTGATTTTTCTTCAGGTAAAATTTATGCCGTTAGAATCAACTCTAATAATGATGCAGTTTTGAAGCGTGTAATTAGACAAGGTGATACATTAATACTGGCACCTTGTAATAAAGATTATGATCCAATTGTATCCGATGACGAGGGTGTTATGATTCTCGGTGAGTATGTAGGCGTTTATCATTCGGAAATATAAAAAAGACCTGCCATTCCCGACGAGTCTCTAAATGTGTGTACCAAGTACCTTAAAAAAGGATACCTGTACATATATTATAAATTATAATTTTAATATATAAATTGAAAGGATGGTTATTATGAAAAAAATTATTGTATTAAGTTTGTGCATCGCAATTGCCTTTGCTTCTACTGCTTGTGGTGACAAAAAGGAGACTTCAAGTTCTTCTAACACCGACACAAAAAAAGAAGAAGTGAAAAAGGATTTTAGTGGGAAACATTCTGAAAAGGGAAAAGGAAAGATATTTATTGTTACTCCATCAGGCAGTTCTAAAAATGGAAAAACTCCTTTTATATATGTAGATGAGAATACTGCAGTAACTCAAATTTCTCTTGAAGCTATCGGGATTGATGGCTCAAAACTTTCATACATCTATATAGATGGTATGGAAAATAAAAAAGACCAGATTGGAGATTATCAAGGAACACTGTCTCTTGAGGGTGATGCTTTGAAGAAAGGAAAACATAAAGTTGAATTAGTTCAATACGATAATGATAAACCAAAAGGGAAGATAATTACATATAAATCTTCTATGTATGAGGTCAAAGAAAAATAGAATAAAACTTAATAAAAAATAAAGAGACCTACCGTTACAGGCAAGCCTCAAGTAAGTGTATCAAGTATCTAATTTACCATTTGTGAAACATGTTGGCGAAATAAAATATAATTAAAAATATTGAAGTAATGTTGACAAAAAATGATACACATTGTATAGTGTAATCAACAGAGTTGCCCGACGCTGATTCGGGGACCAACCGGAGTTACACTTTTGTGTGCTCCGGTTTTTACTTTTTAAGGGAAAAATAATGATAAAAGACTTAAAAAAACCTCTAACTTATGAAGAACAGTTAGAAAAATTGAAAGAACATAAATTAAAAATTGGCGATGAAGCAAAAGCATTAAAAATATTAGAGCGCTTAAATTACTACAAACTGTCTGGTTACGGTTTAGGGTTTCGTAATGAAAAATATAGTGATTTATATAAGCCTGGGACTTCTTTTGAGCTGCTATATGAATTATTTTTATTTGATGAAGAGCTTCGGATCTTCCTCTTAAAATTTCTTTTGAAGATAGAAATTTACTTAAGAACAAGGATAGCAAATGACTTTTCATTAATAAAATGTAAAGAATCTCCCTACGACCAACACTATGATATTGAGAACTATTATCGTAAAGAAAAGTTTCAGGAAGTTTTCAATTCCCTTGAAAAGGAAAAAGATAATAATTCTGACAGTTTAGTAATTAAGCATCATGATAAAAAATATAACGGCAAAATGCCTTTA
Source organism: uncultured Clostridia bacterium (assembly GCA_945830395.1). Lineage (GTDB taxonomy): Bacteria > Bacillota > Clostridia > Peptostreptococcales > Anaerovoracaceae > Aminicella. Next base: position 38,052 of record CALZYE010000005.1, read on the forward strand.
TGGGTAATAGTCGAACTCTTATCTTTTTCTAATTTGTCAAAGTACTATAATTCTCTGTTTGAATCTGACAAGAAAGTTATTGCAGATAAATTGGGAGTCGCCCATAAAGTTTTATCAAACCATATGCATTGCCTTTCTGTTCTGAGAAATAAATGTGCACATAGTTCACGAATATATAATAATGATTTCGCACCTCCGGCAAAGCTCGGTAGAGAATATTTAAAAAAATATAATGATGTTTTTAACGGTTCACTATTTGCATATTGCAGAATCATCTATCTAAGGCTTCCTGAAGAAAAAGATAAAAAAGATTTTGTCAAAGGCTTAAAAAATATAATTTCAGATTATGAAGAATCTATTAATCTATCAGATATCGGCTTCCCTGCAGATTGGTTAAAAGTAATATCTGTTTAAATAAATAGACCTGCCATTATCAGCGAGCCTCAAGTAAGTGTATCAAGCATCTTAAGAAAATACCCGCATATTTGTGGATTGCAAATTAACACAGATTAATGTGTGACAGCATGTACGATATCATGTGCGGTGGACACCATTTTTTTATTTCTGAAATTGCAATATTTCCACTCAAAATAATTAGAACTATTAGTGATAGCATGTGCGGTATTACATAGATTGGAAATTGTAAAAATAACGGAGTCTGAAATGAAAAAATATAAATTCAAAACAACATTTACTTTTGACGGAAAGCGTTATCAAATATATGCTGATACTCAAAAGGAACTATACAGAAAAGCTGAGAGGAAAAAAATTGAATTAGAACAAGGTAAAATTGAACTTGCTGGGAATATGACTTTGGCTCAATGGATAGAAAAATGCATAAGTACCTATAAAACAAATCAAAAAGAAATTACTAATAAGAAATATAGGGCAAGAATAAAACACTGCATAACTGACCGTATAGGCAAGTATCCTTTAAGGTCAATCAAGCCTCTTCAATTACAAGAATGTATGAATCTCCAGATTGGTAAATCAAAGACTCAAATTAATGAAGTTTATAATGCTATTAAATTTTTCTTTGAAAAAGCTATAGATAATCAGCTAATATCGGTTGATCCTTCTAAAAGTTTGATTAAACCTTTAGGATATACTAATCATAGGAGAGCATTAACTGAAAAAGAGCAAATACACCTTCTTAAGGTCGCAATAACCGATAGGAGATATTACTTATTCCTACTTATGTTTTATTGCGGATGCAGACCGGAAGAAGCTGCTGAATGTCAAGGTCGTGATATAATCAAAAGAGATGGTATTTATTTGCTCCACATTCGAGGAACAAAGACTATAAACTCTGATAGATTAGTACCACTACCTACAGTTTTTTTTGATCTTATAAAGGATACTCCTGCATTTGATTACATCGCATGCTATAATAACGGAAATAAAATAAACAGTGCAAATAGAAATAGAGTATGGAAATCATTAAAACGACAGATGAATATCGATATGGGATGTAGAGTTTACAGGAATCAGTTGGTTCCGCCTTATCCTTTGGCAAGTGATATTGTACCTTATTGTATCCGCCACACATACTGTACTAATCTTGCAAGAAAAGGTATAGATATTAGAATCGCACAGAAATTAATGGGGCACTCTGATATTAGCCTAACTGCTAACATCTATACACATGTAGATATTATAGATGTTGTTAAAATAGCACATTCTATAGATAGTAATGTATTACCTTGTGGTTTACCTGAACATCAAAAGCTTGCGAAATAGCTATTCTTTTTCGTATTCCTAAACCGTGCGTCGGGTGTTCGAATCGCCTCTGGGACACCAAGAACAAAAGCCTTGCAATTACTGTGTTTTCAGTAGTTGCAAGGCTTTTTGTTTTGTTGTATTATATTCTTAAAATCATCCCTCGGTTTTTCTAAACTCTCAATGCCGGATGCTTTGGGAAATTGCAAAGGATTTCTTTCACCTCCATCAGGTGACAAATACAGTTCTAACGCCTAACTTGCGTTCTCAACAGCTTTTTGAGCAGTGTCCCCTTGCAAATAACAATTTTATCAAACACACATTGTGTAATTAACGGCAATCATCGAAGAAGCTTATTTGTTTTGATGTCTCTTTTTCCTCAAAGGTTTTCAGATATGTAAAAATCTCACCGTTATCGTGCATTATGTTTTCTTTCTCACAAAACCTGTGGAACATTTGCATTAAGTTATAGTTATTTTTACTGTTCACCATGTAGCTTCTGCCGAACTCCCTAATATATCTGTTTTTAAGTCCCAGAAAATTTTTATCAAGCTTGGAATAAAAGTATTCCCTATTGCCTTCTCTCAATGTAAGACCCATACCGAAGCAAATTATTCCTTTTACCTCTGCTTCTTTACAATAGTTCAGAATCCCCATGAGATTTTCCTCCGTATCATTGATGAAAGGCAGAATCGGTGTGAGCCACACTACTGTCGGGATTCCCGCATCCCTTAAAGCGCGCAGAGCTTCAAATCGCTCTTTTGTGGTGGAAACATTGGGTTCTATCAGTTTACAGAGTCTTCCATCATAAGTGGTAAGTGTCATCTGAATAACGCACTTGGTTTTAGCATTTATCTCCGTCAATAAATCCAAATCTCTGATTATGTCTGCCGATTTTGTTATAAGCGTAATCCCGAACCCTCGTTTATTTATCACCTCAAGCGCCTGCCTTGTTTTCTTCAATCTGAGTTCCTCTCGTATATACGGATCCGTCATGGAGCCTAAGCCGATTATGCATTTTTTTCTCTTTCGCTTCAAACAATCGTCCAACAGCTGTATTGCATTTTCTTTTATCTCCACATCTTCAAAGTCATGATTCATCTGATAACACTTGCTCCTGGAATCACAATAAATGCAGCCGTGTGTACATCCTCTAAATAAATTCATCCCATTTTTTGAAGACAATATTCCCTTTACCTTTGTAAAATGCATCTCATACTCTCCATTATCACTTTGCTGATGGAAATATTTTCATTTCCTATTCCAAATTATATCATCTTTTCTTACACCGGCAATCTCCAAACCCGGTTATCCGCTAAAAATTAACAGAAAATCAATTCAAAGCCCATCCCGATGAAACTTTAAAAAACAACAATTTGTATGTAATCTGGAATTAGACGGAATAAGAACCGATATATTACACCATAATTTCCAAATAGTTTAAAAATACGGTTGCAACCTGCACGCTTATATAGTACAATACAGGCAAGATTGTTAACTTTATAACAAAGCGTGTGCAAAATTATTTGTCACTCGCGTTCACAACAAAATATGAATAAAGAATGAAGAGGAAGTAATTATGTATAAGGTTTCAGAAATTGGCGGAGAATACTCTCGCAAAGTAATTACGGCAGATCAGGCGGCGGCAATGGTAAAATCAGGTGACCGTCTCCACTTTGGACTGGGATGCGGCTCAGTTGTAGAAATCGACGAAGCTCTTGCAAAGAGAGCAGATGGTCTGAAAGATATTGAGGTTCTCAGTACGGTAACCATCAGAAAAAAGCCCTTTGCACTGTACACCGCTACCGAAAGCAACGATAGCGTAAGGTTTGTTTCCGCGCATTTCAGCGGTACTGACAGAACTGTTTCCAAAGACGGACGATGCTGGTACATGCCTATGACCTTTGCGGAGCTTCCTTCCCTTTGGAGCCGGAATCCAAAGGGTATAGACATTGCAATGTTTCAGGTTGCTCCTATGGACAAATACGGAAACTTCAATGTAGGTCCGCAGATTTCCGACTATTGGGGAGTTCTCAAGGTGGCAAAAAAAGTTATCGTAGAGGTAAATCCTCTGATGCCTGTCGCTCTCGGTCCTGAAAACAACATAAATATCCAAGATGTGGACTTCGTTGTGGAGGGTTCAGGTCACGAACTTGCGGAAATTCCCGATAAGGTCGGCGGTGAAGTCGAAACCAAAATTGCAGAACATGTCGTAAGTATGATGAAGTCCAACTGCACGCTTCAGCTGGGAATAGGCGCTCTGCCCTGTACAATCGGCAAGATGCTTGCAGAATCGGATCTGACCGAAATCAGCGCACATACGGAAATGCTTGTAAATGCTTATGTGGATCTCTTCGATGCCGGAAAGCTCAGTACAGACAAATCCCGAGACAGAGGAACTGTTCTCTATACCTTTGCCGGAGGGACAAAGAAGCTTTACGACTTTATAGATAATAACCCGATGTGCTGCAACGCCCCTGTAGATTATATAAATGACCCGCATGTTATCTCCAGCATTGAGAACTTCGTGTCTATAAACAGCTGTGTTCAGGTGGACCTTCTTTCTCAGGTCTGTTCCGAAACGGCAGGAGTCAGACAGGTCTCCGGAACCGGAGGTCAGCTTGACTTCGTAGTAGGCGCCTACCGTTCAAAGGGCGGAAAGAGTTTTATATGCACACCTTCAGCCAGAAAAACAGCTGACGGCGAACTGGTATCCAATATCTCTGCAACTCTTAAACCGGGTGCCGTGGTTACCACGCCGAGAACTGCAACACACTACATTGTAACTGAATACGGCGCAGCAGACATGAAGGGGCGCTCAACCTGGGAGAGGGCAGAGAGCTTAATTGAAATTGCACATCCTCATTTCAGAGACGACTTAATCAAGGAAGCTGAAAAAATGGGAATTTGGAGCAAAACGAGCAAGACCTGCATATAAAACAGAAAATATCCAAACAAACATCTATATATTTCTTTTGAAAAGAGGGCAGAATAAAATCTGTCCTTTTTTCTGCGCCTCAAGACCGCCTTTACCCGAACCCCGCTTTGATTGCTTTTTAGCCTTGAAAACACCCTGCATTGTGTTATAATTGAAGATGGGTTGAAGCGTAATTTTAGGAGGAATATAGATGACAGATTATCAAGGTTATACAAGCCCGTTATCCCGGCGTTATCCCAGCAAGGAGATGAAATACATTTTCTCCCCGGAGAAGAAGTTCAGAACATGGAGAAGATTATGGATTGCCCTTGCAGAAGCCGAAAAAGAACTTGGGTTGGATATTACGCAGGAGCAAATCGACGAGTTAATCGCAAATAAAGACGATATAAACTACGATGTCGCAGAGGAACGGGAAAAAATTGTAAGACACGATGTTATGTCCCATGTTTACGCTTACGGAGTGCAGTGCCCAAGTGCAAAAGGAATCATACATCTGGGAGCAACTTCCTGCTATGTTGGGGATAATACGGATTTGATCATCATGCATGAAGGGCTTCAACTGATCCGCAAAAAAATTATAAATGCAATTTCACAGCTGTCAAGGTTTGCAGATGAATACAAGGAGCTTCCTTGTCTGGCCTTTACACATTATCAGGCAGCACAACCCACAAGCGTTGGAAAGCGTGCAACCCTTTGGCTGAACGACTTGGTAATGGACCTTGAAGATTTGGATTATCTCATCGGCACAATCAAGCTCCTCGGCTGTAAAGGGACAACCGGGACGCAGGCCTCTTTCATGGAGCTGTTTGCAGGTGACCATGAGAAATGCAAAGCCTTGGACAAAAAGATTGCACAAAAAATGGGATTTGAAGATTGCTATCCTGTTTCCGGGCAAACTTACTCCCGCAAAATAGACAGCAGAATCCTGAATGTTTTGGCGGGAATTGCACAGTCTGCTCACAAGTTCAGTAACGACATTCGCCTTCTTCAGCACATGAAAGAAGTTGAAGAACCTTTTGAAAAAAATCAGATCGGCTCTTCCGCAATGGCATACAAGCGTAACCCCATGCGTTCAGAGCGCATGGCATCCCTTGCAAACTATGTTATGAGCGATGCCATGAATCCTCAGCTAACCGCCGCAACGCAGTGGTTTGAAAGAACTCTTGACGACTCGGCAAACAAGAGAATCAGCGTATCAGAGGCATTCCTTGCCACTGACAGCATTCTTGAATTATATATCAATATATCTACAGGTCTTGTGGTTTACCCTAAGGTAATAGAGGCTCACCTGATGGCGGAACTTCCTTTCATGGCAACGGAAAATATCCTGATGGATGCCGTCAAGGCCGGTGGAGACAGACAGGAGCTTCACGAAAGAATCAGAGAGCTTTCCATGGAAGCCGGAAAAACCGTAAAGGAAGAAGGAAAGCCAAACGATCTGCTTGACAGAATCGCTGCGGATCCTGCCTTTAATATAAGCAAAGAGGCTTTACAGAAGGTTATGAAGCCAGAGAACTATATCGGAAGATCTGCACAGCAGACATCTGAGTTTCTTGACGGGGTCATAAAGCCTATTCTATCCGCAAACAGAGACGCATTGGGGCTGGAAGCGGAAATCAATGTATAGGAGGAATTTTTATGATCAAAGCAATAGTTGGAGTCAACTGGGGAGACGAAGGGAAAGGTAAGATCACCGATACTCTGGCGAGTGAAGCCGACATCGTAGTCAGATTTCAGGGAGGCAGTAATGCCGGGCACACCATCAAGAACGAATACGGCAAATTTCCCTTGCACATGCTGCCATCGGGCGTTTTCTACCGGCATACTACCTGTGTTTTAGGAAACGGTGTGGCACTGAACATTCCTAAACTAATAGAAGAAATCGACGGAGTCGTAAGTAAAGGAGTTCCGACCCCGAAAATCATGGTTTCCGACAGAGCTCACATAGTGATGCCTTATCACATTCTGCTTGACGGTTACGAAGAAGAAAGACTTGCAGGCAAATCTTTCGGTTCCACCAAATCCGGAATTGCACCTTGTTACTCAGACAAATATGCAAAGATAGGATTTCAGGTTAACGAACTGTTTATGCCTGAAAGAGAACTCAGAGAGCGCATAGAAAATGTCTGCACAATTAAAAATACACTTATCAGGCATCTTTATCATAAGCCTGAGCTTGATGCCGAGGATATTTATAGGACTATGACGGAGTATAAGGAAATGATTAAGCCTTATGTTGCCAACACTTCAGCGTTCCTGTACAATGCACTTTTAGAGGGAAAAAACATTCTTCTTGAAGGACAGTTAGGTTCCATGAAGGATATAGACCACGGAATCTATCCTATGGTAACATCATCAAACACCATTGCAGGCGGCGGAGCCTGCGGAGCGGGAGTTCCACCTTACGCAGTAAAAGAAGTAATCGCTGTAACCAAGGCATACTCCTCGGCTGTAGGCGCAGGCGCCTTCGTAAGCGAAATATTCGGAGACGAGGCAGAAGAGCTGAGAAAACGGGGCGGTGACGGCGGTGAATACGGAGCTACAACAGGTCGTCCCAGAAGAGTGGGCTGGTATGACTGCGTTGCCTCTCGTTACGGCTGCAGGATTCAAGGCGCTACACAGGTGGCTTTGACAGTGGTGGATCCCCTCGGATATTTGGATGAAATTCCAATTTGCATAGGCTATGATGTGGATGGTGAAGTTCATGAGGACTTCCCTAATACCACATATCTATATAAGGCAAAACCAATCTACAAAAAGATGAAAGGTTGGAAATCTGACATCACAGGCATTAGAGAATGGGAGAAGCTGCCTGCGGAATGTCAGGAATATGTAAACGAAATCGAACGCCGTCTCGGAGTTCCAATCACTATGGTTTCTAATGGTCCTGCGCGCGAAGATATTATTCCACGCATCCCATTGATTTAGTTGTTTAAAAAGGAAGGTAAAATTATGTACAAAGAAGCACTTAGGGCTGCTTGGGCAGAAATCAATTTAAAAAACTTTGATTACAATGTTAAACAAATTAGAGCAAAGATGGGTAACGACAGGGAATTTATCGGCGTTATCAAAGCGGATGCTTACGGACACGGCGCAGTTCAGTGTGCACAGATTTTAAGAGAAAACGGTGTGAAAACCTTTGCCGTTGCAACGATTCAAGAGGCTATCATCCTTAGAAACGCAGGCGCTTGCGAAAGGATAATCTGTCTGGGATTAACCCCTGATATGTATGTGGATTCGCTTATCGACTACGATTTGATTCCCGTTGTCTGCGATTCATTAAATGCAAAAGCCATAAGTCAGGCTGCCGCTGCAAAAGGAAAATTCATAGACTGTCTGATAGCAATTGATACAGGAATGGGAAGAATCGGTTATCTTGCAGATGACCTGAGCTTCGCAATCGAGGACATTAAGCGCATCGCCGTTTTGCCGAATGTGAGGATTTTGGGTTTATTCTCCCATCTTGCAACTGCCGACGCCTACGATAAATCCTTCTCCCACGAGCAGGAGATGAAATACAAGAGATTCTACGAAGCAGTTACTGCGGCAGGGATTCCGCTGCCTTTCAGGACTCTTGCAAACAGCGCCGCAATTATGGAGCTGCCTACAATGCTGTTTGACGGATGCCGCCCGGGAATTATTCTATACGGACAATATCCTTCACAGGAAGTAGACAGAAGCAAACTGGACATAAAACCCGTAATGCAGATTAAGGCAAATATACTTCATCTAAAATTCGTGCCTGCAGGTTTCTCCTGCGGATATGGAAGAAAATTCGTAGCGGAGAGACCTTCAACAATTGCAACTGTCGGTCTTGGATACGCAGACGGCTATCCTCGCCCCTTCTCTGCAAATGCCAAGGTCATCGTAAACGGAAGGATTTGCAAGGTTGCAGGAAATATATGCATGGATCAGTTCATGGTGGATGTGACAGATGTTCCCGGTGTAAAGACCGGCGACGAAGTAATCGTCATGGGTACAGACGGAGTTAACACCATTACGGCCGACGACATTGCAAACGCAACAGGAACCATCAACTACGAAATTACTTGCGCTTTCGGACAGAGGCTGCCGAAGGTATTCGTAAAATAACAGCTGCCGGGATAATTTTAAGGCAACTGAAATTAGTTTAACATTCAGAATATCAGCCACCGATTCGGTGGCTTTTACTGTTCAAAACAGTGTATTTTCATGTTATACTATCGTGGGGAGGCTTATATGCAAACAACACCTTGGCAAAAAGAATGGAATAGGATGCAGCGACGAGAATACGCTTTTTTACATAAAGGAAGGTTCCAAAAGCCTTCTAAGCTAACAGCGCTTTTAGAGTCAAAAGTTCCGGATTCAATGCAAGATAAACTAAATAGAGGTTTTGCAAAGGCATTTGAGCTCATATTTGAGAAGGGCACCGGCATAATAGAAAAGACTTATGACAAAGAAAGTATCAGAGAGAGATTTGAAGACTACGAAGAAACAGCCAAGATCAAAGGCGACCGGGACTCTTTAAAACAGTTTTCTAAAAACGCGGAAAGCTCAGGAAATGCAAATCTTCTATTTTCCGGAAGTGCAGGAATCGGTATGGGAATTGCGGGAATCGGAATCCCGGACATTGTGATTTTTACAGGTTCTATGCTCAAGGGAATCTATCAGGTCGCCCTGAATTTCGGATATAGCTACGATACACCGGAAGAAAAATTTTTCATTCTGAAAATCATTGAAGTATCTCTCAGCAAAGGAAAAACTCTTGACCAAGGGAATACCCACTTAAACGAAGTAATAGAAAATGGTGTGATGCTCCCCGGCGGATACGAACAGAAACAGCAGATTGCAATATCCTCAGAAGCAATATCTTCAGAGCTTCTTTACACCAAGTTCCTACAGACAATCCCTATTGTAGGCGCCGTTGGCGGTGCCTACGATGCGGTATACATGAAAAAAATTTTAAAATATGCAGAAATCAAGTATCATCGCCGCTTTCTTACGGATCGGGCGATATAACACAGGTGGCCACAATGTGTACATTATTTTATAATGCAAATTTACTAATGACAGACAGTTCCTCAGAAAAATGCAATGCCATAAAGGTCGAAAATGGCGTAATCACTTGGATTGGAAGTATAAATCCTTTCCAAAACCCGGATGTTCAGAACCCTGATATTGATATGAAAAACATAGATCTTAAAGGTGCTTATGTTCTTCCGGGATTTCTGGACTCGGAGAGCCATACATGCTTTTCAGATTTTTTTACTGCTGTGAAAAACAACGAACTATCCCCTGCCGAACAGGAGGATTGGCTTGACAATGCTGCGGAGATACTGAAGGACAAGGGGATTTCTTCCCTTATGCTTACACCGGACACCTTTGAAGCAGTTCACTCTCGCAAAAATCGGTTCCTTATAAGCATTGCAGAACGGGAGGAACTAAATTTTAGCGAATCTGATATGTCTTACGGCTTAGAAGAACCTTTCTCCTCCTTTTACGACAAATTTGAAAGTGTTCCCGAAGCCTTAAGAAGTCTTACAGCGGATACCTCAGGCGCCTGCCGCAAACTCACGGTAGGTTCTTTCGCCGATTTTTCTATTTTTGAAAAAAATCCACTTTTGTCCGGCATGAAATTCTTTGCAAATATCCACTGTATCCGAATCGTAAAATCCGGAAAAACCATATATGATATGGAAGAAGAGGCGGAAAATGAGATGTTCGCCTTACTGATGAACCAGACTTTTTAGAGATAAATGATACTTGCCCATTTTGCAGAACAGTTCTAACCGGTTGCGAAAAATAAGCTCAAGAGATAAAAAGAGGTAAAAAGATGAAAAAATTGATAAGCATGGTCATAGTTTTAGTAATTTCCCTTTCCGGCTGCATGCTGCTAACCGGCTGTGGAAAAGAAAAGGCCCGGCCTGAAGTGACAAATCCGATAGAAATTTTTATTTCCATTGACTATCCTGAAAAAGCGAAAACTCCCGACATGGAAAATTTCAAATTTAAGGTAGAAAAAAAATCCAATGTTCTGGAAGCCACCGGGCTTTACGCAAGCATGTCAGAAATTCCCCTTTTGGTGGATACCACCAGTAATACCATAACTTCCATAAATAAAATTGCAAATAACGATCCGCAATACGACAAGAAAGCAACATGGAAGTTCAAGGTTAACGGAAAGCTTATAGACGGCACGCCTGAATCTAAGAAGTTATCCGACGGAGATTCAATAGAATGGATATACATGAGATAAAAAGTTCTCATGGGAAAAATATTTTTGTATTCGTTATATAAAGAATCTGATAAATTTTATAGCTTTGTAATATTTTTTGAATATATATCGAATTTCTTCACACAATCATCACATAAATGCATTATACTGAATTTGTAAAAGAGTTTGGTATTAAATATACCAACTTTCCTTCTTTTATTGAATACACACACTTTCAGAAAAATCCCTTCATCTCACGATGAAGGGATTTTTCTTTACTTTACAATGTAGCTGCCCTTTTTAGGGTAAAGAGCTATAGAATATGGTTTTCCAAAACCTGCGTTCTGAAATCAAAGTCATTTGTCTGCATATAGTACTGCGCACAGTCTATGAGAGCCTTCATCGGGCAAAGTCCGATAATCTCTGTCTTTGTCACATGAACGCCATATCTTGCAGCTTCAAACTTAACCGTTTCAACCACTCTGTAAAGAGGTGTCTGTTCATAGTTTGTCATGTTGCAGGAGACCTGCGCATATTTCTTTCCGGTATCCTCTTCTACGATTTCAAATCCCATAGATTTAACGCATTTGAAGCCGCCGTCTTTTTCGCGGATAATATTTGCGATTTTCTTTGCAACTTCAACATCCTCCGTATCAAGATTAAGGTTGAAAGCAACCAGAGGCGGTCTTGCTCCAACTGCCATAACGCCTGCTGTCGGATGTATTCTGCGGCCGCCGAAATCAGGTTCCCAGATTTCTTCCTGAACTTTTTCCGCCATACCCTCAAACTGACCTTTACGGATTTTAACAAGATTCTGTCTCTCAGGTCTTGTTGCAGAGCTTTCATACAGAAAAACAGGAACCCCTGCTTCATCTGCAATTCTGCTTCCCACAACCTTTGAAAGTTCTACGCAGTCCTCCGTTGTGCAATCCTTAATAGGAAGGAAAGGCATTACATCAACTGCGCCCATTCTCGGATGCTCACCTTCATGCTTTGTAAGGTCTATAAGCTCAGCAGCTTTCTTTACCAGTTTGACGCTTGCTTCTTCCACGGATTTTGCATCTCCGATATATGTGATAACTGTGCGGTTATGGCTTTCGTCTGAGGAATAGTCAAGCAGTGTGCAGCCATTCGTATTTCTGATCTCATCAATACAAGCTTCAATAACCTCAGTGTTTCTGCCCTCACTGATATTTGGAATACTTTCAATAATCTGTGCCATTTTTACCTCCTGATTAACCTTTAATTATATAAATCATAACGCTTTTCAGCGATTTACCCTTTGCATCTTTGTATATTTATCTATAGTGAAGCGAGAATATCTTCAAAGCATTTCTTTGCGATTACTTCCGCCTCTTCATACATTTTCAGCCCTGCTTCTGTAAACGCTTCAGCCTTAGCTTCATCCTTTACTCCCGGAAGATTGATTTTAACATTTAACCAAGCTCCGTAGATACACGCCTTAAGCTGTAAAATTCCGACTCCCAAGTCACTTGCACAGTTTGGATTTGAATGCCCTACCAGACTTTCTGCAAGTTTCAGTCCCTGAAACCCAAGTTCCATAGTTCTGAAAGGAACTTCTGTAGCGACAAGCGTACCGTCTGCAATGGCCTGTTTTCTGGCAGCCTTCTCCTCATCTGTATTCTTTGGCATCTTAAAAGCCTTCGAGATAAGGTTAAATGCATCTGTATCTTTATCCACAGCTGCGGTAAGCTCCTCGTAAAGAGCTTTTCCCTTTTCCTTTGCATTCAGACAAATATCTTCCATGTCTTTATATTTTTCTTTTCCTAAAGTAAGGTCGGCAACCATCATAAAGAGAGCACAGCCCTGCGCCCCCGAAAGAGCGCTTACCGAGCCGCCTCCCGGCGCCGGTGCATCTGATTTCAACACTTCTAAAAACTCTGTGATTTTCATATCTACTAATTTCATTATACAATCTTTCCTTTCTTTATAACTGCCTTTGCCATATTGGAGCCGAAGCGGTAGCAAAGCATCTCCATGTCAGGAGCATTCCATATAACCATATCCGCCTGCTTTCCAACCTCTAAAGTTCCGACTTTCTCGCCCATGCCTATGGCGCAGGCCGGATTGACGGTAACCGCTGTCAAAACCTCCTCAGGAAGAAGTCTGTACTTTATGCATGCCAAGTTCATTACAAACTGCAAATTCATGGAAGGGCATGAGCCCGGGTTGAAGTCACTGGCAGCGGCAACGGGGATTCCCATTTCCACCATCTTTCTGGCAGGTGCAAAATCCACTCCAAGATAAAATGAGGTTGCGGGAAGGCACATGGCTGTGGTGCCGCCTTTCGCCATGGATTTCAGACCTTCCTCGTTGATTGAAATCAAATGCTCTGCGCTTACCGCACCCATTTCTCCCGCAAGCTTTGATCCTCCGATGGCCTTGATTTCATCAGCATGAATTTTCAGTTTAAATCCAAGTTCTTTGGCACATTCAAGGTACCTCTTGCTCTGGTCATAATCGAATACCGAGTCCTCGGTAAAAATATCGGCAAATTCAGCGAGATTATTATCTTTGATGTACGGAAGCATCTTTTCGCATATCATTTCTATAAACGCATCGCCTCTGCCTTTGTATTCGTCGGGAACTGCATGGGGACCCATGAAGGTGGCAGCCACATCCATCGCATGTTTCTCATTGAGGGTTTTTATCACCTTCAGAAGTTTTATTTCATTGTCGAAGTCAAGACCGTAGCCGCTCTTTGCCTCACAGGTTGTAACTCCCCATGACATCATTTCATCAAGGAATCCCTCGGTCTTGGAAACCAAGTCCTCCTCGCTTGCCTCTCTGGTTTTTCTCACGGTGTCGAGGATTCCGCCGCCTGCTCTCAAAATATCCAGATAGGTGGCGCCCTTTATCTTCATTGGAATTTCGTGCTGGCGGTATCCTCCGAAAACCATATGGGTATGTCCGTCTACAAGCCCCGGCGTTACGAGAGCGCCGCCTGCATCTATAACCTCATCTGCTTTCTCTGAACCTAACGGAAGCTTCCCCTCAGAAGTAATCTCTTCTATAATTCCATCTACGGCAAAAATCGCGGCATCTCTCAATTTCAAATTCTCACCCTGCAGACTTCCGCCATGGCTATAGCTTCCCACCGGAGTCTGCAGTATGCCGATATTCTTAATTAAAACTCTTTTCATGGCTTACTCCATAAATTTATCAACTACACTGTCGATGAGGGAATCCTCCGGAATAAACGGAAGTGTAATGTGTCCTTTACCCTCGTAATTCTTATTGTATTCTGCGGCTGTGGAAAGAGCGTTTTCGTTGCGTGCCCAGCTTCTTCTGGCAACGCCGCCCATTACATCCCACATAATGGCAGATTTAATAATTTCATCTACTCTTTCTGAACCGTCCAGTAAAAGTCCGAATCCGCCGTTTACCGACTTTCCGATACCTACGCCGCCTCCGTTATGCAGGGCGCAAAGCGACATTCCGCGAGCTGCATTTCCTGCATAGCACTGGATCGCCATATCCGCCATAACATTAGAGCCGTCCTTTATATTGGAGGTCTCTCTGAACGGGGAATCTGTTCCGGATACATCGTGGTGGTCGCGACCCATCATAATAGGCCCGCATTTACCTTCTCTGACAAGCTTGTTAAATGCAAGGGCGATGTCTCTTCTTCCCTCTGCATCCTGATAGAGAATCCTGGCCTGGGTTCCAACCACCATCTTGTTCTTCTTTGCATCGCGAATCCAAACCCAGTTATCTCTATCCTGCGCCCGTCTTTCAGGGTTTATGGTATCCATAGCCGCCTTGTCGGTAGCATCCAAATCTTCCGGTTTTCCCGACAGGCAAACCCAGCGGAACGGTCCATATCCGTAATCGAATAAAACAGGACCCATAATATCTTCTACATAAGAAGGCCAGATAAAGCCATCTTTATCATCAATTCCGTTCTTAGAAATCTCCTTTATCCCGGAGTCATACATAGCTTTCATAAAGGAGTTTCCATAGTCAAAGAAGTAACTTCCCTTCTCTGTCAGCGTTTTGATAGCCTCATAGTGTCTCTTGAGAGTCAAGTCAACCTGCCTGCAAAATTCATCTCTGTCTTTTGCAAGAAGTTCCGTCCTTTCCTCAAATGTCATATCCACCGGGCAATATCCTCCGTTGTAAACATTGTGGCAGGAAGTCTGATCGGAAAGAAGATCTATGTGGAAATCCTCTTTAATGGCTGCTTCCAAAAGGTCTACGATATTTCCGTGATATGCGATGGAGATGCTCTCTTTCTTTTCAAGCTTCTCTTTTGCAAGGACAAAGATTTCCGGTAAATCATCCATAACCACATCCACCCAGCCCTGATTATGGCGGGTCTCAATTCTTGAAAGATCGACCTCTGCAAAGATGCCCACTGAATTTGCAATATTTGCAGCCTTCGGCTGAGCTCCGCTCATTCCTCCAAGTCCCGAGGAAACAAAGGTGTGTCCTGCCAGATCATCCTGCTCTGCAATGCCGAGGTATTTTCTTCCTGCATTCAAAATAGTGTTGAAAGTTCCGTGAACGATGCCCTGTGGTCCGATGTACATCCAGCCTCCCGCAGTCATCTGCCCGTAGTTTGCA
This sequence comes from uncultured Clostridia bacterium, assembly GCA_945830395.1. Classification (GTDB taxonomy): domain Bacteria; phylum Bacillota; class Clostridia; order Peptostreptococcales; family Anaerovoracaceae; genus Aminicella. Next base: position 53,489 of record CALZYE010000005.1, read on the forward strand.
ACTCCCATTTCCTCTGCTATCTCCCAATCCTCAAGGTTGTCATATTCTCCAATCATCATGGCATTTGTGATTATAACTCTTGGAGCGTCAGGTTTGGATGGGAAAAGTCCCAGCGGATTTCCGGATTCGACAACCAGCGTTTGATACTCCGTCAACTCTTCCAGATATTTCATAATCAGCCTGTACTGAAGCCAGTTCTGACAAACAGAGCCTGTTTCTCCATATGTAACAAGTTCATAAGGATACAGTGCAACTTCAAAGTCCAGATTATTGTCTATCATCACCTGAAAAGCCTTACCTGCAAGGCATTTCCCCTTATATTCATCTATCGGTTTTCCGTAAAGCCTTCCCTCCGGTCTATAGCGATAAGCGTATACGCGACCGTAAGTTTTCAGCTCTTCCATGAATTCAGGCGCTAATTTTTCGTGCAGTTCTTCCGGAACATAACGAAGTGCGTTCTTAAGCGCAATTTTAGTCTGAGCCTTTGTCAGCCTAAAGCCTCTGTCAGGAGCACGGCGGATACCCTCTTCAAAATTTGGATATTCCGGATAAGTCTCATCAAGCTTAATAGTCATGGCACTTTTGATTTCTTTATTATTAAGCATTCTCTACCTCCTCTTTCATAAAAATATATTTTCATATGTCTAAAGCATCTGCCGAAACAGGCTTTAGAGTGTATTAAAAATTATTAATTGATTACCTTAGGGTTACCACCTTTTCTACAGCTTCCAACAAGGTTCCGTCTTTAATCATCTCGTCAAACTTGATAAGTTCCTGATGCATGATTACATCGCTGTCTATAGGTTTCGACTTTGTACGAATGAAGTCATAAGCGGCCTTTGTTGCCGGTGCAAGATTCTCAATCCTGCTTTCGCCTATCTCTTCGCGGAGCCAGATTCCCTGCGCTGCAGCTGCAATTTCAATTCCGATAACTTTCTGTGCATTATCAAGAACCATAGCTGCCGTTCTCGCAGATGTAGTTCCCATGGAAACATGGTCCTCCTGATTTCCCGATGACGGAATTGAATCGACACAAGCCGGATGGTCATAAATCTTATTTTCTGAAACCATTGAAGCTGCCGCATACTGGGCAATCATAAACCCGGAGCATACCCCCGCATGCTTTGTCAGGAATCCCGGAAGTCCCTCTGCCAGCGCCGGATTAATCAATCTTTCAGCTCTGCGTTCAGAAACATTTGCCAGCTCGGAAACTGCAATTTTCAGGAAATCAAAGGCCAGCGCCATAGGCTGTCCGTGGAAATTTCCTCCTGAAATCACATCATCGTCATCAGGGAAAACAATAGGGTTATCAGTCACGGCATTGATTTCCTTTGAAACCGCATCAAATACATATCTGAAAGTGTCTCTGCTTGCACCGTGAATCTGAGGAATACATCTCAATGTGTACGGATCCTGAACTTTTGTTTCCTGAATCCTCTTTGCATTTTTGCTTCCTTCAAGAAGTGTGAGAAGGTTGGATGCTACATCGATTTGCCCTTTATGTCCCCTAAGCTCATGGACTTTATGGTCATACGCCTTTGTAATTCCGTGAAGAGCCTCCAAGGTCATTGCCCCTGCAATATCCGCAATCTTTGCAAGGTTCACCGCATCCCAAAGAACATTGACGCCTACCGCCGTCATCATCTGGGTTCCGTTGTTGAGAGCAAGACCTTCCTTTGCCACCAGTTTAACAGGAGTAATTCCCGCCTTTGCCATAGCATCTGCAGCCGGCATAATTTCGCCCTTATACTCAACATCGCCAAGACCGATAAGTCCCAGCGCGATAAAGGATAGCGGCGCAAGGTCTCCCGAAGCGCCGAGACTTCCCTTGCATGGAACCACCGGATGAATCCCCTCATTCAACATATCTACCAAAGTCTGAACGGTGGAGAGTCTGATGCCGGAATTGCCCCTTGAAAGGGCATTACATCTAAGAAGCATTGCCGCTCTTACATACTTCTGTTCGTACGGCTCACCCATTCCACATGTATGACTTATAATCAGATTGTGCTGCAGTTCTGCAGTCTGCTCCATATCTATGAAAACATTTGCAAATTTACCAAAACCTGTTGTAAGCCCATAGATGATTGCACCCTCTTCAAGTTTTTTGTCAATATATGCTCTGGCTTTGTTTACAGCCGCCTGTGCATCCTCTGAAATTTCGACTTTCTCCATTCCTCTGCAAACGCGAATAACCTCTCCGATAGTAAGGTTCTTTCCATCAATTACTACTGCCATAATGATAACTCCTTATTAATTAAACTAAAAATTATTTTTAAATTTTATTTGTGTGAATCGGCAAAATGACGCGCCAATCCAAGCTATATTATACCTTTTTTTTATTGATTTTGCTACTAATTTTTAAAAGTGTGAAATAATCTTGTACCACTGGATTTTTACAGTTGTATATCGTATAATGACAGTGAGAAAGTTATCAATACGAGAAAGGAAACGCTATGTTAACTAAAAAGAAAAATTTATTAGTAGTCGCAACGACGCTTTTCATATTAATAATGGCAGCCGGCTTTGCTGCTGAACGCTCGCATGCAGGCTCTACCAAACTTTGGCTTAAGATTAATAAGAAAAAAAATGTTATGACCGTATACAAAAAGTCAGGCGGAAAATGGAAACCTTTCCGTGCAATGCTGTGTACCACAGGGGGAAGAGACGGTATTACCCCTTCAGGAACATTCTACATGGGCTACCAAAGAAGATGGTTGACAATGATAAGCGAAATAGGCGATAAGACTAACGAGCAATACACTTCACTGGTCGACGGCAGAACCCAGGTATATATCCACTCTGTTTGGTACTACGACAAGGGGTACGATCATGCTTCACAGTCCACAAGAGCCTTTAATCGCTTAGGAAGCCATGGCTCGCACGGCTGCATAAGGCTGTCCACCATGGACGCAAAGTGGGTTTATGACCACTGTAATCCCGGAACTAAAATAACCATATACTCTGATAAAAACAGCGGCCCTCTGGGCAGACCCAAGAAGATATATGTCAGCACAAAAAAACGAATGAACTGGGATCCTACCGACCCTCTGAGAAATAATCCGATCTTCAAGATGCATAAACCTGTGTTCAAATTCAAGAAGAGCAAGAGCGTTCTTTACGGCAAAAAATATAAGCTGAAGAGCGGTATAACCGTTATAAATCCTAATGCCAACCAAAACATCACATACAGGTTGAAGATTGTAAAGCTGACTCGGAACGGCAAGAAAATTTCCACTAAAAAATTCAGCACCAAAAAACTGGGAAAATACAAGGCAACATACTATGTTCGAGATCCATACATGGTTCAAAACGGACGCAAGGGAACAAAGAAGGTTTTCAACTTTACTGTGTACGATAAGGCTACCGTAAATGCAAAAGACTACACCCTTAAACAAAATGAAACCAACGCGACTTACGGCATGTCGGCAAAATCTTGTTCCAAGAGTTTGACCAAGACTTCTTCCGTTACAATTACGGCGCCTGACGGCACCAAAAAAAAGATGAGCTACGCAAATGCCGTTAAGTTTAAGTTCACTCAGCTTGGAGATTATAAAGTAACCTACAGTGTAACCAACCCTTACCCTAAGAAAACAGTTACCAAAACCATAACTGTAAAGGTTGAATCGGTTGAAGAAGTGCGGCCACAGCCCGGCGAAAGCGGAAACGGCAGCGGAACAACTTCCGAGCAGGGTGCAGCTTTGCAGAGCGTAACCCCTGAGCAGAAAAGCAAGGAAGAAACATGCGCCCCATTTGATGAAGACAAGCATTAAGACAGCATGAAATATTCCCGCTTTGCGTAGAAGAGAGATAGAAGATACTCAGAACAGAAATGAGAGAAGATGAAATGATTGAATACCCTGAGAGCATAAGAGAAAATGTGCTGTACGATGTGGCAAAGAAAATGGTTGCAGCAGCCGTAACCGCACCTAAGGCAAGCGGAAAAGATAAGGTAGTTGCCGCTATCGTATGGGGAGATGAAAAGGATGCCGTCGCAGAAAAAATGAAACTTCTGTGCAAGGAATATGATGAGCCTTTTATCGGAAGAGATGCAGCGTGCCTCGACAGCTGCACCTACGCCGTGTTAATAGGAGTTCGTTCAGCCCCTTTCGGTTTGGACAACTGCTCCATGTGCGGCTTCAAAACCTGCGGAGAAATGAGAAAGTCAGGCGCAGGCTGCGCCCTTAATATAACCGATTTGGGCATAGCCATAGGCTCTGCCGTTTCCATCGCCGCAGACAATAGAATTGATAATCGTGTAATGTACTCCGTCGGAAAGGCCGTAAGCCAAATGGAAATATTTCCGAAGGATGTTCGTGTCTGTTACGGAATTCCCCTTTCGATTTCCTCGAAGAACCCCTTTTTCGACAGAGGCGCCGGTGCAGTTCTGCTGTAAAAAACTCTTATATTTCAAAAAATCTAAACCTGCCGTAAATATTGATGCTCCAATATGTGCAGCTTGAATTTTCAAGCCTTATATATTGGAGCATCCGCCCGTTTCTATTTACTATTTTTATGGGAAAAAGAATCCTTGTGAATCCTTATGTAAGATAAAATCTATACCTCTCCAATTTAAAGTATATTTTCTCCCATCAAAAACATAAAATTTTCTTCCTTCACAACAAATATTTCCAATTACTTTTTTACCTTCAAAAACGGTCACTTTATTTCTATTTTTTTTGCTCTAAACACCTTATTTTCAGCAAAGCAATACACCCAACACCCCTTTGAAAGGTCAACTTTATTTTTTTTAGCACACTTTACGATTTTCCTGTCCGATGTTTCTATATTGATTGAGACTAAAAAATCCGTTGGCGTAATTTCACCCCCTATCTCACCATTTTCGATTGAAAAAGAACCATGAAGAGAATCATTCGATTCATACTTTTCTCCACTAATCTTGTAAAAAGCGAAAACTGCTATATTTTACCACTTTATCGCATTAAAAAAAGTCTTTTTTTCAGTTTATATATGATATATTGTAATAATATTACATTTGTTGTGTGGCAGCATAAATAAAATAATCAAAAATTATGTAATATATTCACATTTTCCTACGGTTCTCTTCCTTTATTTCAGATTTCTCATACATAAATATGACCAAAAAAATAGAAGTTTCCCTTTCCCTTGCGGCTTAATTTTTTTGTCCTGGACACCTCATTTTAAAAAATAAAAAAGGACCCTCAAGGTTCAATTCAGAACCTTGACAGTCCGATTAAGTTTGCGACTTTATAAGGTTAGTTTTTAAACTAATCTGCTACATATGGCAGCAATGCCATGATTCTGGCACGCTTGATAGCTACTGTAAGCTCTCTCTGGTGCTTTGAGCATGTGCCTGTAACTCTCTTAGGAAGAATCTTACCTCTTTCGGTAATGTACTTCTTAAGCTTTTCTACATCTTTATAATCTATAGCTTCTGTATTATCTGCACAGAACTGGCATACTTTTTTTCTTCTCATGCCACCATGTCTTCTGTTTTCCATTATCGCCATCTCCTCTCTTTTAGAATGGAACGTCTTCCTCAATGGCCTGGAAAGAATCCGGCATTTCATCAAATACAGGCTCCGCTTGGCTCTGTGGAGCTGCTGCCTGTGATCCGAATCTCTCCGCCTCACCCTTAGGGCGATCTCCCCAATCCAAGAATTCAACGCGGTTTGCAACTATATCTGTCGTGTAGACGGTATCACCGTTTTTGTTCTGATAACTTCCTGTCTGAATCCTTCCCTCGACAGCAACACGCCTTCCTTTTGCAAGATATTTCTCACAGTTTTCCGCCTGCTTGCCAAATACCGTAATTCTCGGAAAGTCGGTCTGTCTTTCGCTGCCTGCCCTTGTGGGACGGTCTATTGCAACAGTAAAGGTCGCAACTGCCATCTGGCTGGATGCAGTATAACGAACTTCAGGATCTCTGGTTAGTCTTCCGATTAATTGAACGCTGTTCATAATTACACCTCGAATCTACTATTTTGCATCTTTGTTAATCATCTGGTGTCTGATTACATCGTCAGAAATCTTAAGTCTTCTGTTCAGCTCCTTAGGAACATCTGTACCGGCTTTGAATTCCATTACTACATAATATCCTTCTTCTTTCTTCTCGATAGGATATGCGAGTTTTCTCATTCCCCAAACATCAACTTCAGATACTTCTCCGCCGTTAGCTGAAACGATTTCTTTAACAGTTTCAACTGCCGCATCTTTCTTATCCTGCTCCAATGTAGGGTCGATAATGTACATCAATTCGTAATTAGTCATATTTTCACCTCCCTGTGGACTAAATGGCACCGTTTCTCTCCACGGTGCAGAGATTTGCGTATATAAACACGCCTAATAATTATATACTCCTTGCCTAAAAAAAGCAAGCCGATTTATGGAGAAATTTGTAATCTCTATAGCCAAAGTTTGTCGGGGTAAATTCCCTTGTCTTTCATTGCCTGAATGGCAGCAGCTACGCCGGGTTTGTCCTCTTTATATGTTACGCCGTACCAACGGTCCTTTGATTTCAGAACTTTTACGGTGGCTTTATCCTCATCTATCAGGTCTTTCACCGCCGACGGAAGGTAGTACTCTCCCTTTAAAGGGTTCTCCGCTAAAGCTTTATCCAAAAATCGCGGCAGTCCTTTTTTCATTTCATCTGTCATTCTCTTGGAAAATCCCCAAAAATTCATGGACACCGTAGTATCTCCGTCAATTTCTTCCCAAGTTTCGCCATCATCTTCCGTAAATACGACCTTACTTCCCTGCCACTTAATCTTGGTTCGCTCGACAATACCTGATAAATTCCCATCACTGTCGACATCGCAAACGCCTCTGGAAACATACCCGTTCTCAGTAAGCGTGTTGGACAATTTGTATCCCACCATGGCAAATTTCAATTTTTCTCCGTCCTTCACCTCAGACAAGAAATCGTAAATCTGCCGGAATGCGCCGGGTCCATAGTAGTCATCGGCATTGATAACCGCAAAAGGGCCATCTATAAGCTCCCTTGCGCTAAGCACCGCATGACAGGTGCCCCAAGGCTTTTCTCTTCCCCGAGGAACACTATACCCTTTCGGTAAATCCGATAATTCCTGAAAAGCATACCTGATGTTCATGTGTTTTCCCGCACCCTTGTCCATAAGACTGCGGAAGGCTTTCTCATGTTCTCTTTTTATTATAAAAATAACATCGTTAAAACCTGCCATCATGGCATCATACATTGAAAAATCTAATATTATTTCCTCTTTATCGCTTACAGGATCTATCTGCTTAAGGCCTCCGTACCTGCTTCCCATTCCTGCAGCCATTATTACTAAAACCGGATTATTCATCACATTCTCCTCCCATTTAATGAAGCTATTTTATCACTAAAATGAAAAAAAAACTATATTTTTAGATAATAATCATATATAATAACTTTAGTGGTTAATTATGAAAATTTGAAAGGAGTAAGAGATGAGAATAAAAAGAGTATCTTCGATTATGCTGTCATTAGCTATGGTTGCAACTTTCTCATTTGTGGGATTAGGGCCTGTATCGGCGGCAAGTAAAAATGTAAAGAGCAAGACTTCTTACAGTGAAAGTCAGGTTTCTTTGGCACCGCAGGTTTCAAGCTTTTCCGTAAAGGCGGCAAAGGCGGCAGCAAAAAAACAAAGTAATATTGTAGATGCGGGAAGCACATCTACGGTCTACAACGGCTCAAGAGTTGTAATCAGACACAAAAATTATGACCAGGTAAAGACTTACTTTAAAATCAAGCCGAAGACTTCCGGTGCTCTAAACATCAGCACATACGCAGGCTCATATGTATCGGTAAAAGGTGCAAATGCAGGATATGTTTACTCGGGAGCTTCCAATCCTCAGTACAGATATATTACTTTTGGCGTAAAAAAGGGAAAAACATACACTGTAACCGTAAAATCTTCCGGTGTTTATGAAAATCGTGTTCACGGTAATGTAGTATATTTTCAGACAAAGAGTTTTGACGGCAAATTTGGAAAATCCGCCAAAAAGGCTGCAAAGCTTTCCAAAAATAAGGAGCGCAAAGGATTCATCGAGCCTAACGGAAAACCGAAATACTACAAGCTAAGCAAAAAGGGAAAGAAAATAAAGATTACCTTCAAGGCTTCTGCCAACGAACGCCTGCAGATAACCATTACCGGAAAAGCAAAGGGCATCAAAAAGTATACTCGTTATGACCAAACTGCAAGGGGCGGTTATAATATGAAAGTGATAACCCTGAAGATGTACGGTTCTGCCAGGAATTTCTCCGGAACAGTTCAGGTGAAAAGAGTAGGAAAATCCTCCGGTGTTTACTCTGTTAAATATCAATAACAGATTGTCACACAGCAAATAGAAATATAACAAATTGAATTTTTCGAAATAAACCACTTTTAAGAGTACGGGTGGGGCGTGTAACTCGGATTGAAAATTTCTCAATTCGATGTTACGCCCCACTTTTTCGGTTTTTGAAGTTTCCCTATAGAGCGGATAAACGCATACAATTTTTCTCTCAAAGAATTAATTGTGTTTTTTTACAAATTTTATTAAAATTTTTTGTTTACAAACACTATAATAGATGGTATATTAGTAGCATATTTATTTTGAGTTTTATTTTTTAATAAAGGAAAGGTGGTTTATTTTGAGAGATCAATGGAATTCTAAGTTAGGCTTTTTGCTTGCGGCAATAGGCTCTGCAGTGGGACTGGGAAATATATGGCGTTTCCCCTATGTTGCAGCCTCTAATGGAGGAGGGGCATTCCTTCTCCCTTACTTCTTCGCAATTATTACGGCAGGTATTCCTATTCTGATTATGGAATATACTATCGGTAAAACATATAGAGGCGGAGCACCGGTAGCCTTGGCGAGAATCAACAAAAAGTTTGAATGGCTGGGCTGGTTTCAGGTAATGGTAGCTTTTCTGATACTCGTCTATTATTTAGCTATCATCGTTTGGACCGTAAGCTACATTGGTTTTTCATTTACTCAGGCTTGGGGCAAGGATCCGACGGCGTTTTTCCTCAAATATCTGGGCTTGAGCGAGAACCCTCATACCCTTGGCGGTATCAGAACCAACCTGATAGTACCGTTTCTGGGCGTATGGGCGATTGCAGCGGTTATAATGCTCAAGGGTATAAGCAAGGGAATAGAAAGAGCGTGTCAGATAGCGCTGCCTGTCTTGTTCGTTTTGATTGTGATATTGGTAGTGAGAGGTTTGACTTTGCCCGGAGCTGTTGACGGTCTTGAATATATGTTTAAACCTAAATGGGCGGCACTGAAGGACTCCAGCGTATGGGTTGCCGCTTACGGGCAGATATTCTACAGCTTGTCAATCGCATTTGCCATCATGATTGCTTACTCAAGTTACCTTCCTCGAAAGACTGATGTGGTAAACAGCGCCTTCATAACGGCAACCGCAAACCACGGTTTTGAAGTCTTTGCGGGAATCGGCGTATTTTCAATCATGGGATACATGGCATTTCAACAGGGAACCACTGTGGAGCAGATTGCATCCTCAGGTGTGGGACTTGCCTTCATGACCTTCCCTACCGCCATCAGCTCACTTCCGGCGCTGAACGCACTGTTTGGAATATGCTTCTTCGGCGCTCTGTTCACCGCAGGCATCACTTCTCTGGTATCAATTTCCCAGGCGGTGGTATCCGGAATGCAGGACAAGTTTGAGCTCAACCACAAAAAAGCGGTAATAACAGTTTTAGTACCGGCTTTTCTTCTGAGTTTTCTGTTCATAACCGGAGCGGGACTTCATATACTTGACATCGTGGATGCCTTCACAAATCAGATCGGTATAGCCGTTGCCGGAGTAATAGAAGTGGTTCTTATTGCATGGTTCTTCAATCCTGAAAAGCTGCGCAAAGAGGCCAACGAGTTTTCTAATTTTAAAATAGGAAAATGGTGGACATATTCTCTAAAGTTCATAACTGTACTGGTTTTGGGCTTTATGTCGATAATGAATATAAAGACATTCTTGGTAGAGGGCTACGGTGAATACGCAAAATTTGATATCACCTTGTTCGGCTGGAGTTCAATTGCAATTATCCTGATAGGTGCAACGATATTCACCTTGATGAAAGGAAAGCCGGGTTATGCGGACCATATACCGAGTGAAGAAGTTAGAGAAAAAGAAGCTGAAGAGGAGGTAATATAATGAGTACATCTGCAGTTGTAATGATGATGATCGGCTGCGTAGGTTTGTGGGGCGGCTGTGCTCTTGCAATCACCATCGCAGTAAAGGCAAGCAGAAAAGAAAAAGCTGCGAGCGCGGGAAAATAAAAAAATGTCGGGATTGAAAGATATTTTATTCAGTCCCGACTTTTTTTCTATATTTTTTCTGCACAGATAAAGCTGTTTTTTTATAACAGTTTATGCGTATTCGCTTTCTCCGCGAACAATTTTATTAAGTTCCTGAGTGACAAGCGCAGCATTCAAACCATGGACTCTGCAAGCCTGTCTGAGATTTTCAAACTGAGATGATGCACAGCCTATGCAGTGCATTCCTATCTGTCCCAGAAAATCCACGGTTTCAGGATACATATTTACAATCTCGCAAATTAAATCATCGCCGGAAATCGGATTAAAAACTTCATCTTTTTCTATATCTTCTGCATTCATCTTACGCCCCCCTGCAAAACATGGTTCATTGTATTTATCTTCCGCGTTTTAATTCTTTCTACCCATATTGCCGCAAATCTATCACATCATCTCATCGCAGCCAATGAAAAATTACATTAATTTTTCGCTGAAAATATTCTTTTGCTTCAGGATTTAGGTTATACTTGTATCGTCAATATATTTCAGGGAGAATTTTTAAATGAAAGAAAAAATTTCAGCTATGGCAGGGAAATATCGCGGAACCGGTGCAGTCACCGGTCTTATATACGGTATGGCGGAGTTTTATGGCGGTGGAGCCTTTGTCATTATAAACACTTTTTTTATGGTATTCCTCACGAAAGCTCTGGGTATTCCCGCAGCTTGGGCAGGCGCCATTCCGCTTGCCGGTAAAGTTTGGGATGCTATCACAGATCCGATTATGGGAAATATTACAGACCGCACCACCTCAAGGTTCGGTCCCAAAAGGTTTTACCTTCTCATAGGGGGCATTATTTCGGCGATAACATTTGTCCTTCTTTGGACCACTATTCCAACAGATGATAAAACAACGCTGTTCATTTATTACATCGTAATTTACTGTTTGTTTTCTACAGGATTCACCATCATTATGGTGCCGTATAACGGGTTGCTTCCGGATATGATTGACGATTACGCCATAAGGTCAAAATTCTCTGCAATGCGTATGATTTGGTCCACGCTGGGGGCAATCGCCGCAGGAATCCTACCGACCCTTATGATTGAAAACACCTTAGACACAAAGATGTATTTCAAAGTGGCTCTGCTGTTCGGAACGCTGTTTTGCATGTCATCTCTAATCACTTTCATGGGCACATGGGAGAAGATAAAAAATCCGGTAAAAACCCCTATAAGCGAAAGTTTTTCCCAAGCGGCGTCGGTATTTAAGAGCAGGGCTTTTAGACTGTTCATAGGAATTTATCTGTCCGGCCAGTGTGCCATGGACTTTGTCTCCGGTATGGCAATATACTATGTCGATGATGTTTTAAACGGATACAAGAACGGGTATCTCACCATGCTTATGGGAGTTCTGCTTGTTTCTCAGCTTGTGGGAATGCTGATTTTCGGACCTGTTATGACACGAACTTCAAAGAGAACGACTATTTTAATCGGAGCACCTATAAGACTTATATGTACTCTCGCCCTTTTGGCATTCTCACATGAGGGAGGTTCCATATATCCTATCCTTGCCCTTTCGGCAGGAATCGGAATAGGAAATGCTGCAACACTGACCAGCATATTCGCAATCTTAGCCGATATGGCAGAGGTCGACGAACTGATTACTTCCGTAAGCCGCCCGGGAATCGTGTCGGGAATGGCGACTTTTGCAAGAAAAATCTCCGCCGGGCTGTCCGCATGGCTCATCGGAATTCTCATAGCACTTGTGGGTTATGATACAAATATGGCACAGTCCGGACTAAGGCAATCTCTTCACACGCGAAACGGAATTGCAATGATATTTATTTTCCTTCCGGCAGTTCTGGTGACACTTTTATTAATATTCGGATATATCTTTCCTATTACAAAGAAGGAGTTTGATGTGGTTCAAAGAGATATAGCCAGAAGAAAAGGAGATGATGATTCCACCGCCACAGAGGAAGAAAAGAGAATCCTAAAGTGCATAACCGGCTTTGAATACGATAAATTATGGAACGAGGAGAACCAAAAATGAAAAGCAAAAAACCTTTTGTGTGGGCTCACCGCGGCGCCAGCGGTTACTGCCCCGAAAACACACTTGCCGCCTTTAAAAAAGCTGTTGAAATGAACGCCGACGGCATAGAACTGGATGTTCAGCTCACCTCTGACGGAGAAATGGTAATTTGCCACGATGAAGAGGTTGACAGAACCTCAAACGGCAAGGGGTGGATCAAGGATATGACATTTGAAGCTGTCAGATCTTTAGATTTTTCCTACGGAAAAAATGAATACAGAGGCGCAAAAATACCAACCCTACGCGAAGTATTTGAACTAATCAAGCCTACAAAACTTTTGATAAATGTAGAATTGAAAACCGGAATCGTCTTTTATCCCGGAATTGAGAAAAAAGTAATCGAGCTTACAGAAGAGTATGACTTCATGGACAGAGTTATTTTTTCTTCATTCAATCACTATACTGTCAAAAAAATCAAGGAACTGAGGCCAAATGCAAAATGCGGTTTTCTTTACATGGACGGGACGATAGATATGCCTGAATACGGAAAAAAACACGGAATAGATGCTCTCCATCCGGCACTTTACAACCTCCAATTCCCCGGCTTCATGGAGGACTGTTTCAGGAACAATTTAGAAGTAAATGTATGGCCTGTAAACGAAGAGGAGCATATAGCTCTCTGCTGTGAAGCCGGCGTAAACGCCATTATAACCGATTATCCTGACAAAGCTTCAGCTTTCATTGGCAGTATGTTTGAAACCAAGCAGCAGATTTGAGTGCAGTAGAACAGTAGGTTTGAATGCAGTAGATTTGAAGGCAATAGAGCAGTAGATTTGAGTAAGGGGGATTTTGCAATTGTATATTAAAAGAAATTCAGAGGAGCAGTATCTGAATCCGAGAGATTTAGGCGTAAAATTGATAAATGAAGAAAATTATACACAATATATTCATTCCGAAAATCTAAACTGGCGAAAAACCCATGTAACGCAAGGGGATATAGCCTCTTTCGACGGGCTTTCTTTGAGGTACTACCATGCCTCACAGCCCGAAACCCGCGCGCCCAAGGGCTGCCTCGTAATGCTTCACGGCTACTGCGGATTTTGGGGAAAATTCCACGAGATGGCCCAATACTACTGGCAGGCGGGGTATGAAGTTTTCTTCCTTGAACAGCGCGGTCACGGTTATTCCGGAAGACAAACAGGTGATAAGGACATGGTTCATGTAAATGACTACTCCGATTATGTGGAAGATGTGAAAATTTTTATGGACAAAGTTATTACTCCTATTGCAAACGATCTGCCCCGTATCTTGTTCTCACATTCCATGGGCGGGGCTGTAGCGGCATTGTTTCTGGAAACTCATCCGGAATATTTCACGGCAGCAATACTCAGTTCCCCCATGCTGAGTATCCAAACGGGAGAGATTCCAAAAGCTGCCGTCTATCTGCTCCGTGCAAAGGTGAAGCTCCTCCATCAAGAGCTTCAGCCCTTTCCCGGCGGAAAGCGTTTTGACGGCATTCCCTTATTTTCTGCCAGCAGCACGCTTTCCGAAGCAAGATACAATTACATATTTGAACAACGGCTTGCAGATACTCACTATCACACATATATGCTGTCCAACGGCTGGGGCTGCGCAAGTTTCAGAGCAACCGCCAAAGCACTGCGGCACGCAGGCAAAATACAAATTCCCATCTTACTCTTGACTGCCGGAAACGATTCATTTGTTAAAATGGACGGCTGTGAAAAATTCAAGAAAAAAGCCGAAAATGTCCGCCACATACATTTTGAAGATGCAAAACACGAGCTGTTTAACGGAAACGATGCCATTATCGAAAAATATTACGGTGTCATCTTTCAGTTTACAGAAAAAATATTTGATAATAAAAGCAGCAGTATGAGCCAATCCAATAGTTCCTGAGAGAAATACCATAAAAAATAATAATGATTACAGAAACTTAATTTATAAAAAAACTCACACGCTCTCATTATTCCTGTGTTGTTGCGTAGGTAGTATATATGTAGTATAGAGCTATATGAACATATAATATTATAGTTGCTATTATGAATGCAATCATAGCTATTATGTTTTGATTATATTGAAAAAATATACTTTATATGTTATTGTCAATGTAAGATATTGCAATAAACTTTCCGAAAGCGAGGTCACGCAATGGCTATAGGCGAGAGAATACGCTGGTTCCGCAGAGCACAAAAGATGACGCAAAAGGAACTGGGGATTAAGATGGGTTTCAGCGAGCAAAACGCAGACATGCGCGTAGGTCAGTATGAGAGCGAACAGAGGAAACCAAAACCTGACAAGGTAAAAGCGCTGGCACAAGTCTTTGGTATTGCCAGCGAGTCTATTTCTGTTCCGGATATTGATAATTATATTGGGCTAATGCATACCCTTTTTACATTGGAAGATCGTTATGGCTTAACCATAACAATGTTGGATGGAGAGATCTGCATAAAGCAGGACATTAACCATCCTAACTATGATATTACTCTTACAAATGATTTGGAGGCATGGTATATGGCAAAATCAAAACTTACCAGTGGTAGCATACTCACTGCAGAATACAATAAATGGCGATATAACTATCCAAAAGAGAGGATTGCCGAGGGTAAAAAGGCGATAGGCGGAATGAAAGCAAAGGTAAAATCTACAGGCGTAATAGAGGATAAATAGATGGCGAAGCAAATGGAACATAAAATAATAAATGCAGATAGCAGAGAACTGAAGACTATAGAAACAAAATCAGTGCAACTGAGAGTGTGAGAGAAAGTCTGTAAATAAGTATAAACCAATAGCCTTCTATGATAGAATTATCAAAGGAGGCTATTTAAAATGGCAAAAAAAGAAGTAAAAAAGTAGGATCTTTAACGGAAGGTAAAGTTCAAATGGGACCGATAAGCTGGTACATCATGGTTTGCATCAGATAAAGGATGTGCCGGGGGGCATAATAGTTGATTGCAGCAATGAGGGAGTAAATACTCGAAAGGCAATGAAATTAGCAGAAGCACGATTGAGAAGAAGTGGTAAGGATAAAAAAATTAGGATTATCATAAAAGATGGAAATGAAATTATTGCTATCTTGAAATAAAAAAAGAGGGTAGCACGAGCCCCAACCTAAAGGGGTCAGGGGACTACCCTCTAAAAACGTAGTGTTTTATCGTAAGTATAATTTATCATAAATTTGTTTAAAAGTCAAATGCTAAATATGGAAATGTGGCGGGGGTCATCTAATGGTAAGATATTGGATTGTGGTTCCAAGTATGCCAGTTCGATTCTGGTCTCTCGCCCCAAGATTTGTTAAAGGTTCAAGCGAACAAATTCATTTGTCCGCCTTTTAGAGTGGCGAAAAATGACATTAGTAAAAATTAAAAAAAATATAATAAAAATAAATGGGCATTGTGGGTATGCACCTGTTGGCGATGATATTGTTTGTGCAGCCATGTCAACGCTGGTACAAACATTTATATGGTCGATAGAAGAATTAACCAATGATGAGATAACATACAATATAAAGTAGATATAGAAAAAATGGCTTAAAAATGGTATAATATTACTAATTATTGAGATAGAAAAATTAGAATTTGAGAGGATATTTAATGAAGTTAAAGAAAAATAAACAGGTACCTGTTGGGATGTTGTTTTTGGTATTAGCTATCATCTTAAACAGAGTATCCAACATAAGTGATTTAGTTATTGGTATCCTATATGGAATATCAATCGGTGTATTGACTATTGGAATTATCAATGGTAAAAAGTAATTCCCAATTTGTGGAGGGGAATAATTTGCTGGTATTAAATAAATTAGAGCAGTTACTAACTGTATGTAAAGTAAAAAACATTGACGATATAGATTTGAGCAAGGAATTCTACTTCATAGGTAAAACAGATGAAGAAATTTCTCTTGTGTGTGAAACAGATGATGTTCCTGAAAACACAATAGAGCGTGAAGATGGGTGGCGTGGTTTCCGTATTCAAGGAATTTTGGATTTTTCACTCATTGGCATTCTTTCAAAGTTGTCTGGAATACTTGCAGATAATAAAATTGGAATTTTTGCGGTATCTACATTCAACACAGATTATATTTTAGTGAAAGATGTGGATTTTGAAAAATCATTAGCTGTATTATCAAATGCCGGATATACAGTGATATAGATTTCAGATACTTTAAACGCAAAGAAAATCATAGGAGGAGTGAATTATTAGTATGAAAGATATTGATAATATTTGTAAAATCGCATTGGTGCAGGCAGAACCTGTAATGTTTGATAAAAGTGCATCGCTGAAAAAGGCACTTCAATATATTCGTGAAGCTGCAAGCCAAAAACCGGATTTGATTGTTTTCCCGGAACTGTTTATTCCGGGATATCCTGTTGGAATGAATTTCGGCTTTAGCATGGGAAAACGAAGCGAGGAGGGACGAAAAGACTGGAAACGATACTACGATGCCTCTGTTGTTGCTGGAGAGACGGAGTTCCAACAACTCGCAGAGGCAGCCAGAAAAGCGGAGGCATACATCAGCCTTGGATTTTCCGAGCGAGACGCTATTAGTGGAACGCTCTACAACAGCAATGTCATTTTTGAACCGAACGGGTCATATAAGGTACACAGAAAATTGAAGCCGACAGGATCTGAGCGTGTTGTATGGGGAGATGCGAATAAGGATTATTTCCCTGTTACTGAAACGCCGTGGGGACCGATCGGCAGTATGATTTGTTGGGAAAGCTATATGCCGCTTGCTCGGGTAGCGCTCTATCAAAAGGGAATCACCATTTACATTTCACCAAATACCAATGACAATACGGAATGGCAAGCCACCATTCAGCATATTGCAATCGAGGGAAAATGCTTCTTTGTGAATGCTGATATGATCATCAGACGCAGTTCATATCCTTCTGACTTGTGTGAGCGCAATATCGTATCCGAGCTTCCGGAATTTGTGTGCAGAGGAGGGAGCTGTATAATTGATCCATATGGACATTATTTGACAAAACCTGTCTGGGATAAAGAAACTATCATCTATGCAGAACTTGATATGAATTTGCCTGCCGCCTGCAAAATGGAGCATGATGCGATCGGACATTATGCCCGTCCGGATGTACTTGAATTAAAAGTCAGCGAAAAATAATAGTCTGTTGCCTCATCAACTTCCAGTTTGTCGAAGTAAAACAATTAAATACAAGCAATGATATAACAACTTACGAAACAGTAAATCAAAAAAGGTTTACTGTTTTTTCTTTGTCCAAAAACAGAAGAAAGGAAAACAGAAATGAAAAACATAGATGAAAAAATCTTAATGGCAGAAGAAGAAATTAAGCAGTTACAAAACAAAAGAAAAAAGCTTATTAGTCAGCAGAAACAAGAGAAACGAAAAAAGAGAGATAGACGTCTTTATGAAAAAGGAGGAGTATTTGAAGGTATCTTTACCGAAAGCAAGGACTTTACTAAAGACGAATTTTATCAGCTCATTACATTTCCAAATATCAAAGAAGCAGTCAATCAAAAAATCAGAAAAATCATAGAGAAAAGAGAACAAAGTGAAAATCAAAATACAGAAACACAAGAGGAAGTAATGGAAACAGAGGAATAGTCCCTTGTTTACAAGGGCGCACTTATACACCCTAAAGGGTGTGTGCGTTCTCCGAAGGCTCTTGCAGAGAGCATATCAGCTAAAGCTGATACAGGGGAGCTACACTCCCCTACGGAAATAAATTTCCTACCCCTTGTGTACTTCCCAAAAGAAATCGGATAAAAGCTATCCGATTTTTTTAGGAAGTCTTTATCATCGCCACATTACCAACATCAAAAAAGAGAGGAGGTTTTACTTATGGCGATATATCATCTTAGTATAAAGATTATCTCAAGAGGAAAAAATAAAAGTGCAGTAGCAGCTTCCGCCTATCGAAGTGGCGAAAAGATAAAAAACGAATATGACGGAATAGTCCATGACTTTACAAGAAAAGGCGGAATAGCACATACAGAAATCCTATTGCCACAAAACGCACCACAAGAATTTTCAGATAGAGGAAAATTATGGAACAGCGTAGAGAAAATCGAAAAAATTAAAAACTCACAGCTTGCAAGAGAAATAGAAATTGCACTACCCAAAGAACTAAATCGAGAAAAACAGATAGAACTTGTACGAGAATATGTAAAAGAAAATTTTGTAAAAGTCGGTATGTGTGCCGATATTGCCTTACATGATAAAAATGACGGGAACCCACACGCTCATATACTTTTAACTATGCGACCATTAAACGAAGATAAAGCATGGGGAGCGAAATCAAAAAAGGAATATATCCTTGATGAAAACGGAGAGAAAGTAAAACTCAAAAATGGCAATTACAAAACAAGAAAAATAAATACAGTAGATTGGAACGAACAAGACAAAGCAGAAGAGTGGAGAAAGTCGTGGGCAGACATTGCAAACAAATATTTGGAAGAAAACAGCATACAGGAAAAAGTCGACCACCGTTCTTATCAAAGACAGGGGATAGAGCAAATACCTACCATTCATTTAGGAGTATCAGCAAGTCAAATGGAAAAGAAAGGCATAGCTACCGATAGAGGAAATATCAACCGAGAAATCAAGCATCAGAATAAGCTATTAAGAGAAATTGCACGAAGAATAAAAGCCTTAATGAGATGGATAAGAAATTTAACAACAAACAAGAACAAAGATAATCTAACAGAGAACCAAGAGGATATATCTTTACAATCCGACATCTTACCAAAACAAAATGATTTTATGTTGACTCAGTTATCTGTGAAGGTAGTATAGTTCAAAAAATCATATGGAAATAGACGCAAGAGGGAGTGGGAAATCACTCTCTTTTTGCTGTATAAATATAGACAATATATTTTGTGTCAGTCGCTTGACACGAGAGGGATTAGGTACTACAAACCTCGCATGTATTGCGTCCGAAAGAAATAGTATCGGTGTCGATATTGATCCCGAAATAGTAGTTCTTGCCAATCAATGGATAAAGAAAAAGGGAGAGAAAGTAAATACCATTGTAGATAGACGGATAAGTGATCATCTAAACTTCATCGAAAGCCTTAGTGATGAAAAGAAATCGAAATGTTACACTAATGAGCCTCATAATTTTTTGGTAAAGACACGACAAGAAACAGCTCTAAAGATTAAGAGGATGAAGTCGCTAAGCATGAACAACGGCACCTTCATAAGTAGTTATGAAGACTAACTATATATAAATTAGAAATGGACTCCCTCAATTCAAGGAGTCCTTTATATACTTTGAACCATATATTATTATATCCATAAATGAAGTGCCTATAACTCGGCGAGTATCTTAGCTATATATTACCATTGAAGGAAATTTACAGAAAAAATTTCATGTTCCCGAAGAGTATCAAAAGATTAATGGATATAGAAATGAGAGCTGAAGTTTACAAATCAGATTTATCTATGGCGGATGGACTTGAAAAAATGAATAGATTTTCATCTTCAAAATGAACATTTCAAAAAAGGGATTGCCGGAGGGATTGCTGACTTAGGGGTAATTAGTGATAATATCAGGTTAAGACTTTATGAATAATTTAAAAAAATAGCCCTTGTAATCGTTGAAATTACAAGGGCTTTCAATTGGTACACCATCAGGGGCTCGAACCCTGGACACCCTGATTAAGAGTCAGGTGCTCTACCAGCTGAGCTAATGGTGCAAACCTGTCAACTGCGCCAAAGCTATCAATTCTAATGTTTTGACACAGTTGTTATGATACCACTCAATGCGTGGTAAGTCAAGAGAAAAATACTTAAAAATTACACCGCCTGCAAACTCCTTACAAAACAAGTTTTTGCCTCTGCTGTTTCTCATCGCCTCTTCACAAGGGAAAGAATTAAAGAAGCTCCAACATCTCTTCCAATATTGCCTCTTTCTCCTGAGGCGTGCTCACCATCTGTGCTTCTTTGCGATATTCCACCATCATAGCGCTGAATATATCTGCAATGTCAGGCGGCGTATAACTGATTGTATTGGCTCCGGCAGCGATGGTTTCCCTTATAGAGTCATCGCTTGGACCTCCTGTCGCTATAATCGGCACATTCGGATAGTCTTTTCTGATGTGCCGCACAAGCTCCGGAGTCTTGGCTGCATTGGAAACATTCAAAATCGAGGCTCCGGCAGCCAGTCTTGCATCTATGTCGGTGCTGGAATTTACCACGGTAGCAATGATAGGAATATCTATAACGCTTTTTATCATCTTTATATTTTCATTCTTCATAGGAGAGTTGACTACAACTCCATAGGCGCCGTCGCCTTCTGCATCCTTTGAAATCAAAGCGGTTCTAAGCCCCTGGGTAGTTCCCCCTCCAACCCCGCAAAAAACCGGAATTGAAGCGGCGTTGATTATCGCAGTGTTGATAATCTGCTGCGGTGTAAACGGATAAACTGCCAGAACCGCATCTGCATTGCAGTTTCTGATTATAGCAAGATCCGTGGTAAAGATACATGATTTTATTCGTCTGCCCAAAACCACCATACCCTTAGCTTTCCAAATAGCATCGGGCATTTGAATGGACTTTGCTCTAAGAGTTCCGTTTATCCTCGGAATATCCTTTATCGACATTTCTCTCCTCCTCATCGCTTACTATCGGCAAGATAATCTCCGTAGTATAAATTTTATTTTTATCACTAACAAGGAAAAATCCATGCATGTCCTGGCAAATCTTCCTACATGTTTTCAGTCCAATCTTTGTGCTTTCAACCTTCTTCGCTTCATCAGAAATATGATTCTTCAATGTTATCCTGACTTTATTATCCCAAATCTCGCCCCTTACTTCTACAGGAAAGCTCTTATCTGCATATTTCAATATGTTGGAGAACAAATTGTCAAACAATCTTCTTACAAGGGAAATATCGACATTTACCATCACGCCTTCCGGAATGTCAAACTCCATGTCAGTTTTCACATCCTTTGACATGGCTTCCGAAATATGCTCCATCAGAAGCTGCGGGAAAAGAATTCCCGAATCCGTCCTTTCAAGGGGCTTATTCTGGTTAGGATTTCCAAAGACTAAGAAGTATCTGAAGAGTTTGTCCGATAAATCTTTTAGCTGAATCGCCTTCTCTCTGCTGGATTTTATATAGCGAAGCATTTCCTCCTCACTATTATATTTTTTCCCGTCGATTATGTCCAAATATCCGATTAAAGATGTAAGCGGCGTTCTTATATCGTGCGACATGGCTGTAATAAGGGCGGTATTTGCCGCCCAAGCCGCTTTTTCGCTGCTCATATTATCTACTATGGAATTTCTCATATTGTCGATGCTTTCAGCTAAGGCTCCGATTTCATCGTGCTTTCCCTTGGAAATTTCTCCGTCAAGTTCCCCCTCGCTTATACGGCAAACCTCACCGGAAAGCTTTCTGACTCTCTTTAAGACCATGCTGTTATATACCATTATTATCAATATGAATACAAGGGCTGTCGTAATAATAGCTACTACATCCATTATTTTGTACCAGTATTTCTCCTTATTCACATTGATATAGACATAGTATTTACCATCGTGAAAATTTACATACCTGTTGAAAACATCCTCCTTAAACTCTTTGGCACCTATTCTCTTGGAGCTGTTTTTCTGATTGTCTATAATTTCCTGCTTGCTCTCCTGCACCGAATAGCCTACATCCTGAACATCTTTGGAATCCTCCATGTCCACAACCCATCCGCCGGAAAAGACATCACGCATATTATCCCACACCAAAAGCTGTGTGTAGTGCTTACTTTTTAGCCAGTTCTGAAGCTTTCGGCTGTCCGTTCCCTTCACCGAATGTTTCTTTATATACTTTTCGAGATTATTGTACCTTTCATCTACGATTTTTTTCTTTGCCGAATCAGAAAGATATGCCTTATTTGCCACATATTCCTCAAACTTGACCATGCCCAATAAAGTGATTACAGCGAAAAACCCCGCCATCAGCACCACGAGCACCAGCTTTACATTGAGAACGGAAAAGTATCTTTCCACTATATAATTTTTAAATTTCTTACCTTTACTCAATTCTGTAGCCCTTTCCCCAAACCGTTTGAATTATCTTGGGTTTATTTACATCCTCCTCAAGTTTTTTTCTCAAGTTCAAAATATGCACCATGATGGTATTGCTTCCGGATGGAAGATATTTCTCTCCCCACACATCCTCATACAGGTCTCTGTTCTGAACAATATCTCCTCTGTGGTCCATAAAATATTGCAATATATCAAATTCTTTATCTGTCAGGTTTATTCGTTTATCCTCTTTATATACCAACCTCTTCTTGATGTCCACCATAACATTGTCAGAAAGCTTCTTGGTGTTCTCCGACTCTTTTCCGCCCGGTACATCGTATTGTTTATGTCTGCGAAGCAAAGACGCCACCTTTAAAACAAGTTCCGTATGAGAAAATGGTTTGACTAAAAAATCATCTCCCCCGCTTGTATACGCCTCTACCATATCCTTATCCTGAGATTTTGCTGTAAGGAACAAAATAGGAATTTGTGACTTCTCTCTAACCTTACGACAAACCTCAACCCCGTTCATCTCAGGCATCATTATATCCAAAATCATCATGTCAAAAGCGTTTTCCTCGTCAAAAAGCTTTTCTATCGCTATTTTGCCATTCTCAGCCTCTTCAATTCTATAATCTTCGCTTCGTAATAGAACCGAAATAACCTCTCTGATATCGGGATTATCATCGACAATTAAAATTTTATCTAAAGCCATATCTCCACCTCAACTTCGTGTTTTCTCTATTTTATACCGTAAATAACCCTTTTAACAGATATATATGCAATAATTAAGAATAATTAAGAATTATGCCCTCTTTTCACTTCCTTAACCTTATCGACGGTGCAGAAAACTATAACGGTTCCGATAGCCGCAGAAATGACAGAAACCAGTGTAACGGCAGATGCGCCGCTGACATCCAGAATTATTCCTCCTCCAAGGCTCGCTGCAACTGCACTTATGGTCACCATAGTAGTATACAAAGACTGACCTTTAACCGCTTCTCCCCTATGCATAACCCGGTTTATATATTTGACCATGGCAGGCAAAAAGAGGGCAAAGCTTATAAGCTGTAAAAAGTGAGCTGCAAATATCATTTTAACCGATTCAGCCATAAACACCGCGCCAATCTTGAGCAGAAATCCTACCGACGCGACTTTCAAAAGGGTTTCACAAGAAATTCTTCTATTTATCCAGTCAAAGCAGAACATCGTAGGAATCTCACAAAATGCCATCAAAGAAAAAATCTCTCCCATGTCCTTGCTGCTGCCTCCCACATTCTGCACAATCTGAAGCATAAAGCTGTTTAAAACCTGGTTATTTATGAAAAGAAAGAAAACTCCCACATTCAGTACCATAAAAAGTCTGTTGGACTTTATGAATTCAATAAGGTTTATGCTTTCCCTGTCCCTCTGTCTTCTACCTTGTCCCGGACTCTTTTCTTCAATTTTCCCGAAGGTTTTCACGGTTAAAAAAATACTGACCAAAAGGAGAATCATCACAACTTCTGCCGTTACAGGGAGTATATCGGAACCGTATTTTTCTACAAACAGCCCTAAAAATGCACACAAAATTGAGTATGCCAATGAGCCTCCGCATCTGCACATCCCGAAATTCATCCGGACTCCACACTCTTCCAGCTTAAAATTCAAGGCGTTTATCAGCGGCTGAAGAACCGTATGAAATGCCAAAAGCAATATATAGATTACAAAAAGACCTGTTGAGGCACCTTCTACAAACATCAAAAACACTGTGAGGCTCATCAGTCCCACAGTTATTATTCCAATTATTTTTTCCAGCGTAAACCTCACTGACCTGTCGGCTACATCTGCAAGCACCGGTTGAATGAAAACGGCAAGAACATTTGCAACTGCCATAACTATACCGATCTCAGAGTTTGAATAACCTCTGTCCAGTAAATAGACCGATGCAAAACTGGAAATGACTCCGTAAATCATCCAGTAAAATCCGTGTATGCTTCCATACTCAATATTCAATAACTTCTTCATTATCCTTCATTCTTTTTCATTTTCTCTCACTTTTTGCCACTTTTTCTCGTAAAAATATTCTTATGATCTGCGAGCCTTTATCCGGACTCAAATAAACTTAAAATTCTTCAAAGTATAGAGGTAATAGTCTACCAGTTCTTTCATCTCTCTTTCATCCTTTGCACTGACTTCATCGTATATTCCCACCGTTCCAAACCCGAATTTTCGGGCAGTTTTAGCGGCATAAAGCCCGTCTTCAAATACCCATGTATTTTCTATCTTTGTCCCCATCTTCTCTGCGGCAATAAAAAACATGTCCGGCTCCTCTTTGGTCTTTCCTACCTCAGATGCCGTGTAAATTTCCGTGAAGTAATCTAAGACACCCAGTCTTTCAAAGGCAGCGACGATGAAAGGTCTGTGGGTGGAGGTTGCGATAGTCATGGGGATTTTCTCCTTCCGTATGGCATCCAGAAGTTCTTTCGCCCCCGGCTTAAAATCCGCCTCCTCTCTGTATGCGTGGGCAACCTGGTTGTTGATTCCCTCTGCAACCTGTTTCACCGTCATATCAAGCCCATATTCTTTTATAATATATTTTGCTCCGGTTTCCACAGTTTCCGTAAACAACCTGTCCCCCAAGCCTTCTTCCGCTTCGATTCCAAGTGTTGCCAAAAATCTGGCTCCTGCATCATGCCAAACCGGCATAGTGTCCAAAAGCGTTCCGTCTACATCAAAAATTATTCCTTCTACTTTTCTGCCGAAATGTTCCATGTTTCCTGCCTTTTAAATTCTATCTTCATCTTTTACAATTCTCTCTGCATCCATACCGCTTAAACCTTGTAAGTCTTGTATTTCTTATTGCTCTCAAGGTCAAGCCACTTAAATTCTCCATTTTCCACTATCATATAGCTGTGGCAGCTTCCTTCCTTCGGGATAGAAGTGGAACCCGGGTTCATATACACATAGTTTTCATGCTCTATACATGAAGGAATATGTGTATGCCCGTTGAGTAAAACCGTCCCTTTCGCCATAGGAGGCAAATTTTCCTGATTATATAAATGTCCGTGAGTGGCAAATATGGTAATTTCCCTCAGTTCTATCAAAGCATAGTCAGCAAGCACCGGAAAGCTCAAAACCATCTGATCAACCTCCGCCTCACAGTTTCCCCTAACTGCCAGAATTTTGTCAGCAATAGGATTTAGCATAGAAATAACCGCCTTAGGGTTATATTCCTTAGGCAAATCATTTCTCGGCCCGTGATATAACAAATCTCCCAGAAGCAGAAGTTTATCAGATCCGGAATTTTCAAAAGCCCTTAGTGCAAGCCTGCAATAATATTCGCTGCCATGTATGTCAGATGCAATCATTAATTTCATACTGCTTTCTCCGCCTTTTCGCTTAAATCTTCTAAATAAATTGGTTCACATATACGCTTATGCCTTCGCCGCTGTGGAAGACCACCACATACCAACGCTTTCCTATATGTGTTGCGTCCATTCCATTATCTCTGATGGCCTTGACATCTTCCGATTTTTGAATTTCATCGAGAATTTTTTTGTCTATTACCTTACCGTCCAGCTTTATTATTTCCTGTCTAATCATAATATACACCTCTCATTATCTTTGACAAATTATAACACAATAGACCCTCTACTTCAATGACGGCACATCCGCACACAAAAAAGAGACATCATCCGAAAGGAGTATGTCTCTTCTGTTTTTAATAATTTGTTCTGTAAACTGAAAGGACGCTCTCTTATCTCTTGGAGAACTGTGAAGCCTTACGAGCTTTTTTAAGTCCGTATTTCTTTCTTTCCTTCATTCTTGGGTCTCTCGTTAAGAAACCCGCAAGCTTGAGAGCTTTCTTGTAACCTTCTGTTTCTGTTGCAACTAAAGCCCTTGAAATTCCGTGTCTGAGCGCACCTGCCTGACCTGTAAGACCACCGCCGTGAACCAAAGCGATTACATCGTACTTGCCTTCAGCTCCTACAACTGTAAGAGGTCTCATAACCTCTCGTCTCAGCAAATCTGCCGGGAAATAATCATTAAGCTCTTTCTTGTTGATAATTACTTTTCCGGTACCAGGGAGCAGTCTAACTCTGGCAACGGAAGATTTTCTTCTGCCTGTACCACTATACTGTGTAGCCATGTTCTATTCCTCCCTTTCCTTAAAATTCCAATACTTCCGGTTTCTGTGCAGCATGCTTGTGCTCAGGACCTGTGTAAACATGTAACTTCTTAAACATCTGTCTGCCGAGTTTTCCGTCAGGAAGCATTCCCTTCACTGCGTGACGAACGATTTCTTCCGGCTTCTTTGCAAGTAATTCTTCAAATGTCATTTCTTTTCTTCCGCCCGGGAATCCTGAGTAAGAAACATAAGTCTTTTCTTTTCTCTTCTTTCCTGTTACGCTGACCTTTTCGGCGTTGATAACGATTACATTATCTCCGCAGTCAACATGCGGTGTGTAAGTCGGCTTGTTTTTTCCTCTCAGGACTGTGGCAATTTCTGAAGCCATTCTGCCCAAAGTTTTGCCCTCTGCATCTACAACATACCATTTGCGCTGTACTTCTGCAGGTTTTGCAATATAAGATTTCATTTTCTTTCCTTTCTACCTACTGGGAATCCCTAAAATCGAGGCGCCGCACCTTCACGAAGCCCTCCGAAAGTCACGGAATTCTTTTTCGGTTCTGCCTACTGAGATTGAAAATCTGAAAATCAATCCTGGTCGGCATTACTAAAATATTTTTAGCTCGTTAGGCTGCCGGTTAAACCTGCCCACGAAAAAACCTTGCACCAATCCGCGGTGCAAGGTTTATTATACTCTTTTATTTCTGCAAATGCAAGCTATTTATTCCTTTCAACAGCTTCATAAACTCTAATGGAAGGATTCTTCTCTTTTCCCAATTTTAGTATATCGTTCATATCCTCTTCGGTAAAAAGAAATTTCCTGGTTCTGTCATCCTTTGTAAAATATATTCGCCAAAGATCCGGTGTGTTTTCATCCTTTTGCCATGTAAGAGAAAACATATCCTCCCACTTCCAAAGTTCCCTGTGCGTGGCAACCCTCATATCATAGTGAACCAAAAGTCCCTCGGAAGAAACAGTCACCGTTTTTTTGAGCAACGCACTTAAGATGAGAAGGGTTCCAAAGACTATTGCTATAATGTTAAACTTAATATGACCTGTAAGACCTGTACCGAAAAATATCAGCACCGCGCCTACCAAAACAATTCCTATCTTCACTTCTTTCTTGTGCGTATCTAAATTAAGCGCTCTATATTCCATCAAAATTCCCTATGCCTTTATGCGTTAATCTGAGGAACTTTTCCTTCAGCTCTAAGGCGTTCAAGGTTTGCAACTGCAATCTTGTGAGCTTCTTCAGGGCAGCCTGCAGGTTTTCCCGCTTTTGTCCTTCCGAACAGGTTGGTGTACGAACCGTCAGCCCAGAAAATGTTTCTGCCCAAGAATGCTGTAATTGCTGCATAAATAGGGTTAATTAGATTTACAAATGCAAATGGGAAGTATACAAACGGGTGAACTCCCAATGTTGAATACTGGTAAGCGCCGCATCCTGTCCATGGGAACATAACTGCCCAAAGCGTACCTGCATCTTCCAGTGTACGGGACATCATATTGCGTCCCAGTCCCAGTTCATCATATTTATCAACATATAACGGTGCAGGAACTCCGATTCCAAGGAACTGATCTCCCATAGCAGCATCGCAGAACAACGATGTAAGCAGTGTTGCAAGAACCAGGCTTCCAACCTTGTGCAGCTTGTTCTTCAGCTTTCCGAACAGAGCTTCTACACATCCGCAGCGCTCCAAAGCTCCACCGTAAGCAACTGCAAGAAGAATCAGGTTGATTGTCCACATCTGGTGATCCATACCGCCTTTTTTCAAAATTCCGTCCAAATACTGATTTCCCGTTTCAAAACTTGGTCCGTAGTGAAGCATGTTGAATATATCGGTCATTCCCAGTCCCTTCTGGAAAACTACGGCAAACACAACTCCTGTAAATACAGAAATCGCAATACCGACAAGTCCCGGCAGCTTCATGACACAAACAACTATTACCACCAGAATAGGAAGCATAACAAGCGGATTTACATTGAAAGTCTTTTCAATTGTAGTTCTCATTGCCTCTGCGATACTTGGATCGTAAGAGCTTGGGTCAACATTAAGACCGATTATAGTGTAAATAATCATTGCAATCAGAAATGTAGGACCCGTCGTTGAAGTCATCGCCATAACATGGTCGAATAATCCTGTTTCTGAAACTGCTGCCGCCAAGTTTGTTGTATCTGACAGAGGGGAGAACTTATCCCCTACATACGCACCTGAAATAATCATTCCCGCTGTGATGGCCGGTGAAATTCCCAGTCCCTGTCCGATAGCCAAGAACGCAATACCTACAGTGGCGGTTGTGGTCCATGAAGAACCGCAGGCAAGCCCTACGATTGCACAGATAACGCATCCTATAGGCAAAAATAGTTTAGGTGTAAGAATTTCCAATCCATAGTAAATCAGGGTCGGAATAGTTCCTGAAATCATAAATGACGATACCAAAATACCTACCGTGCACAAAATCAAAATGGCTTCCATAGTGGCATTCAGTCTCTCAAGCATTCCCGCCAGCATATCATTAAAGCTGTGTCCGTGTAAGTAGCCGACTATACATGCTACTACGATTGCAACTACAAGCGGCATGTGAGCATCATGATAGTCTTTTCCCCCTACTAAGCCGTACAGCATAAGCCCCATCATTACGATGACGGGAATCAACGCTACAAAGAAATTAGGGATTCTTACTTGTCTTTTCTCCATCGTTTCCTCCTAACTCATAACAAAAAATAAATAATTTCGGTAATCTATACTCTAACACATCATCACACTAAAGTCAAACACTTTCAGTTCTTTATCACATTAAAATAAATGCCAAAGCAATTTTATTTCTAACATTGAAACAATTATTAAAAGCTTGCTTCTCCGGCTCGTATTTTCAATCCGTGTGAAAAAGAAAACCTAGAACATTCAGTTGCTCTAGGCGGATTTTCAAGCTGACCTGGTTTTTGCCCCCACACTTGCCTTTACCGAGATTTTCCCGAGGACTTACTTCTAGAGTGCGCCATGATAGTCGCAGCGATTCGCTTGCGGTTTACGTGGATCCTTTCGTCCGCACCTGACTTGGATTTTCAACCACAGACCTTGAAAACTTGCTTGTATTATAGCAATTAGCTATATGTTAATCAAGTACAACTATATATTTTGTTGTTAATTTATGAAAATTCCACCCTATAAGCTAATCAGTGAAAATTTCACTGATTAACCGTCCAGCAAATTCTAAATATTGACATTTTTATGGTGTGTTATAGTATATCGGTTTATTAACATTGATGTTTCTTGATTTGTTATTCGACCAAAAAATAAATATATTAGCAGATTTAATTATAGTATTAGTTGTAGTATCCGGTATTTTTCTACTTCAAATTAATGCTTCTAAAAACCGTAATTGATAATATTTGTTTACCAAACCGCGTTAAGTATGAAGGGGCTGTTTTGCAAAGCAGCCCCTTTATATGCAATAACCTGTATTATAAAATTTGGGACCGTGAAAAATTTTCTGTAAATGAGATTTCCGCTTTATTTCCGCCCAAATTTGATTTGATTTTCAGCTTCTCTTTCCACTGCCCCGGCCATATCA
This sequence comes from uncultured Clostridia bacterium, assembly GCA_945830395.1. Taxonomy (GTDB): domain Bacteria; phylum Bacillota; class Clostridia; order Peptostreptococcales; family Anaerovoracaceae; genus Aminicella. The sequence continues at coordinate 83,468 of CALZYE010000005.1, forward strand.
AAGGCATCCACAAGATTTTCGCCGACTGCTGCCATTCCGTGATGTGCCATTATAACGGCGGAAGAGTCCCCCAAAGCCTCAGCCACCTTTATCGCAAGCTCGTGCGTGCCTGCTGAAGCATACTCTGAAATACCTATATTACCATCAGCAAAACCCTTTTCTGCAGCGGCAAACACACTTGCATATTTTGAGTGGGTATGAATTATAGAACCTACATCGTTTCTCTTTCTGTATATTTCTGTATGCATTATGCTCTCTGAAGTTTCCTTAACTCCCACTGAAGTTCCGAAATTCGGGAGCATCTTATCCGTAAAAATATTAACTGCCGTCATATCTTCAGGCTTAAGTTTATCATAACTTATTCCCGAAGGGGTGCAAAGCATGATTTCTTCCGAAATTCTAACGGAAAGATTTCCCCATGTGCCTTGAACCAAATCCCAAGCTTGCAGTTTCAATCCGTATTCAACAAGCTTTTCTCTTGCATCCGCAAGTGCCCAGGTCAATGCACCGGCTCCATAAAGATTTTCTTCCTTATTAGCTTTCCCCTTACAGGAAGTTCTCTGCATTTCCTCATACAAGCCTTCTTTTTTTGAATAGGAGTTAAGATATTTCTCACGCATAATTTTGCAGTTCAACGCAGAAAGGGGTTTAGTTCCTCCCAAGCATTCAGCCTTTATTTCAATCTCGGCAGCTTTTTTCAAAACTTCCGCACAGACCTCTGCTTCATACACGGTTCTTCCCCTCACCAAGGCAAATTTTCTCTGCTTTCCTTCATTTTCCGTAAAGCAAAAAACTGCACCGGGAGCCTCCGGTGCAAACAGTTTTTCTACATCCTCAAAGGGACGAATTTCTACGGCGTCGCCGAGAATCTGCGCCATATCCTCAAGAGAGGCTTGAAGTGGCTTTCCTTTCTCGATAACTTTGGTAATATATTCATCCTCTACCGATAAAACAGAGCTCTCCTCTTTTATACTATCTAAAAAATCAATATTCATATATCGAAAACCGGAATTACATATTCCCTAAATTCACGCTTTATCTTTCTCGCATCAAGCTTCTCTCCCGATACCAGGTAATGATTTATCAAACCGTAATAAATGCCCATGATTACAACGGTTTTACGCTCTTTCTTTTCGTGAGATTCATCCTCAAGGCAGTTGTATATCAACTCTTCTATTTTTCTGAATACCCTTCCTGCATCGTTGTTGATATTATTAACCGAGACGAGTTTAACCGCAAGTACGGGAAACTCTGCACTATCATCAATAATCTTTCCGAATATATCCATAATCAGTTCATTACCTTCGCTTCGCGAAGTTTCGGCAAAATCAAGAATGCTTTTAACCTCGTCATCCATCAATGCCAGTAATATATCGTTTATATTGGTAAAATAGTTGAAGATAGTTGTTCTGCACATACCGGCTCTTTCTGCAACATCATTAAAAGTTACATGTTTCAAGCCCTTTTCCTCAAACAACTCTCCTGCCGCCTTCAGAATCAACATTCTGCTTCTGGCACGCTTTCCTTTTCTTTCCGGCATATTACATTATCCTTCCTTTCTGTCTATCGCAAAATACCGTTAAACACACAACAATATTGCCACACTTTCCGGCTTTCACAATCAAGTTATCAAAAGACATCTACTTGATTACCACCTTAACAAATTTTTTCTTTCCCTTCTGAATGAGAATCTCTCCATCCTCAAATAATTCATCTGTAATCCGGGCTCTGGAATCTGTCATCTTTTTGCTGTTAACAGATAAGCCCCCCTGCTCCACCGTTCTTCTGGCATCACCGTTTGAAGCTGCAAGTCCAAGTTCTTTAAGTAAAGTAAGGACACCCTTGCCCTCTCCTGTAAACTCTTCCTTGGCAAATTCCTCAGTAGGAATATTTTCTGTATCCCCGCCGCCGGAAAAAGCAGCTCTCGCACCCTCCTGTGCCTTTACAGCCTCTTCTTCTCCGTGAACCAGTTTGGTAACTTCAAAAGCCAAAACTTCCTTTGCCTTATTTATTTCGGCACCTTCAAGAGAAGATAACCTCCTAACTTCTTCCATAGGCAAAAAAGTGAGCATCCTCAAACACTTTTCCACATCCTTATCACCGACATTTCTCCAGTACTGATAAAACTCAAAAGGTGAAGTTCTTTCAGGAGAAAGCCATAGAGCACCCTTTGCAGTCTTTCCCATCTTCTTGCCTTCGCTGTTTGTAAGGAGTGCAAAAGTCATACCGTAAACTTCTTTTCCACACATCTTTCTTGTCAAATCCACGCCGCCGATAATATTGGACCACTGATCGTTTCCGCCAAACTGCATCTTAACATCGAAATCTCTTGCCATTACACTAAAGTCATACGACTGCATGAGCATATAGTTGAACTCGAAGAAGGAAAGCCCTGTATCTCTTGCCATACGCTGTTTAAAGGCCTCTGCTCTTAGCATCTGGTTAACATTGAAATGTGTTCCCACAGTTCGCACAAACTCGATATAGTTCAAAGGACGAAGCCACTGAGCGTTATTCACACTAATCGCCTTCCCCGGCTCCGGAGTCTTATTCTCTTTTCCCGGCTCAAAAACCCCGTTATTTCCTTCGTACTTCCACTCCTCATCAAATTCCAAAAATCTGTCGAAAAGCTTCTTAAATCTGCGGCAATTATCATCTATTGTATCCACATTCATCAGCTGACGCATGTCGGTTCTGCCTGAAGGATCACCTACCATACCTGTTCCTCCCCCGAGCAAAACAACGGGAGTGTGTCCATACTTCTGCATGTACATCATGATTATTACCTGCATGAAGTGGCCGACATGAAGGCAGTCCGCCGTAGGATCAAATCCTATGTAAAATTTTATCTTCTCCTCAGCAAGTAATTTCCGTATCTTCTCTTCATCTGTGGTCTGCTCTATGAATCCGCGTTCCTTCAAAACATCGAAAACATTATCGTACTTGCTGACATTATCCGGGATGAAATTTTTCATCAACTATCTCCTTCACAAATTATTAACATCAATATCGTGCCGGCGTTTCTCAATAAAAATCAGTTACGCCTACTTCGTTCCGTATAATCTGTCCCCTGCATCTCCAAGTCCGGGAACGATATAAGCGTTCTCGTCAAGGCAATCATCCTTTGCTGCGATAAAAATATCTATATCCGGGTGAGCCTTCTGAAGAACCTCTATTCCTTCCGGAGAGGCGATGAGACACATGAAAGTAATATTTTTAACTCCGTATTTCTTTAGCAACTCGATAGCGGCAACGGCACTTCCGCCGGTTGCAAGCATCGGGTCCACTACAAAACTCTGTCTTTTCTCTATATCCTTAGGAAGTTTGCAGTAATATTCAACAGGCTTGTGAGTTTCAGGATCGCGATAAAGTCCTATATGCCCAACTTTTGCATTGGGAACCAGTTCCAGCATGCCGTCAACAAATCCGAGCCCCGCTCTTAAAATGGGAATAATCGCCAAATCCTCGCCCTTAAGCATATTAACCTTTGCCTTACAGATTGGAGTTTCAATTTCAACCTCTTCCAGCGGAAGATGTCTTGTGGCTTCAAATCCCATCAGAAGTGCCACCTCTGTTGCAAGTTCACGAAACTCCTTTACACCGGTCTCTTTTTTTCTCATCAGAGAAACTTTGTGCTGAATTAACGGATGATCAAAAACAAATACTTTTCCCATTTTTACGCTCCTATTACCTATAATTTATCAAAACTATTGACTTCTCAATCTGTATTATTTGTTCTGTCTCTTGGAATCTGTTTAATTTCCCCGTGAAGCGGTCAGAATGCCCTGACCCTTTCTCAAAGGACTACATAGAATCCAACATGTCCACTCTTCTCTTATGTCTGCCCCCTTCAAATTCCGTATCCAGCCACGCATCGGTTATCTTGACTGCATCTTCTGTGCTTGTAATTCTGCCTCCCATTGCAAGTATGTTGGCATCATTATGTTTTCTCGCAAGCTCTGCCATCTCAACAGATGTGCACAGTGCACATCTGATCCCCGGAACTTTGTTTGCAGCTATGGAAATGCCTATTCCCGTTCCGCAAACTACGATTCCTCTCTCTGCCTTTCCGCTTGCAACTGCCACTGCACAGGCTCTTCCGAATTGCGGGTAGTCCACAGACTCTTCCGAGTCTGTTCCAAGGTCCACAACCTTAATCCCCTTCTGTACAAGATGCTCTCGTATCTTCTGCTTTAGGGCAAATCCACCGTGGTCACCGGCTATTGCTATAATCATTGCTACCTACCTCCACTCTTCTAATGTTGAATCCTGCAGACTTCAACATTCTGTTCATTACCGAAAATCCAATACCTTTCTCAGGTAAAGCTGCGGCTAAAATAATGTCGTATCCTTCTTTGTCCGCCTGTCTGAGCTCTGCAAAAAAATCATGTGCTGCTGCGGCTTCGTCCCCTTCATAGGAGAGAATACATACCTGCTGCCCCAGACTCTCTCGCTCTCTTTTTTCCAAGTCCATAGCGTCTAAAACTTCATCCTGCTCCCCCTGAAATATAATCATTTCGGCAGACGGTGCATAATGCTTATATTTCATTCCCGGAGCCTTGGGATGAAATTCATCTTCATCTCTCGGATCTTTATTTATGGTGGGATCCATTATGACGGGCTTCTTCAATGCCCATTGAATATTCTCTCTGGTAAAAAAACCGGGGCGCAAAATCACAGGTTCTTCTTCTGTCAAATCTATAACCGTAGACTCAATGCCTATCCTGCACTGCCTGCTGCATATAACCGCATCTACCCGTCCCTGCAGATCATCAATTACATGCTGATATGTGGTAGGGCTCGGTTTTCCCGAAAGGTTTGCACTGGGAGCCGCAATCACGCAGCCGCTCAGTTCAATCAATTTTCTTGCAACTTCATTCTCCGGCATTCTAATTCCAACGGTTTCAAGATTTCCCGTAGTCACATAAGGAAGTTCTTTCTTCTTGGGAACCACCATCGTCATAGGACCCGGCCAGAATTTCTTCATCAGTACTTCCATATCATGTGTAATTTCTGTAGTCACCCTCTTCATATCCGCATTTGACGATATGTGCACAATAGTCGGATTATCCGAAGGTCTGTCCTTTGCCCGATAGATCTTCTTAACCGCTTCGGGGTTCATGGCATCAGCCCCCAGCCCGTAAACAGTCTCTGTGGGAAATGCCACCAAACCTCCGCCGGCAATTATGTTTGCTGCAATTTCAATATCTTCGATTTTATCTGTGAGTATCTTCGTTTTCATTAAAAGTCGTTCATCTTCTTCGCTTGATCATCAGTTGTAAGTGCATCTATAATTTCCTCGATTTCTCCATCTAAAATGGCATCCAATTTGTAAAGTGTAAGACCGATTCTATGGTCGGTGCAGCGTCCCTGTGGGAAATTATATGTTCGTATTCTTTCGCTTCTGTCTCCGGAACCGATTTGGTCCTTTCTTTCTGCGGCAATCTTGTCTGCCCGTTCCCTCTGCATCTTGTCGTAAAGCCTTGCCTTGAGAACCTTCATCGCTTTTTCTCTATTTTTAATCTGGGATTTTTCGTCCTGGCAGGTTACAACAAGTCCGGTGGGAAGATGTGTAAGTCTTACGGCAGAGTCCGTCGTATTTACACACTGGCCTCCGTTTCCGGAAGCGCGATAAACATCCACCTTTACATCGCTGGGATCTATATGTACTTCAACATCGTCGACTTCCGGCAAAACCGCCACTGTTGCCGCCGAGGTATGAATTCTTCCCGAAGTTTCCGTTTCGGGAACTCGCTGAACCCTATGCACTCCACTCTCATATTTCAGTCTGGAATAGGCTCCCTTGCCCTTTATCAGAACTTCCGCCTCCTTGACTCCACCGATTCCCGTATCATTAACATCCATGAGCTCCACCTTCCAGCGGCGACGCTCTGCATATCTCATATACATGCGCAGAAGATCCGCACCGAACAGCGCCGCTTCATCTCCGCCTGTACCCGCGCGAATTTCAAGGATTACATTCCGTTCATCGTTAGGGTCTTTCGGAATCAAAAGAATCCTCAGCTCTGCAGAAAGTTTTTCTATGTTTTCTTCCTGCTCTGAGACCTCAAGCTTTGCCATGTCACGAAGTTCTTCATCACTTTCGTTCTCTACAAGTTCTTTTGCAAAATCAAGGTTTTCCTTGGCATTCCTGTATTCAATATATTTCTTCACGATTGGCTCCATCTCGCCCATTTCCTTCATGTGCTTCTGCCACACGCTCTGGTTGGAAATGATGTCCGGATCCGCAACAACCGCCGTTAACTCATTGTATTTATCAACTACCGCTTCCAATTTTTCAAACATTTATTTTTTATCTCCTTGGCTGTTCTCAGCTATTAATTTTAGCATAATTTATCAATTATGTCACTATGTTTTACGGTATTACAAAGGTTCCCGCCGGGAGTTAAATATCTCTTTGCCATATACTTCTCCTTTAAAATTATAAAAAAACCGACCGCCAAGTTTAAGTTAAACTCACAACCTGTCAGTCGGTCCAAAGATATGGCAATTATTGATTTTTATTTAATAGCTTTTAACTGTTCTGTCAAATCTCCCGGTACATATATAGTCTTTCCTGATTTATACATGCCGTAGCCAACCAAATCCTTTACATATTCGCCATTCTTAAAGATTTGTCTGGATTTCAGCTGCAATTTGAAAATCTGATCTCCCTTTTTCAACTCAAAGAAAGGTCTGTCCTGAGGTACTACAACTTTCTTGGTATATTTAACCTTCTTTACATACTTAACCTTCACATACTTCTTACCCTTTTTAACTTTCTTGTATTTAGTCACTTTTTTTGTGAAAGTCTTCTTTTTGTAAACCTTGAGTTCCTTTAACGCAAAACCGCCTTCTTTTGCAGCCTCCTTTAAAGTAACAGGTTTTACAAAGTCTGCCTGTCTGTCAAGGATACTGCCTTTGTCATTACTCGTTGCGATATATTTTAACGCCGCATTAAGCGCAATTGCATTATCAAGCTGCTCCTGTGCAGTTTTAATACCTAAGGCTGTAACATATTTTCTGCCTGCTGCAAGACTCTTCTTGTATGCTTTTTTAATGTTGGCAAACTCTTTTTCCATAGCTTTCTGTTCCTCAGCTTCTTTTCCGCTCCAGAAAGCCTTTGTTCCTGCACTCAGTTTTACACGTTTTGCCTGTGCAAGAGTAGCGTTTTCCTTAAAAGTCCAGTAAGCACTTCTTGAATCATATGCCGTTCCGTCAACTTTGTAAGCCTTATGTGTATCGGTAATTCCGCTGAAGGCAGGTACGAATACGGAATGCTCGGCATTGCCCATGCACAGCCACTGTAGATTTGAGGAGTCTGTAGGCAGTGATTTGTAATTCTGTATGATATGAACATCTGAAGATCTTTCCGTTCCGATAGGTCTTCTGCTTCCATTCTCTGACAGATTCATATCGTATTTTGTTCCCTCATATCTGTTTCTGAATAACTTCATAATTTCCAGCACAGAAACTTTCTTGTCAGGAGAATACAGGAACGGATAAAAAGTCTCATCACTGTAGTCCTTATCCTTTACCGTTTCATTGCTCGGTGCAAGAGTTTTTACTCCAATCCAGTTTCTCATGTTGGAGTACTCTTCCCTTCTGGTTCCTGCCACTGATTTAGCCACATGATATTTTCCGCCGTCTTTCACAGGATGACCTGCTTCTTCGATTTTCTTAAATAAATCCCATTTACCTTTTGAATAAATGTAGTCTCCCGATTTATCCGCAGGGTCTATCCATTCAATCATGCACTGATTTCCGAAAACGGCAACCTTATCTGCCGGAAGCTTCATGGCGCAATATGTATGACCGCCATAGTTTTCAAACACCCATGCCTCTTTTTTATCCATGAAAAACAGCGTGTTCCATTCCTCGGAACCGTATTTATCGTGGAGTTTGCAGCAAAGCTCCGCCGCCTGTCTTGCAGTTTTAACCTGACCTGCTATAATCCCTGCAAGCGTGGCTTCTCTGAGAGTTCCTCCTATCGTCGGATCTACTTTTTCGTAAGCTTTGGTAACTTCTGTCGAAACTGTTCCAACGACTGCAACGCCATATTCGTTAGTACATGTTGCAGGATATTCTCCGTCACCGGCATCGGATGCGTCCGGTACATATGAATACTTATATGTTTCAGTTGGAAGCGGATACTTAAAACCATTTGCACTATCCCTGAAAAAACGACCTGCTTTTTTGATTCTCGGTCTCACCTTAAACATCTTATTGTAAGCACCCTGACCTTGGTCCTCACTTCTGGCAATAATAGTTGTTCCTTCTTTACTCACACCTCTTCCGACATACATACCTGTGCAAGCAAAGGCTCCCGCAGTGGTGGCCGCCATAACCAGTGCAAGCACAGCTACAACAAGTTTTACTCTTTTCATCTCTGTCTCCTCTCGAATGAACGCCATATCTTTTGCTGATCGTTAAAAGTATAACACAGTTGTCTTTTGAGAACCAGTTAAAAATTTATCATTATATGTTTTTTTCCGATACAAAAATACCGCCGGCCCATGGCCGGCGGTACGGTTTCGCTTCTGAATATACAGCAAAGCTCTTGCAAAATTACTTTCGGACTTAGTCCATATTGTATCTCTGCTTGAACTTTTCAACTCGTCCGCCACGGTTGACGAACTTCTGCTGACCTGTAAAGAACGGATGACATGCTGAGCAAATATCAAGCCTCATCTCAGGCTTGGTAGATCTCGTAACAAAAGAATTTCCGCATGCGCAAGTTACTTTACATTCCATGTATTCAGGATGGATTCCTTCCTTCATGCTTGTACCTCTTTCTTTCCTGCTCAGGTATTCACCCTTGCATATAGTCTACACGATTTTCCATGTAGCTCATCCATGATACCATATATCTCTCAACTTAGTCAATTCTTTTCGCAAATATAATTCTGTCTTTTCCCGCAAAATCCTGAATACAACTGCTTTCACAGTAATTTTTATTATTTTTTATAAGAGAAAGCAGTGCTTCTTTCTGGTTATACCCGATTTCCATGATAAGTACCCCGCCGGAGTTTAGGAATTTCGGTGCGGATTTGAGGATTCTTCTGTATAAATCCAGTCCGTCCTTTCCTCCGTCCAGAGCCAAAACCGGCTCATGAAATTTGACCTCATCTTGTAGAGTCGAAATAACATGCGATTCTATGTATGGGGGATTTGAAAGTATCATGTCAAAGGATTTCTCTTCAGGCAAAACCGGCTCAAATAAATCACCTTGGGCAAAATGAACTTCAACACCCAGCTTTTCCCCGTTGTATCTTGCAATTTCAATGGCTTTTCGGCTTATATCCGTACAGAGAACTTCTATTTCGGAAGTACTTTCATCCTCTCTAAGAATTTCGTTTCCCAGCTTTGCCACTGAGATGCCGATCGCGCCGCTTCCCGTGCATAAATCCAAAACAGATATTTTCTCTTTACTTGAGGACTTAATTTCCTTTAGTGCCGTTTCCACAAGAAGTTCAGTTTCTGAACGGGGAATGAGGACCTGCGGAGTAACCTTGAAGCTAAGTCCCATGAAATTTTGGCTTCCCGTAATGTGCTGAAGCGGGATGCGTTTTGCTCTCTGATGTATCAGGCAAAAAAACTCCCTCTCTATGTCCTCTGCAGCTTCATCCCTTTCCCTTAAAAACAGGCTTCCTCTGTCTATTTCAGCCACATGACAATATAGGAGACGACTGTCCACTTCAGGATTCATAATCCCCGCTTCCCTCAAAATTCTCTCGCCTGCCTTAACCGTTTCACCTACTTTCGCCATGGCTTTTCTCCGGTTTTATCCCGCCGATTCTAACTTCTTCTGTCAGGTTTATATTCTCATCCACAATTCCCTCTATATACGGAGTTTCCGAATTCACCAAAACGGCTTTAAGCGATGCGATTGCAACTTCAAGCTGTTTTTCATCCGGCTCATTAGTCGTTATCTTCTGTAAATAAAGTCCCGGAAGGCTCAAAACTCTAACTACAATATTATCGCTTCGACCTGCCCATTTCAAAAGTTCGTAGGAAATTCCCGCAACCACCGGAATTAAAAGGATTCTCGATGTCAGTCTCCAAAAAAGCGTCGGCCAGCCCAAGAGAGAAAATAACACCAGACTGATTATCATCACAAACATAAGAAAACTGGTTCCGCATCTCGGATGCAAAGTATAAAAGCTTTGGGCATTTTCGGGAGTCAGCTCCAAGCCGTTTTCAAAACAATGTATGGTCTTGTGTTCCGCCCCGTGATATTGAAAAACTCTTTTTATATCCTCCATCCTTGAAATAATTGAAAGATACACCAAAAACATTGCAATTCTCAGAACCCCTTCTATCAGATTCAGTAAAAAGGCGCCGGAAACATATGACTTCAGCCAACCGATTGCCGCCGTGGGAAGCAATACAAATATGCCTATTGAAAATGCCAGTGCGATAACAACTGAAGCAGCAAGCATAAGCTTCCAAATAAGCTGCGTTCCCAATTTTTCAGTGAGCCATCTCTCTACCTTCCCCGCATCTTTTTCTTGACTTGCGTCCTCACCTTCACCAAGGCATCGGTCATAATATTCGAGAACATCTGCCGAATATGTCAGCGTCTTGGTGCCTTCGACTAACGAATATATAAACGACGCCACACCTCTTATTATGGGAATCTTCATCCACCTTGTCGCGTTTCCGTTTTTCTGTGTTTTAATATGAATCCTGCCGTCCGGTATTCTCACGGCAATGGCGGTTCTCTCCGTTCCACGCATCATTACGCCTTCCAAAATCGCCTGACCTCCAATGGGAGTGGGGCAGGCATCTTTCAGAAAAATTTTACTCATATCCATAAAATTACCTACTTGTTATTTTTAAAAACTTTTTTTATGATTTCAACAAAATCTTTGTTTGTTTTAGTATGCGCCAGATTATCAATAATCTCCTCCCCGGCATCTTGAGTGCTCTGACCTGAAAGAGCCCTTCGCATAATCAATACCGCCTCAAGTTCATCCTGCCTCATCAGCAGTTCTTCTCTTCTCGTTCCCGACTTAGGTAAATCAATGGCAGGGAAAATTCTCTTTTCCTGAAGTCTTCTGTCCAGATGAAGTTCCATGTTTCCCGTTCCCTTGAATTCTTCAAATATTACATCATCCATTCGGCTTCCCGTATCAACCAAGGCTGTTGCCAGAATAGTTACGCTGCCGCCCTCTTCCAGATTCCTCGCCGCACCGAAAAACTGCTTAGGTTTATACAGCGCCCCCGGATCAAGCCCTCCGGATAAAGTCCTGCCAGATGCGGGAATAACCAGGTTATATGCCCGTGCAAGTCTTGTCAGACTATCCAAAAGTATTACCACATCTTTGCCGTGTTCTGCAAGTCTTCTCGCCCTTTCCAGCACCATTTCGGCAACCTTTGCATGATGCTGAGGCTGCTCGTCAAATGTGGAGAAAATAACCTTGCCCTTGGAAAGAGACCTTTTCATGTCAGTTACTTCTTCCGGTCTTTCGTCCACCAGCAAAACTATAAGCTCCACCTCGGGATGCTTTTTCTCTATGCTGTGGGCTATATTTTTAAGCAGAGTGGTTTTCCCCGCCTTTGGCGGAGCCACAATAAGACCTCTCTGCCCCTTACCTATCGGAGCAATCAGATCAATGAGCCTGGTGGACAATTCCACCGAACTGTCTTCCAAAGTCAGTCTTTCTCTGGGATAAATAGGCGTCATATCGCTAAAATTAGATCTTTTTATAGACACCCCCGGCTCATCTCCATTGACTGTCTCCACGAAAAGAAGTGCGCCGAAACGCTCTCCCTCATTGGGAAGCCTGGAAATTCCCTGAATCTCATCACCTGTCTTGAGATTGAATCTTCTGATCTGCACCGGCGATACATATATATCCTTGTCGCTGGTAAGAAAATTGTCAAATCTGAGAAACCCGAAACCCCCGTCGGCAATTTCCAAAATACCCGTGACCCTGGGTCTGTTCTGATTTTGTGTGTCTTTCGTGTCCTTATCTTCTTTTCCGGTTCCCGCCTTTGAATCTGCCTTTTTATCGGCTTCTTCCTTTAATGTTTTTTCCCCTTTTTGTTCCGCAGTTTCGACAGATTCTGATACTTCATCCGTAACATTTTCTAATGCGGTATCAACAACTTCTTTTTTCTTTGCCATAAAATCCTCTTTTTCATAATAAAAAACGCTTAAAAAGCCTGCCTGTTCTATTTATTTGTGATAAATCATCTTGGGAAACGGGAAAGCAATAATTTAGCTTCCCAAAAGAATGTTACAACTATATTCTACTACTGAAAAGAATAAAGTCAAGTTTTCGCAAAACCCGGCACTGAGAACCTGAACCTTATTTCAAAAAAGAAAAAACCGACGAGCAATGGATGTTTTAGGAGTTTGGGCTCATCGGCTCTCTTATATATAACTTAATCACTTTCTTGGGCAAGTATACATCAAAAAAGTCACTTTTTTACAAAACTTGCCTAAGCGGTAGCAAAAAAGGTATAAAATGCAGTAAAAAGTCTTTCAAGCTTTTATAAAGTCCTATATTCCTCTTCACCAAGGAGCATACGCTTAGTTCCTTCTGCCAAAGCTTCCATCTCACTTTCGCCGGGCATAACTACCACTTTCCCTATATGCCCGCAATATTTTTCAATCTTATCTGTAAGCCATTTGGACCTTGCAATTCCTCCGGTCAAAATAACAGCATCTACATTTCCAAGCAGCGCGCATGACAAGCCTGCAATCGCTTTTGCCGCCTGAAAGCCCATGGCCTCGTAGACCAAGGTTGCGTAAGGCTCTCCCGCATCAACTCGAGCTTCCACCTCTCTCGCATCCTTTGTTCCAAGATGAGAGTACAAACCTCCCTTGCCGGCGATAACTCTTTCAATATCAGACTCTGTATATTCCTCATTGAAGCACATTCTCTTAAAAAGAAGCAGTGGGATTCCACCGGTGCGCTCAGGCGCCATGGGTCCGTCATCGTAGGAATAAACATCTATCACCTTGCCCCCGTGCATTGCATTTACAGTAATTCCACCTCCCATGTGGCAGTTTATAAAATTCATTTCACGGTAGTCTTTTCCCAGCGACTTGGCATATTTTATATCCTGCGCTCTGGAATTCAGAAGATGTGTGGCGCTTTGCTTCTCCAATCCTGCAACTCCCGTTATCTTTGCCACATCCAGAAGTTCCGCCCCCATCGTAGAATCATATATAAAGGACGGGATTCCGAGGGGCTTTGCTATGGCGTACGCCAAGAGAGCGCCCAAGCTTGATGCGTGCTGCGGCAGCCTGGGACTTTGCATCTTTTTATACAAAGTATCATTTATCATATAACCTCCGCCCTTAAGTTCATTCAGCATTCCGCCTCTTCCAACTACAGCCGTCAGTCCGGAAAGTTCGTATCCCTTGTTAGAAAGCCAGTTTAGAACTGTTTTCTGCCTGTAGTCTTTCTGGTCTGCAATGGTATCAAATGCCAGCACTTCATCCTCATTATGTACGATGTTTTCTTCAAATAGAACTTTCAGATCCTCATCCCTTTCGTCCATTTTGTAAACTGCGATTTTCGTAGATGTTGAGCCGGGATTTATCACTAAAATCTCCCTGATTTCACCTATTTTCATATTTTAAAATCCTCCTGTTTCAAAAGTTTGATTTCTTCTCCATAGCCTGACAAATTTTCCTGAGGTGTTTCCAAAATACACGGAAGTCCTGCGAGTTTAGGGTGATGAACCACCGCTCTTAATGCTTCCAAGCCTATGGTTCCCTCACCGATTCTCGCATGTCTGTCCTTATGGGAATTTACCGGATTCAGACTGTCGTTAATATGCAATGCCTTAAGTCTTTTCATGCCGATTATTGAGTCAAATTCCTCAAGAACCTTTTCCAGATTTTCTTTTATATCATATCCTCCGTCATTCACATGACAGGTATCCATGCAAACTCCCAGCTTATGATTCAGCTCAACCTTTTCTATAATCTCTGCAATCTCTTCAAAATTTCTGCCGATTTCGCTTCCCTTTCCCGCCATAGTTTCAAGAAGGATAGTTGTGCTCTGCTCTTCTTTAATTACAGAGTTCAGGAGCTTTGCAATGAGCCGGATTCCTTTTTCCCTGCCCTGACCCACATGACTTCCCGGATGAAAATTGTAATAATTCCCAGGCAGATACTCCATTCTCTTCAAATCTTCTTCCATGGCAAAGTGTGCAAATTCTCTTGTTTTTTCCGTTGCAGAACAGGGGTTAAGCGTGTATGGCGCATGGGCAACCAGTTTGCCGAAATTATTTTCTTCCATCAGCCTTATCAATGCCTTTACATCAGCTGTATCAATATCCTTCGCTTTACCTCCTCTGGGATTTCTTGTGAAAAAGGCAAAGGTATTTGCACCGATTTTCAGCGCATTTTTTCCCATAGACAGAAAACCACCTGCGGTAGACAGATGGCATCCCAAATAAATATTTTTTTCCATTATCATTCCTTGTTGGCGAACTTTCGCCTTATTGCCTTATGGCTTCGGTTTTTGCTAAACTGTTTAAAATCAGATAATCCTGTCAAAAGTTTTATTTTATATATTCTTTTTTGACATAAGGGCTTGTAGCGGTTTTCAGCATTCCGCCGTAACCCAGCTCAAAGGATACGATGTCGCCCACCTTGTATTCTTTGTCACAATGGGTAACATCAAGAATGGTGTGATCGGAGCTTCCTCCCATAATCTCCACCTGCGGGTCAACCGGAGTCATGCTGTCAAGATCCGTATCCTGCTTACCTACTGCTATTATCGCTCTCTTCATAATGCCTCTATCTTCATAGAAAGGCTTCTGTCCAAAAGCATCGACCCCGACTTCTCCTATAGGAAGTGACGGTTTTTCTTTGAGCTCCACAATCTGCGCTTGCAGCACAACGGTGTCTCCCACAGTTCCCGGAAGGTCTGTTTCATATGCCGTATCATTTCCTAAGAGGGCGGATTCCCCAAGCCTGAGGTTATTGATGCCCTCAGGCATTTCTCCCTTGTCGATGAGATAGATTGAGCTTGAATTTCCGCCTGAGACCATCTCCAGCTTAATATCGAATTTTTCTTCAATCTTTCGTGCAATTTCAACCAGCTTGGAAAGATTATCATTCTTTGGAATAATCGCACCGTAGCATGTAAGGTTAACTGCGATGCCGTGCAGACGGATGTTCTTCAATTTTAAAATCTCAGAAACCGTATCCATAATCTGATCTTCGTTCTCAAAGAAAATCCCTTCGCGAAGATCACCTAAATCTATCATCAAAACTATTTCGTGGGTTTTTCCTGCTTTTTCAGCCTCTTCATTTAGAAGTTTAATCGTACAAAGCTCCGAATTAAAGGAAACATCTGCAAACTTGATGACTTCAGAAACCTCATCCTGCATAGGGATTCTCAAAAGCAAAGTTTTCTTTCCTTTTTCCCTTGCCATGCCGGCGTAGCTTGCAAGATTCTGAACCCTTGAGTCTGCCATATAGTCCACCTTAGGATGATTTGCCACAAGCTCCGCAAAGCCCGGGTCTGCACAAAGTCCCTTTGTTACTATCATGAGAGAGCAGCCACCTCTGCTCTTTGTGATTTCCGCCACTGCATCTAAATTTTTCTGTAATTTTTTCAAATCAATTATAAGTTTTGGGAACATAACTACCTCCGTCATTATTTATCTACCTTTACCCACTTGCCTTGAACTCCTTCGCCTGCTTTGAGCCCTTCTTTTCCCGGATCATTTATCTTTCCCTCGGGACCTCTTGCATTGGCACCTCCTATAGGTTCATCGTCCTTATATGCGCACATGTCATATCCCAGGGCTTCCATTTCTTTTACATGTTCTTGAAATTCTCTTTCCTTCTGCATGGCTTCTTCATATTCAGCGTCTACCTCTGCCATGGCTTTTGTGTTCAAAGTGTATATCTTATCATCATCTCTTTTCACAGGGAATTTATAGTCCAAACTCTGCTCCATAAGCTTTATGGCAGCCTCCCTGTTAGTCTTTGACAACACACCCAAAGATGCCATGATATAATCGTTATCCACAAGAACCTCCGCATGACCGGTAGGAAAAAGCTTCATCCCCGTTATATTCTGTTCATGAATCTCCTCCATTATGTCCACCCTGTGCGGAAGTCTTGTAAGCGCTCCGCCCGTCCCGATTATGTATTTCACCTGGGTCAAATCCTTACCTTCTGCAACGGTAGTCCTTCCCGAAGGGCCGTATATGTATCTGAGCTGACCTGCATGCCGTTCCGTCGCTTTGAAAACCGCTTCCCTTGTAAGTCTCTCAACCAGTTTAAACTCATCCTCGGTCTTTGGAATAGCAAAATAACTTTCTAAAGTCTTATCCAAGTCGATATGCAGCTCTTTCTCACACTCTTCGCGCAGATTTTCCTCACCTATCGACTCAATAACCTTATATCTGTTAACATAAACTCCCAAATCTCCCTCAACGGTTCTCTTTGCCTTAGGTTCCGGAGAGGTCATGATTCTGGCAACTTTGTCGGATTCGACTGCAACCGAATGAAGATCTGTAGTAGCGCCTCCTACATCCAGCACGATTAAATCCCCCAAACACTCATATAAAACCTTTGTACTTTCCATAACCGCTCCCGGTGTGGGTACAATAGGCCCGTTGACCATTTCTCTCACATGCTCCATTCCGGGTGCATGCGTTATATGCTGTTCAAAGGCATCCTGAATAACCTTTCTGCACGGCTCTACATTGAGATTATCAATTTTGGGATAAACATTATCCACTATGTAAAGCTGCTGCCCGCTATCCTCAAAGATTAGCTTGATTTCCTCCTGATTCTCAACATTTCCGGCATATATAATCGGAACTTTCAGTCCCATGCTTCTAATCAGCTCCGCATTGTCAAGGGCAATATCACGGTTGCCATAGTCAACTCCACCTGCAATCAAAATCAGGTTTGGCTGAATTTCCCGTATTTTTTTTATATCGCTTCTTCTCATTTTGCCTGCCGTGATGTAATGTATTATCCCGCCTGCACCTAAAGCAGCTTCCTTCGCAGCTTTTGCAGTCATGTCGTAAACAAGGCCGTGAACTGTCATCTTAAGACCGCCGGCAGCAGATGAAGTTGCAAGCATCTTGTCGTACTCTATTTTGCTTATGCCCTTTTTATTGCAAAGGTCATTAACCGCTCCCTGAAGACCTACACGCACATCTCCGTCCATTACAGATGTAGGCGCTTGTCCCTGTCCCCAAAAGCATGGCTTATCAGTATCTAAATCGGTAAAGGCATTTACAACGGTAGTTGTAGAACCTATCTCCGCCACTAAAACATCTACTTTCATACTTTTCTCCTATTTTTCAAACATATATGCAATGTATACGGTTTATAAACTATAAACAAGCCTCAAAAATGCTTATTTTTCGGTACAGTTTATATACTCAATTTTATGCTGAAATCAACATAAAATCAAGGATTTTGCAAAATAAAAAACCATCTGTGACAGGTTTTCTCCGTATAACAACCATGTCGTAAAAAAAGAAAGCCACCGGCGTTAAATTCGCCGGCGGTTTTCAATTTAGCTTTATTTATATTTTTTACATTCCTAAAGGTGAGGAACCTGCAGGTGCAGCCATAGCCGGATAAGAGCTGAGATCTGATGGAAATGAAACCTTTCCGTCCTTTGCGAGTTTGTTGTATTTGAAGTCCATATTCATTTTCATATCCTCACCGTCGATTGACATTTTCATAGTCATATTTACAGCTTTTACTTCATCGTCCTTTACTGTAAATACCATTTTGAAGGTTTTCACACCCTTCAATGCTTCTTTAATGTTTTTTTCATCCTTTCCTTTAAGCATGTCGCCGAAGTATGAACTAAAGAACTTCCCGTAGTCTAAAGATACAGAAATTTTGTCACCATCAGCACTTGCTTCTTTTACATATTCCTTGTCAAGCTTGCTCAGCTGGGAAAGGTTAGACATATTTGTAGGATGCATAAATGAGCCCATGGATTTATCAATCTTCACTTTAAACTTTTTTCCAAGCATGTCTGTATAGGTATATCCATCTTTCATGTAGACTTTACCTTTTATCGACTGAGCTTTGGCAATCATTTCCATGTTAATTGCCACCTGATGTTTCTTTATATCAAATTTTCCGGGTGCCGGAGCCTTTGACTTTATGTTCATCTTATACTTTACGGATACCCCTTGAAATGCACTGCCCTCAATGGTACCGTCCACATTTATGTCTGCATAGGTATTTTGGCTTCCTTTTTCCATGACAGCGTTGAGTTTGCTGAGTGCATCCTCTTTTGGATCTGATGCGGTCTTATTTCCACATGAAGCCAGAGCAAATGTCATAACAACAATTAGAGATAAAACCAGAGTTTTGGATTTAATCTTTTTCATAATATCTCCCTTTCTCCGTGTAAACATTGGTTATAATAAAATCCTACTATATTTCTTTTATATAAGCAAATATTTTTGGCATTATTTTAAAACTGTACAAATCCATAAAAACTGTTACAGTAACCACTCTTTATTGCCGAGAGAATCTTTAAATATTAATATTTAAAAATTCCGTAAGCCTAAAGATACGACAAAAAATCCACGGAAAATTTTCCGTGGATTTTTTAAATGCGATATTCAATTTATATCACCTACTATGTGAATTGCTCCACTTCAGATGATTATAAACTTCTCTGATAAACGAATATTAGTCGTCGTCCTCATCAATTCCCTTCAGGTGTCCGCCTTCCGGCAAATCTCCTCTTCTTCTCATAGCTTCCTCGCAAAGGAATGTAGCTACATCTATACCGTGGGAATCTCTTCCGAAACCTTCATCAATTCCGGTTGCACGAGCATCTTCAGGAGATACCTGTGTTCCGCCCGCTGCGATTATAACCTTTTCTCTGATACCTTTTTCGATTGCAAGTTCATTTATTCTCTTCATGTTCTTGTAATGAATGTTATCGTGAGAAATGATCGTTGATGCCAAAATCGCATCAGCGTCCAGTTCCACTGCAGCGTCTACAAGTTTTTCCACAGGAACGGAGGTTCCAAGATACTGAACCTCAATACCCCATTTTTCTATACCGCCGTGCTTGATGTTGATGATTTCACGAAGACCTACCGAGTGTTCGTCATCGCCAACTGTTCCGCAAACAACTCTCATGTGGTGATCCTTAAATTCCTCAAACAATACAGCATCCGGCAGATGATGTGGAGGCGGAGGAAGTACAAGGCTGTCAGGATCAATATCAAATGTAAGCTTGCCCTTAACCTCAATTCTTGTACCCTCTGATGGGTGCATAATTTCCTTAGAAATAACTTCAGGATTGTTAAGTCCCATCTTAGCGGCAATCTGCAAACCTGTAGCTTCTGCCGTTCTTACATTTGCAGGCACCATCATTGTGAGCATAACCACGCCGTCTCCGCACCATTCCATTTCAGGTATGATTGCTTCACCGTCAAGGTATTTCTTAACATTTTCAAGTCTCAGATTTACTGTATCTGATTCATCAAGTTCGTCGATGTAAACGATCTTGCTTCTGTCTTCAAAAGTACATCCGCCGATTAGTGCAGCAGGATCTTCAGGGTTTCCACCGTACTGTTCAACATTGTTGTATCCGTAGTGAGCTGTTACAGGCGCAAGGTAGTCTTCTTCTCTCGGGAAGATATAACCGTAGCCGACTCCTCCCTTAATCTTTCTTGCAATACCGTCTCCGTTTCTTGCAGGATATTTTGCAGAATCTACGAAGAAGCCCTGTTCAACAGCGTTGAAGTATCCGCCTGCTTCAACGATTTCCATCATGAATAAAGTAGCTCTTTCCTTAAGGTCTCTAACCATCTCAACAAGAGGGCCTTCCTTCTTAAGTTCTACCAATTCATTGAATCCGTCAAGGTAAACATACGCCTGCTTAGCATTGTCTATAGCTTCCATATTGTAGATATGCCATGGAACATTTCTTCCTTCGTCCGGTGTGATCGTGGACTGGATGTCAGCACTTGTCAACTTGGAAATTACCATGTTCATAATGTGAGTAACTGTAGCTTCTCTTACTGATGAACAAACATATTTTGTATTCTGCTGAGCTCTCATCTTGTATCTGTTACAGATGTCTCTCAATGCTACGGCATAAGGCAGGTCAAGGTACATAGCAGGTGCAGGAGCTGCATCGGGCGGTACTGTTGACAAACTGATATTCTCAGGCAGGATACCTACCTTTTCTGAGAACAGAGAGTTGATGGCATGCTGTACGATAAGTTCAGGCATTACCTTCCATGCTTCCCTTGCTGTAGCGTTGGCGTTATGAGCTCCGTCAATCTGAAGGATTCCCGCCCAAGCAAGAACTTTCTTTGATTCGCAGGCGTCTACGAAAGATCTCACGCAGTTAATATCTCTGTATAGCACATTGTACTGAGGATCCTGGTGAGCACCGTTGATGCCCTCTTCAGCAAACATAACAGCTACATCAGGTCCTGCAACTCCGGATACATAGGAGTGATAGTTCAATTCACGACCTACTTCGTCCTCGATTAAATCCAAAGCTTTTCTCTGCGCTCTAACCTGTTTTCTTGTGATAGGAACACCACCGATGCCTTGCGGTGTACCTTCCATAAGACCGTCAATGTGAGACTGTCCCATGTGACGAATAACCATTATATGGTCAGCGCCGTGCCATGCAGCCATTCTCATTCTTCTGATGTCATCTTCAAAGCGGCCGGAAGCAATCTCCGTCGTGATTACAGGCTGTGGCTGCGGGTCGATGTTATCAAAGAACTTTGCAGGAGGAAGACCGATTCCCTGTTTTAGGGGTTTAGTCATATCATGGAAAGTGAAAGGACCCATTTCCAGATTCGGTGCAGGTTCTCTCCAGTGCCAGCCGCGTCTTCTCGGTTCATAGTTTTCAAGATCCTTTAGAATCTCTCTAACATCTAATTTTTCATTTTTGTTCAATACGATATCTGCCATCTTACTTTTCCTCCTTGTTGAAAATCGCTACTGCATCGTCCCAGTATTCGCCCTTAGCAAGTGCTGCAGAAGCTTCACGAAGTGAAAGCCCCTTGTCCTTAGCGATTCTGTAAACAATATGTCCCGTTCCGTGACCCATGAGGCCTCTGTCCATTGCACCTTCTACGATCTTCTGTGTATCAAGTGAGGATACTCCCATACGAAGAAGAACTGCTCTTTCTACTGAAGGAGTTGTATTCTTCTTTCCAAGTTCAAGCAGAGGATCTACAACTTTTTCGCACATTTCCCAAAACTTGTCGTAAAGCTGTTCGTCTGTAAGATCTGCGATACCTTTTTCTACTCTTCTTTTCGCAAAATCGTCTTCTCTAATCATTCTTTTTTCTTCCTTTCTTAGCTCTATTCAAATAAATCTCAAACTCTTTTGATTTATCCTATAGACCTAATTTCTCTAATGTATTTTTAACAAAAGCAATATCGGTTTTAGTTTCTTCTGCCAGGAATTTCAAATCGGCTTCTGTCGGAGTTACTCCGCCTGCTTTTTTAACCGCCTTTCTGATCAGTGATTCTCTGAAACGGTTAAGGTCTGCGTCCTCGGCCTTAATCATTCCCGGATCCGCAGGAAGAATTACATTTTCACCCGGTTTATCTTCCTGTGCAGGATTTCCAAAATGAATATCAATTCCGTGTTCCCTTGCAAAAGCAAGCTGGGGCTGAATGTGTTTTCCTGCTCCTGTGTACTCAGTTTCACTGATTACGATTACAGCATCTTCAGGCAATTCCTGTGCAAGGGAGAATGCCGCCGCAAGGGCTGTATTTCCTGCAGGTCCTCTTTCAATACCTTCAAGGTTAGCCAAAGCTTCTGTCATGTACATTACTTCACCCTGTTTTACCGTAACATAGCGATCCATGTAACGAAGAGGTCTCGCCGCACTTCTCGGTACATCTGAATGGTCAGGATCTGTTGCATAAGGAACACCGAAACCCGTATGACCTGTTGTGCAGGATTTCAGGTTGAACTGTTTATCAGATGCCATTGATAAACCTGTCAAATCTATAGATGCCGCTACCATCTTCGTGCCTACTGCACCTGCCTTCTGAAGACCGCGAGCCGTACCTGTTATCATTCCACCTCCTGCATTGGTGCAAACCACCATTTCAGGATCTTTTCCTACAAGTTCTCTGCACTGCATTGCGATTTCATAACCGAGAGTTTCTACTCCTGCGATTCCAAACGGAGAATAAAGAGATGCATTGAAGTATCCCGTGTCCTCCAAAACTGACAGGAATGTATAGAAAAGTTCAGGTCCTACCGTAAGCTGAATAACCTCGGCTCCGTATGCTTCACATTTTCTCGCTTTTTCAACGATTTCAGGCTGACCAATCTGATGAGAGTCGTAGCACTCCTGAACGATGATGCAATCCAGTCCCTGCATCGCCGCTTGAGATGCTACTGCTGCACCGTAGTTTCCTGAAGTTGCTGCGATTACACCCTTGTAGCCAAGCTTCTTAGCGTGTGCTACCGCGCATGCCGCTCTTCTCGCCTTGAAACTGCCCGATGCGTTTGCAGCTTCATCTTTTGCAAAAATTCTTGCACCATATCCCGGTTTTGCATATTTTCTTGAAAGTGCAGCCAGGTTTCTAAGTTCGATAAGAGGTGTATTTCCTACCGCCGTTCTTCCCTGAATTCTGCTGATTTCTTCCAAAGTGTATCCTGTGTCCTTCATCAGCGCTTCATAATCAAAAGCGATGGAGCCGGACTCATAACCTGCATAGTCCAAACCTAAAGCTTTCTTTTGAATCTCGTTTGATCTTCCCATTACGGAAGCATAATCTTTTGCTAATGCCATTATTTGTCCCCTCCTTTCATGATTTTTCTAAGCTGCTTATCGATTTCGATAATCTCCGGAACAAATACACCGTAGCTGTGTGTATAATACGGGCCAACCTCTACAAGTTCACCTTTCTCTCTGCGGCCGACAATAGTCTCAATCTCCACCTCATCACCAATTTCCGCGTCAGCCAGCAAGGTACCTTTTGTCCACATTTCCAAATCGCACGCCTTTGTATCTTCAGGCAGTTTTGCAGTTCTTTCTTCTGCTTTAAGAACTACTCTGTGGATGCGTACCCAATCACCTTTCTTTGCCATTTTCATATCTCCTTAAAAGAACATTCTGAGCGGAAATATCTCCGCCCAGAAGAAAATTCATACTTAAATCAAATCAATTTATATCGATTATTTAACCAGTTTTCTGTCTTCATCGATAAGATCTCTGAAGTCACCCATGATTGCGTGAGGAACAGGGATATCGATCATTGTTCTAAGACCCGGTTTTGCATTGATTACATGTGGTATACAGTTCATAATCATAGCCATTGTTCCGATACCGCCTTCGATTTCAGGGCTGTTTGCCATGTTTACAGGAGGTACTGCGTCAAGGATTACATAATCACCTGTATCGATTCCAACCTGCTCCGGTTCAATCTGCTGTGGGTGGTCCATATCAAGCTTTCTTTCGCCGTCAACGATTCCCCATCCCTTCATTGCTACACCTGCAACGCTTCCTGCAGGAGCAAATCCGTAAGGTGATTTTCTATCTACATCTGTAACGATTGGCTCCATGTCCTGGCCGAAATCTTCCAACTTCCAGCCTAAAGCTTCGCACATCATTCCTACTGATTCAGCAAATCCAACATGTCCTGCCATTGTTCCGTTAGCTTTTCTTTCGTTGAATTCTTCAACTGACATTCCGATTCCCTGTTCTTCCATTACAGCAGGTCCAAATGGTGAAAGTGAGTTAACTCTTCTTGATGTGATGTGGTTAACTTCTTCACAAGCCGCTGTCCACAGGATAACGAGAAGGTCCATGATTAGACCCGGGTTGATTCCCGTTCCCAGTACGGATACACCGTTCTTCTTGGCACATTCGTCAAGCTTTTTGGCAAGTTCAGGTTCCTGTGCCTGTGGGTAAGCCATTTCTTCAGCAGAAGTAATAACATTCATGCCTCTTTCCATAACGAAAACAAGCTTATCAAATACATCTTTTGTGAAAGAATTTGTGCAAACAACTACGATATCTGCAGCTCCGGGTACGATTACCTCTTCAGCAGTGCCGACAATTACATCAGGACGATCGCCCTGAACGATTCCCGGTACGACATCGTATAGATTTTTGCCGAGTTTGTCACCGATATCAATACCGCCAACGATGTCAACGCCCTTTTTCTTCGCTAACATTTTGCCGATTCCGCCACCCATAGCGCCTAATCCCCATAGGATTACTTTTACATTTTTCATTTGCTTTTCTCCTTTTCATAACAAAAATTAGATTAATTGTTTTGAGGCACGATTTTACGCACCAAGCTACGCATGTGTAATATGCAAATCCTATGCCAAGCGAAAATTTGTATACAAGATACTACATTTATTTTTAAAATTCAAATCAGGATCCGATTCTTCCCTTAATACAGCGTTTCCCCTTATTTTAAAGAAATAAAAAAGGACTGCTGAAAGTAACAATCCTATAAATTACCATTTACATACCGGTGCTCGTCTCCATAGCGCAAATATTTTTGCTGAATTTATGCAAATATTTTTGCGCTATGTTGCAGTTCTCACAAGTTCATTCCGTACTTTTTCAGTTTATGCTGAAGGGTCTGCCTCTTTATCTGCAGAACTTCCGCACACCTTGATATATTTCCGCCGGACTCAATCATGGCAGCTCTTATCATTTCCTTTTCTATCTCTTCCAGATACACATTCAAAGGCTCTTTCTTATCCCATTTTTCTACATGCTGCCCAAGCTTGACAACATTTTTAGGCATCTGCAAAAGTTTTTCCGTAAGTACATGCTCCGATTCCGCCATAGAAACTGATTGAATAATTATGTTCTCAAGCTCTCTTACATTTCCCGGATAATTATAATCCGTCAGAATCTTCAAAGCTCCTTCTGATGCCATCCATAGTTCCTTACCGAAAGCCTTATCGTGTTTTTCCAAAAACGACTCGACCAGCAGAGGAATATCATCTTTTCGCTGACTCAAATTCGGTATGGAAAGTCCCACCACATTCAATCTGTAATATAAATCCTTTCTCAGCTTACCCTCTTCCATAAGCCTTTCAGCCGGTTCATTTACAGTAGCTATGATTCTCACATCAACGGGAATATCCTGAGTTCCTCCCACACGCCTTATATAATCTTCCTGCAAGACTCTAAGAAGTTTGCTCTGGAGCTCATAAGGCATGGCGCTGATTTCATCCAGCAAAAGAGTCCCGCCATTTGCCTGCTCAAAAAGTCCCGCTCTGTCTAAAGCTCCTGTAAATCCTCCCTTTGCCGTTCCGAAAAGGATTCCCTCAAGCAGTGATTCCGGAATTGCTGCGCAGTTCTGTGCCAAAAAAGGTTTTCCTGCTCTGTTGCTGTTATAATGTATGCTCTGTGCAAAAAGTTCTTTACCGGTTCCCGTCTCTCCGTAAATGAAAACGGAAGCATCGTTTTTTGCAGCCTGCATGGCTCTGGAAACAACTTTCTTAAATTCCGCATTCTCTCCGACTATATCATCAAAGGTATATTTTTTAATTCTCGGGTTCACTGAAGACTTATTATTCGGCAGCTTATCTTCCTGAAGTTTAAGAATAGTATCGCTCATTGATCTTATATTCGTAATATCTCTTGCAACTTCAATGGCTGCAATGGTGTGACCGTTCAATTCAACGGGAATAGTGCTGTTTACCGTAGTTACCTCCTGACCGTATAAATTTATATAAGTCTGCTGTTTATTTCTGGTGGAAATCCCTTTTCTAAGTGCCTGATACATAGTGCTGTCATTTAGGGAAACCCTTGGAAATGCTGTATTAAAAGGCTTACCGATTACATCGGTTACCTTAATTCTCTCATTTTTCGCCATTTCCTCACTATAAAAAAGGCCTACGCCCTTCTCATCTACTATGTAAACACCTTCCTGAATCAGGTTTATAAGCTCTTCAATTATTTTTTTATATCCGTCACTGTCCATTCCATTCCTCCGTCTCCTGTATTTTACTACATCTTAGAATGAAATGCAAATATTTTTGCAGCGAATGACGATATTGTAATTTACGCAAATTACAAAGTATTAAGTCTTATCTCTTTCCCCAAATCAGTTCACATAAAATCTTTATATTTCCGTATTCTCTGAAAGTCTATCCAAATATTTGTACTCTTTTATCAGCAAGACTATGGCAATAATAAGTATAATTATGTCATTTAACGGCAAAGCCAGCCAAACACCTAAAACGCTATTATTTAATAAAATCGGAAGTAAAAGCACCAGAGGAATTACAAGCACCAATTGTCTCAACAATACCATTAACCCTGCCTGTTTTGCTTTTCCTATAGCCTGAAAATATGTAATTATCATTATGAGAAGACCATATGTCGGAAATATCAAGCCTGTGAGGAAATCTCTGTAAATAGCTTATATAGCCTTCTATGATTTTTAAAT
>CALZYE010000006.1 GCA_945830395.1 uncultured Clostridia bacterium
TACACACTGCATATCGTCGGCAGCGTCAGATGTGTATAAGAGACAGGTATAATTACATGTATACTAAAAATAAGGAAATGAGGTCTGACATGGCTTTTGACGGAATAATAACTATGGCTATGGCCAAAGAGATAGCAGATGAAATAGCCTTGGGGAAAATAGACAAGGTATACCAGCCTGAACCTTCAGAACTGGTTCTTCACATACATACGAAGAAGGGGAACAAGAAATTATATGCTACGGTGGACAGTATGGGAGCTTCCTTGAGATTCACAGAAGAAAACATGGTAAATCCTCCCAATCCCCTTTCCTTTTGCATGCTTTTAAGAAAACACATCCAAGGGGGCAGGATAATTTCCGTAGAACAGAAGGATTCTGAACGCATAATTGAGATTTCCATGGAAACACTGAACGAGTTGGGGTTCACCGTATCCAAAAAGCTAATATTTGAGATAATGGGAAAGCACAGCAACATCGTTCTTGTAGACTTGAATACGGGAAAAATTATAGATTCCATTAAACGAATATCTATTGATGTCAACAGGGCAAGGCAGCTTTTACCCAGAAAGATTTATGAATATCCGCCGGTTCAGGATAAAGTTCCGTTCAAAACTGCTTCTAATCAGCAGATAGAAAATTCGGGAAATACCCCTAAGCAGATACTGTCAACTATAGGAGGAATTTCTCCTGCCATCGCTCAGGAGCTTTTTGAAACGCCAAGGAGAGCCCATCTCCTAAGCTCCATTATCGAAAGTATAGATGCAGGAAAATATCAGCCGAGAGTTTATGTTGATTCCGAAGGGATTCCCAGGGAATTTCACATTACGGATTTGTCTGACTTTGAGAAATCCTGTTCAAAAAAGTATTTCGATGACTTGAGCGGTGCCGTTACATGGTATTTCAACAACAAGAAATCCTCAAACAGAGCCAGACAGAAATCCCACGATTTGGTTCGCCATGTAAGTTCCACCTTGGAAAAACTGTATCTGAAAGACAAAAGATTAAAAGAGGATCTTCTCGCTGCGGAAAACTCCGAGGAGCTGAGGCTGCACGGAGAACTTCTCACCGCAAATATGCATTTAATCCGCCAGGGTGCATCTGAAATTACCCTAACCAACTACTATGACGGCAGCGACATTACCATTCCCCTTGATCCGAGGTTTTCTCCAAATAAGAATGCCCAGATTTATTTTAAGCGATTCGGAAAATCCAAAACGGCAATTAAAGAGAAGAAGATACAGATAAGAGAAAACAAAGAAAATATCGACTACTTAGAGTCCGTACTGACATTCCTGAACAATACCGACAGCATTCTTGAAATTCAGGATTTACGCAGTGAACTTGAGGAAAGCGGTTATGTAAAGCGGAGAAAGAAAGACAGATACGGACGGAAGAAAAAATACAAAGCAGATCCTAAGAAATATGAAACTTCCGGAGGTTTTCAGGTGTTAGTAGGCAAAAATAATAAAGAAAACGATTTGCTTACCTTCCAAATCGCTTCAAAGACTGATTATTGGTTTCACACAAAGGACATTCCCGGTTCCCATGTAATACTACTCACTAAAGGGCAGACGCCCCGTGCGGAGGATGTATACGAAACCGCTTCAATCGCCGCCTATTTCAGCAAGGGCAGAATGTCTTCAAATGTCCCCGTGGACTATGTCAAAGTAAGATATGTAAAGAAACCCTCCGGTGCAAAACCCGGCATGGTGATATTCACTCACAACAGTACTGTATGGGTTGATCCTAAACTTCCCGGCAGCACAAAGGCTTAAACTGCTTTCAGAATTTCCTTTATGTTACAGGGCCGAGTTTCTCTTTTATAGAGAGCATCCTCAGATCTGTATCTGCTATGGTATCTGCACAGGCTTTGAGTTCCGCCGCAATATCGTCTGCCTTTTCCTTCGGCAGACCTTTTTTGTATCTGATCTGATGCTCAAGACTTGCCCAAAAATCCATTGCTACGGTCCTTATCTGAACCTCAACTCTTATAGGTTTTTTCTCCTTTGCGAAGAACACCGGAATTTCCAAAATCATGTGGAAGCTTCTGTAACCATTGGGTTTCGGGTTTTTGATGTAATCTTTGATTTCAATCAGTTTTATGTCGTCCTGCCGCACAAGCATCCTTGCGACCTTGTAAATATCATCTACAAATGCGCATATAACCCTTATACCTGCAACATCATTCAAATTTTCTTCTACCGATTCAAGGCTGATTTCATTGCCCTGCCTTATGAGCTTTCCGTAGATACTTGCAGGCTTCTTGAGTCTTGAGTTTATGGAAGTTATAGGATTATCCGCCTGAGTCAGGGATAACTCCGCATTTAATATCTCCAGTTTTGTCTGTATCTCTCTTATGGCAGACTCATATCTCATCATGAGAAGTTCAAAATCTTCAAAGGCAAGTAAAATATCTTCGGGATGATTCGGTATGCTTTCTGCCAAAATATTTTTTTGAAATTCCTTAACTGCATTCATCTTTATTTCTCCATTTAAAATCTGAAAAATAACATATAAGTCAGAAATTCAAGCATTTATAAAAAAATCAATTGCTTTCCCCATACTATACATATAAGTTATCCTTACACATCGTTTCATACAATCTATGTAAGGAGGATTCCATGAAATTCAAGTGTTCCCTTTGCGGGACTCTGTGCTGCGGCACCTCCTTTAAGTCAGGTGCAATATGCAGCAGCTGTTTAGACTTAATTAAGCAGCACAACTTCGATAATCATACAGAAGTTGCAAATCCAATACGATAAAACACATTAATAAGCATCCTATCAATACAATAATTCTTTTTTTAATACACAACACAAGCTAAAAATGAAACGATGATAAAAGACGCCTAACGGCGTTTTTTATTTGCCTCATCCTCTGATGCGAAAATCATCCGGCCTGTTTTCTTTTCCACAGTAAGCCTTATTTACCGAAGCTTATCTCTTTCCCTCAGTTCTTCGAGGATCCTCTCAAAGGTCTCCGGAAGCTCTGCTTTAAATTCCATATACTCTCCCGTAACAGGATGCCTGAAACCTAAAACTCCTGCATGAAGAAGCTGCCCGCCGGTATTGAAATTCTGCTTCTTTGAGCCGTACAGAGGATCGCCCACCAAAGGATGTTTAATGTAGGCCATGTGTACTCTTATTTGGTGGGTCCTGCCTGTTTCCAGCCTGCACTCTATAAAGGTATACTCTCCGAAGCGCTCAAGAACCTTGTAGTGTGTTACGGCCTCTTTAGGATTCAATCCGTTCACAGCCTTTTTTAACCTATTTTTGCTGTCTCTCCCAATAGGTATATTAACCGTCCCGTCATCCTGTCTGAAATTATCCTGTACCAGAGCATAATATTTCCTCACTATGGTGTGCTTATACAGCTGCCGGGACAGCGAGATGTGGGCTAAATCTGTCTTTGCAACCATCAAAAGTCCGCTGGTGTCCTTATCAATTCTGTGAACAATCCCCGGCCTTACCACACCGTTAATAGAAGAAAGTCTGTCTCCACAGTGATACATTATTGCATTTACCAAGGTTCCGTCGTGGTTCCCCACTGCGGGATGCACAACCATACCCACAGGCTTATTGACGATAAGGATTTCTTCATCTTCATAAGCTATGTCAAGGGGGATGTTCTGAGGCTCCACTTCAAGTTTCTGAGGCTCGGGGACAGATACTTTAACCACATCTCCAACCTTAGCCTTATATTTCTTCACCGTGCACTGAATATCATTAACACTTACTCCCCCTATGTCGAACAAATTTTGTACATGGGATCTGGAGAGTTCCTCAATGAGTTCAGCCAAAACTCCATCAAGCCTTTTGCCCGAATTTTTTTCAGTTATCTCAAATGTATACTTATTAATCCCGCTACCTCTTTGTAAATCTCAAGTTCTCCTCAAAACATATTGAGGCTGTCATAATAAAACACCCTATGCAAACACTTATATCCGCAATATTGAATACCGGCGAAAAAAAAGACAAAGAAAACATGTCGGTAACAGCGCCAAACAACACTCTGTCAATTAAATTTCCGACTCCGCCGCCGGCAATCAAAGCAAATGCCCATTTATAGCCTCCGAAAAGCTTTTTGCCGCATCCGATAAATATCAGTAGGGCAAGGGAAACTATTGCTGAAAACGCCGTTAACAGAAGTGTACTTTCAGAAAATGCCCCCCACGCCGCTCCACTGTTTGAAACATGGGTAAGCTCAAACAGTCCGGGAATAATCTTAAGGCTGTCTCCCAAAGCCAGATTCGCTCTTATGTAATATTTTAAAATTTGATCTGCAATGAGAACCGCAATGACTGTGCAATAATACCTCATAAATTAATATGCGGGGCAAGCATTGCCCCACCTCCATTTTCCCTTTCGGATTGATATTTTATAAATCTTGATTCATCTCATCCTTATCGATAATCACTGTGGTAGCATCGCTGCTGAAAGAATTATCTTCCTTTCCCTTTGGCGGCACCACATCCGATAAAGTCACTTTCGCAGCATTATTCGCATCTTCAGTAGCTTCTGCATCATCCGCTTTCAAATCATCGATGTCATTGGAAGACTCCTCTGCAGGTTCAGGCATTTCTTCAGCCAAACAGTCCTCACCTTTAGTATTTTCCGGGTCTTCACCCTCTTCATCACTGAACAGCCCTGCCTCTACCGCCGGGTCCACCAGTTCCTTTTCCTCCAAATGCTCCTTCTCCGCAACCTTCAAAATATTAGGATCTAAATCTTCTATATCGGCAGTTTTATGCTCAGGCGGAATTTCACCGGCTTCCGCTTTTTCCATAAGCTCGGAGCTTATTACTACCGTTTTATCACTGAGAGCGGCAATCTCCGCTTCCCTTTTATTACCCTCAGGCATGGTCATAGATGCAGGGAAGAAGTCTTGTCTCAAATCATTAAACCAGTCCTCCGCTCTGCCGTCCAGTTTATTAAGCTCGTCCGTAAGCATATCCTTATACTTAATCTTGAGCCCTGCAATATTTGCCTTGAGCATCTTACTCTCGTCCTTAAGATTTGAGATAGAGTCTTCAGCTTCTGAAACAATATCTGCAGCTTCGTCCTTGGCATTCTTAATTATTATCTCCGCACGCTTCTCTGCGCTGGCGGAAATATCGTTCATCAAAACTCGTGCTCTCTCCAAGGTGCTCACCAATGTACTCTCTTTTTCTCTGCTTGCATCAAGTTCCTGTTTCATGCTCATCAAAAGCTTTTTCTGTTTACGATTTTCGCTTATCAAAGCTTCCATGTCCAGCATGATTTCATCCAGAAACTGATCCACTTCCTCCTTTTTGTAACCTTTAATTCCGGAAGAAAATACTTTTTGTTCAATATCCATAGGTGTTATCATCGCTATCCTCTTTTCCCCTTATATTACAATAATATACTTATAATATCTTTTTATCACAATAACACTTTGGCAGTTATAAGTAAAACTACGCGCTCTATAATCTGAATCAGGAAAAATGCTAAAAGTACCGAGAAGTCAAACATTCCTGTATTATATCTGCTCAAAAGTTTTCTGCATGGAGCGACAAAAGGTTCTGTCAGTTCAACGCACAGATCATATATTCTCAGAAGTGTGGAACTTCCGTATGAACCGTGGACAAACCAGCTCAAAACGGCTCTTCCCAAAAGCAAATATATCAATACTCTGAAGAACCATCTTATTGCATTCAATAGAACAAGTTCCAATATACTACCTCCATGGGCTGTCCGACTTCTGTATCGGATCTTCCATAATATCATATCCGGTGGAATCTTCTGCGATTCCGCCTGCAATGTCCACGCTCTCCGGTGCAAAAATAAAGATGTTATTTGCAACCTTCTCAACATTGCCGTTAAGAGCGTAAGTCGCTCCGCTTAAGAAATCGAAAATCTTGCGAGCAAGCTCCATATCAATTCTCTCCAAATTGATAATAACGGGTTTTTTGCTCTTCAAGCTGTCCACAAGTCTGGGACATTCATCAAAGGTTTTAGGCTCAAGCAATACCATCTTAAAAGAGCTTGTGCTGGTAAGCGTAAACCTTCTTTCCTTCTTACCTGAGCCGGATGCAGACGATTGCATCGAATACTTCTCCGAAGACTTAAGAGGTGAAGTTTTCTCTATCTCCATCTCTTTTCTCCCGCTTTTTTTTGCCATCTTAGCCTTTTCGGCTTCAATTTCCTCTTCTGTTATATCCTCATCCTCAAGTTCTTCTATCCCAATCATTCTCTTAAGTGAATCTCCGATGCTCATAATTATTTCCTCCTAATTTTATTTTTCTCTTCTGTAATCACGATTTCCGAAAATGGCAGTTCCCACTCTAACAAGGTTTGAGCCTTCCTCTACGGCAACTTGAAAATCGTTGGTCATTCCCATGGATAAATACTTAAAGTCCACTTTCTCACTTCTATTATCTAAATATTTGTCATAAATCTTCTTAACGGCTGCAAAATACGGTCTTGCATCGTTAACATCTTCTTCATACGGAGCAATGCACATAAGACCTCTAATCCTTACATTGCCGCATTCTTCAGCAATATCGGAAATCAGCGCTTCCGTTTCTTCCGTAGTTATTCCGAACTTATTTTCATCCTGAGCGGAATTAACCTGAATCAAAATATCCATAATCAAATCATGCTGCTTTGCTCGCTTATCGATTTCCTTTGCAAGCTTCAGGCTGTCTACGGAATGAATCATACATACCTTGTCTATAATGTATTTAACCTTGTTTGTCTGCAAATGCCCTATAAGGTGCCAT
This sequence comes from uncultured Clostridia bacterium, assembly GCA_945830395.1. Lineage (GTDB taxonomy): Bacteria > Bacillota > Clostridia > Peptostreptococcales > Anaerovoracaceae > Aminicella. Next base: position 6,743 of record CALZYE010000006.1, read on the forward strand.
TTAACCGGTTTAACGGAATCGTATTTGTCCAGAATCTCCTGAACTTTGTTCTCACCGATGTCGGTAATTCCGGCATCAATTGCTTCATTGATCTCTAAAGCCGTGTGCAGCTTAGTTACGGCAACGAGCAGAACATCATCTGCGGTTCTTCCGGACTTTTCCGCCGCTTTGCCCTTAAGCTTCTGTATATACTCAATATTAGATTTAATCGACATAATATCACCCTTTTTTCAATATATCATCATAGGTTTTGACAGTGTAACAAATATTACCTTTTTCGTCGTAAAAAAATGACTTCGCTATAACGGATTTCTCTCCGTCTGTAGCAATAACCTGAACAGGCGTAAACTTATATTTACCGCTATTCTGTTTCACATATACACCCGTTTTTCCGTCTTTGGTCGCTAAGCTTGTATTATATATCAAAAGACCGTTAGCTTTAGCGGTTATAATTTTGATCTTTGCCATTCTTATCGTGGTCAGATCCTTAAAAAAGTAATCGGATTTGAACACCAGCTTAATCTTGCTTCCCTCTTCCTTCATGGAAGTCAGGGTCGCCCTTATATCATGGGTTGCATCTATCACGGCAGAGTACTTGGTTCCCACCTTGTACCTGCCCTTGTGGTTCTTAGGTATATAATTTACAAAATACCATGCGGACCTGTCCACAATCTTAAATACAGGATCATCGCTGCTGACATCTTTTCGCGCCAATTCGACAGGCTCATCGGAATCAAGTCTTTTTAAATCGTTAAAGCTTTTTTTTTCAATCTTCTCGGGGGTAAATTCCGCTTCTCTTCCGTCTGAAAAAAATGTGACTATTCCTTCTTCATCAGCTTCAAAAGAATCGGTAAAAATCCCCGCATTACCTATGTTCTCTCTTATATCTCTAAACTTTCTTTCGGGAGAGCTGTCTTCACCCTTGGATACTTCCATAACCTTAGTCCCTCTGCGAACCAAAACCCCCTCCGATATATATCTGTTTTCTTCCCCGCTCACCTTGGAAAAATACACTCGCTCATTCCTTACAAAGTAGCTTGCCACTTCATCAGAAACCTCCAAATTGCCGTACTCCGCCACATAAGAGAACTTAAGCGCTACGGTAACACCGGGAATCACATATATTATTACATAAAGTGCCAAAAAAACAGCTGCGAACACCAAAATAGGTTTTTTCTTAAACTTTTCCATATAATCCTCTTTGTAACATTCTACAACATTCTCAGGACTTTTTCCATCACTTTCTGTTCATCTTTAGTTAAATCTCTGTGATTTTTCACATAATTATCAAAAATGTCAGGTCTCTGTTTTTTCGTAAGGATTAAGGCCTGTTCAAAACGCCACAAATCTATCTTCTTGTGGTTTCCGGACAGCAGAACTTCAGGAACTTCCATGCCTTCGTACTCCCTTGGCTTAGTGTACTGCGGAAATTCCAAAAGACCGGAATAAACGGATTCCTCCATTGCTCCATTCTCATTTGACAAAACACCCGGAATCAGCCTTGCAAGGCTGTCAATAAGCACCATTGCAGGCAGTTCCCCCCCTGTCAGCACATAATCGCCGATTGAAACTTCCTCTGCATTCCAATAATCCAGTACCCTTTGGTCAACGCCTTCATAATGGCCGCACAATATTACAATATTCTGCTCCTTGGAAAGTTCCTTAAGCTTGGGAAGATCTATCACCCTGCCTCTGGGGGACATGTACAATACCCTCTTATGCTTCGGGTTTACGGCCTTCATAGCATCAAAGATGGGCTGGGCACTCATCACAAGTCCGGGGCCTCCCCCAAAGGAATAGTCGTCCGTGCTCTTATGCTTGTCCAGACTGTAATCCCTTATGTTCACAAAGTTAAAATTCAAAATTTCTTTGTCGCAGGCTCTGCCTATTATACTTGAGGTTATCGGTGCAAACATCTCCGGAAATAATGTTAAAATATCAAAATGCATTATCTCATTCCCTCTATCAATTCTACTTTCATCCTTCTATTTTCTATATCTATCTCTTTTATGAATGCCTTTACAGACGGAATCATAATTTCTCCACCGTCTTCAAGCTTCACAACATAAATATCCTGAGGCCTGTCTGTAAGCACATCTTTGACTCTGCCTATCAGCTCTCCTCTATCCTCCACCAAGATGCCCACGAGGTCTCTCACATAAAATTCATCCCGGGGAAGCTTCTGCAAATCCGCATCCGTCATATATATTTTCTTCCCCACCAGGTGCTGTGCATCGTTTCTTGTATTACACCTGTCTAATTTCAGCATTATCATTTTGTCCTTGTGCTTAACATTTTCTATTGTAAAGATATCGTTATCAAGGTAAATGCTTTTCAAGGTCTCGAATCTGTCATAAAATCCGGAATAGCTTTCAATCTTAATTTCTCCCATTATTCCGAATACCTTTGTCACTTTTCCGATTAAAATTCTATTTTTCATACTTAATTTTTCTTAAAATAATACAGCACACAGCTTGCCCAACCTGGACAATCTATGTGCTTTAACAGCAGCTAAACCGCACTTTTCATAATCTGAGAAAGACTATTCCTCATCTTCTGAAACTATTTCCACGATTACTTTCTTACTTTGCTTCGTAGCAGCAGCCTTGACAACAGTTCTAAGGGCCTTTGCAATTCTACCCTGTTTGCCTATGACCTTGCCCATGTCATCACCTGCAACCTGAAGCTGCAAAATGCTTCCCTGTTGGTCTTCCCTTTCGTTTATTAAAATTCGTTCCGGGTGATCTACAAGTGATTTTGCAATGGTTTCAACTAATTTAGTCATTGCATACCACCGCTTTCTTATTCAATGATACCGGATTTTTTAAATAAATCTCTTACCACTTCTGTAGGCTGCGCTCCCTTTGAAAGCCATTCTTTAGCCTTCTCATCGTTAATTTGAATAACATTCGGTTCCGTCATCGGGTTGAAATAACCGATTTCTTCGATGAATCTTCCATCCCTCGGGGTTCTGGAATCAGCTACAACCACTCTGTAAAAAGGTTTCTTGTGTGCTCCCATTCTCTTTAGTCTGATCTTTACCATCTTTATTTCCTCCATGTAACAAATAATTTTATCTAAAATAGTCCCTTTAAGAACCTGTTCTTTTTCAAAGCCCCAGGTTTGTTGAACTGTTTAAGCATTTTCTTTGCATCATCGTACCTCTTCATCAAGGTGTTGATTCTGCTGACAGGCTGTCCGCAGCCTGCGGAAATCCTCTTCCTCCTGCCGGCGTTAAGAATACTCGGGTCATTTCTCTCTTCCTTTGTCATGGACTGAATAATGGCCTCGTACTGCTTGAACTCTTTTTCGCTTTCCTCAATGTTGACACCCTTCATCTGCGCTTCGTTCATTCCGGGAAGCATGTCTAATATCTTTGCAATACCGCCCATTTTCTTGATTTGTCCCATCTGCGTTAAGAAATCGTCCAGAGTGAACTGATTCTTCTTAAGTCGCTCCAGCTGTTTTTCCGCCTCGGCATCATCGTATTCCCTTTCGGCAGTTTCTATAAGCGAAAGAAGATCCCCCATTCCGAGAATTCTTTTTGCCATCCTGTCGGGATGAAAGGCTTCAAGTGCATCATACTTTTCTCCGGTTCCCAGAAAAAGAATAGGTTTACCTGTAACCTTTCGTGCAGAAAGCGCCGCTCCGCCGCGGGCATCACCGTCCATCTTCGTCATAATGATTCCGTCAACATTAAGTTTTTCGTCAAAGCCCTTAGCTGCATTTACGGCATCCTGACCTGTAAGAGCATCCACCACCAACAGAATCTGGTGAGGGTTTACCTTGTCTTTGATATTTGAAAGTTCTTCCATAAGAGCTTCGTCAATTTGAAGTCTGCCTGCCGTATCCACAATGAGTACATTATAGCCTTTTCTCTCAGCCTCCCTCTTTGCCGCATTGGCAATTTCAACGGGGTCTTTGCTGTTTCTGTCTGTAAAAACAGGGCTCTTGCAGGCTTTTCCCACTACCTCCAGCTGATCTATAGCTGCAGGTCTGTAAACATCACAGGCAACGAGCATGGGTTTCTTTCCCGACTGCTTCAGATAATTTGCAAGTTTTCCACAGGTTGTAGTCTTACCTGTACCTTGCAGTCCCGCCATCATTATGGTGGTAAAACCCGTCGGAGAATAGCTGATCTTCACTCCGCTGCCTCCGCCCATAAGCTCGGTCAGTTCGGTGTTCACAATCTTGATTACCTGCTGAGCCGGAGTAAGGCTCTTCATAACCTCTTCTCCAAGGCACTTTTCCTTTACATCCTTGACAAATTCCTTAACCACCTTGAAGTTTACATCCGCTTCCAGCAGCGCAAGTTTAACTTCTCTCATGGCGGAGTCGATGTCGGTTTCGGTTAAAACACCTTTTCCTCTTAAGTTTTTAAATGTATTTTGCAGTTTTTCCGATAAACTTTCAAACACCATCTTATAGCCTTTCTTCTCCTCAGCCTGCACTTTCAAGCCTAAATTTTACAAGTTTAAATTTTAGCTATTATTCTCAAGTTCTCTCACTATATCCCGCAGCCGGCTAAGTTTCCTCTTCAGTCTCAAGTCGTCAATTTCCAGCGACTCTATGTCTGCAAGGTTTTCCTTGAGTTTCTCAAGGGATTTGCTCATCGCCTCAAGCCGCCTCACCATAGAAAGCTTCTCCTCATATTCGGCAAGCTGTTTCTCGGCGCTTTTCAGAGAGTCATGAACTGCCGCTCTGGAAATCCCAAATTCCTCTGCAATCTCTGCCAGCGAGAGGTTCTCCTCGTGGTACAGCTCCATAACATTTCTCTTCTTCTCAGTGAGGAGACTTCCGTATAAATCAAACAAAAGACTGTCTTTCACTATATGATTCATACCTTCCCTCCTCCTACATGCCATACCAATATAGCACAATAAAAAACAGGTGTCAAGTTTTTTTACTTAACACCCGTGTCAATGCTGTCGAGGTTAGTGTCTTACAGAAGACATGTATGTAACTGTAAATCCCTGACTTTCTGTCATCAGCGCTTTGAGCTGTTCCACCTCCGTAAGGGGAGTCTTCTTTCCGGTGAGTTTGTTATTTATCAGCTTTGAAACAGATTCTCCCAAAAGCCCGGACAGAATTCCCTTTTCTCCGTCATATCTAAATTCTTCAAATTCTGCATCCTTCAAGTCATATCTGTTTCTCATATCAGACTTTGCAGCATCCAAAGTGGCGATTTCATCTACGAGCTTATGAGCTTTCGCCTGTTTGGCCGAATATATTCTTCCGTCTGCAATCTTTCTCACCTTTGCTTTACTGAGTTTTCGTCCTTCTGAAACGATTTCTACAAACTGGTCGTAGGCCTCATCCACCAATGATTGCAAAATATCTTTCTGCTCTTTCGTCATTTCTTCCGCCATGCTGCCCATAGCTTTATTTCTGCCCGATGTTACGGTTACAGTCTTAACTCCCATTTTATCCAGCAGACCTTTTATATTGTACATGGTTCCCATTGTGACGCCGATAGATCCTGTCCAGCCGTTTCTGTTTATAACAATCCTGTCACATGGTGCGGAAATATAGTAGCCTCCTGAAGTCGCCTGTGTTTTCATATACGAATATACGGGACGATTGGTTTTTCGCTTATAATCTTTGATTGCAAGGTAAAGTTCATCTGATGCGTAAACGCTGCCTCCCGGGGTGTTTACCACCAGCATCAGTCCTTTATTTTTCTCATCGTCTCTCATGTCGGCGATTCGGTTAAGCAGCCATTTATGATGATAAGTTGAACCGGAAGAAAGCATTGAGTTATCTTCTGCTTCGGTAATAGTTCCGCTGACATCAAGCTGTCCTATGTAATCGTGGCTGACTGATATTTTTCCGCTTTCGCCTATGGTATTTCCCTGACTTTCACCCAGTGCAAACTTGATTAGAACGGAAATCCCCAATATGACTGCAAATATTATCAGAAAAACCTTTAATCCTTTATATTTATTAAAAAATCCGCTGATTTTAAACATCATTTCTCCCTCATCCTGATACTATTTAGGTGAACCCGATCCGTTTCCTGATGAGGTTCCGCCTGATTCCGATGTTCCTCCGCTGCCCGGAGTCGGCTTCGTTCCGCCTCCTGTCGTGCCGCCTCCCGGAGACGGGTTCTGAGGTGTCGGCTGCTTAGGAGCAGTCTTTTGTTTCGTATCACTCCCGCTGCCGCTGCTTCCTCCTTGATTTGAAGATGCAGGCGGCGTATATCCGCTGCCTCCGCTGCTTGGAGAAACTGACTGCTGATTTGATGAAGAGCTTCTTCCGGAAGCTATTCTTGCGGCAATCTCCTTTACGGTATCTGTAACCTTGTAATCTTTCTGCCCGAAAACTTCCTTATGAAGTTTGACCACATTTGCTTCCAAATCTACAGGAAATACATAAGAAACACCGTCGATATTTCCGGTAGTCACCTGATATGGCCAGCCCTTGCTGTTCTTAAGCTTAAACTTGGATAGTCTCTGCGCAAGACCGATCATATCGTTTGTGGATAAGTTGGTTTCCATCTGCGGAAGCAAAACATCCATAAGTTTTATCAGCTGCCCTATGCTTCTGGTCTTCAGCTTATCGGTAACCTTCTGTATTACAATTCTCATTCTTCCGGTGCGCTTAAAGTCGTCTCCCACGCCTTTTCGTATTCTGCCGTAGGAAACCGCCTGAGCACCTCTTAATGTTTGCTTTCCCGGTTTCTTTACCAAATTATATTTTTTACTTTTCAAATGCTCCGCCGAGTCTTTCGTATACTTATTGAGTTCGGAAATTTCCTCTTTCTTGACATCGACCTCAATGCCGTCCACCGCATCAACAAGGTCTGCCACCATTTGAAAATTGAACAGCACATAGCTGTTGATGTTCAGATCCATATTTTGATTCAGGGTTTTCATGGCGCCTTCGGCTCCGCCGTAAGCATAAGCGCTGTTCACCTTCTGATAAGTTTCCGTTCCGTTGATTCTCAGATATGTGTCACGATACACGGAGGTCAACTTAACCTCATTGTTTTTTGTATTGATACTGGCTACGATGATACAATCCGTATTGGTTCCCTTCAAATTATCCTTTTTCATCTTTCTTGAATCCACACCCAGAAGCGCAATATTTACATATCCGTCCACATCGACACATGACAGTTTTTTAATATCTACATGCTTTCTCTTTATCTTTCCCAGCTGACTCTGAACATAGATAAATCCAAGCCCCGCCACAGACATAACGAACATTAAAATAAGTGCTGTAACTTTTTGCCATTGCTTCATGTTATAGATTTTATTAAACACAATACTCATTATTTTCATAATGGGATTCTCCTTTTTACCCAATCACTTCTTTCTTTGCTTTAAGCCGTTCTTCCCTTTTCTTAGCCTTTTTCTTCTTTTTGGCTTCGTCTTCTTTCTCAATCATATCATCGTAAAAGTCTATTGCAGACTCAATGTCGCTGTCGAAAATCATTTTCCCTTTTTTCATAACTATGCCCCTTGTGCAGAACTCTGCAGCCATCTTTGTGGAATGTGTTACAAACAAAAATGTTATGTTCTTGTCTTCAACAAGTTCATGTATCTTAGCGGTACATTTTTTCTTAAATGATTGATCTCCTACACTTAGAGCTTCATCTACAATTAAAATCTCAGGGTCTATATTAACATTTATTGCAAATCCCAGCCTTGCCTTCATTCCGCTTGAATAGGTTCTGACCGGCTGATCTATGTATTCTCCCAGTTCTGAAAATTCAACTATATCCGGTTCAATATCCTTTATTTCCCGATTTGTCATACTCATAAGGCTGGCTCTAAAGTAAATATTTTCTCTGCCCGACAGTTCTCCGTCAAATCCCGCCGTGAGTTCAAGCAGCGCACTGACTCTTCCGTCAATCGATATTTCTCCGCTTGTAGGGTATGTTACTCCTGTAATCATTTTAAGCAAGGTGGACTTTCCTGCTCCGTTTCTGCCTAACAGCGCAACCATTTCCCCCTTTTTTATGTCAAAGCTCAAATCTGATATTGCATTGCTTTTCTTCCCTTTTATATTCTTGAAAAATATAGCCTTAAAGCGTACCCTGTCGTTTTTATACAGCGTATATGTCTTCGTCACATTTTTAAGCGATATAGCTATGTCGTTGTCCAAATTACTCATAAATTAAATCCTCTATAATACATCGGGAATATCTTTTTTCAATCTCCGATATGCCCAAACAGCAAGAATAATCATTATAACTGTAATTATAATATAATTTCTCATTTCTGTCGGAGTCTCCCAAATCCATTTTTTATATATAAGCGAATTTCTATATGTATTTGCAGTTATAGTAACCGGATTCCATAATAGACATTTTCTGAGAAATCCACTTCTTATTCTGGAAACCTGATACAATACTCCTGATAACCAAAACAACGCCGGTACCGCAGACTTCACAAAGTTAAGAAAATCCGAGCTCATGGCCGACAACATTGATGAAAACAGTGACCATGAAGTCCAAAACACAAACATGCCTATATTGACTAATATTATTTGCAAATAATATATATCCGGTCTGTCCCCATAAGCAATGTATATCACAAGCATTATAAACTGTAAGACAATATTCACAGCCAGATGCGATAAACTGACGAAAGTCGGAATAGTTCCTACAGGATATTTTATTTTTTTCACCAGATACTTATATTTTCTAATAGAAGATGAGCCTGTATATAATGAATCTCTAATATAAAACCACGGAACCATCCCTGAAATCATCCACAAAAAGTATGGATAGCCATTTATCGGACGACCGCGCCTAACTCCTATTTGAAATGCGAACCAATAAACAAATATCGTAATTGCAGGTCTTATAACAGCCCATGACCAACCCAACGCAGATCCGCTATATTTTTTTATTACATCTGACTTTGCTAATTTGAATATTTGGCGCCTATATCTTATATGGTCGTTTAACAATTCAACTAAAGTATTCAAAATTTCCAACTTTCCGGGTATCCCCCTTAAACTTCAACGCTATCTTTTTCTAATTCAAAAATTTTCTCAGCGACATGCAAATCGCTAAGATAAGTAATCTTCATATTTTCATTTCTGCCTGCAACCAATGAAACTTCATACTTATTTAAAATGAATACTCCCATTGCATCGGTTACTTGCTTCCTTTCGTCGTCGGAAAGTTCATTATAACATTTTTTAAAGTCCATGGCAAAAAAACTTTGTGGCGTCTGCACTTGGTAGCATTCTTTTCGCTTCAAAGCCATATCCACTACATCTCCGCCTCTGCTTATGAATATAGTATCTGTGGAGGGCACCGCCGTAGTACAAATTTTACCCTCTGAAAGATATGATATATTTTCTTCTATTATGGTTTTAGTGATGAATGGCCTCACACTGTCATGTGTTATCAATGCGGTATTTTTATCTATCCCATATTTTTTCTCTATGTAGTTTATACCGTTCATCAAAGTTTCATTCCTGTTATCTCCTCCGGATATAACAGCTATATCTTTGTCTGCAAAATATTCTCTGCATAGTTTTTCAGTATATTCCTTCCATATTTCGGGACAAAGTACAATGATTTTGTTAATTTTATTACTACATAGAAATTTTTCTATGGTATGAACAATAATCGGTTTACCGGCAATCTCAAGAAACTGCTTCGGTTTGTCTGTGTTGCCCATTCGATTTCCGTTTCCACCTGCTAAAATCACTCCAAATATCATAGCCTTACCTATACCGTAACATTAACACTAATTGTTAACCTTCTCCATTATCTCTGCAATTTTGATGGATTCATCTTCAAACACGCCCATGGAGTCTATTCTATCGTTTGCAAGCATTGTAGAAAACGCCTTCAACAGATATTTGAAACCGTTTCCGGCATAATTGGTATTATATACTTCTACATGATCCGCATCTGTTTTTTCTACCTCAAAATAGTTGCCTCTCCACCACTTGCCCTTCGATCTAATCGTTCCCTTGGTTCCTATAATTTCCAACTGATTGTCCACTCTTATGGAATTCCCCACATTAATAATTGCATTGCTGTTTTCATATTCGAAAAAGAGAGAAACGAACTCCATTCCCTCTGTACCGTAGGTCTTGTTTATTTTCAAATTCTTGAAATCCTGCCCTTGAATCTTTAGTATAGGTACCAAAGCAAGAGAAAGCAAATCAAATAAAATATTGTTTCTGGACTTATCCTCTCTGGAAATTGAACAATTTATACTTAGAATATCTCCTATGAGACCTCCCTGTGTCATCCATAGAAGCTGGTTGAATACATGGATATGAACCATTTTTATATTATCCATGAGTATTACATTGTGTTCTTTTGCAAGATTGTACAGATGCACTTGCTCAGATGCATCTAAGGAAAACGGAGGATCACTGATTACATGTTTCCCCTGTTTTATCGCTTCTTCTATATAACGACTTCTGTTATTAATCTTAGTTCTAACATAAACAATATCACTATTTTCAACTAATTCGCTGTAATCGGCAAAGCTCTGCTTCAGATTATAACGCTGAGTAAATTCTTTCTTCAACTCATCATCGGCGGCATAGACACAGGCAACATTGAATCCGTTAACCAGTTTGGATTCTGAAATAAAGTTATTATCATCCTTTAAATCCGTTACAATCCCTACATCATATGTCGTAAAATTCTCTTGTCTGATCTGAGTGCTGGAGATACCTTTTGTTCGTTCAAGATATACCATATTGCAATATCTGCTCAAATGATCAAACTTACCTCTCCAATCATCCCCAATAACAAAAGTATCAACATCATATTTCACGATGTCACTAATTTTCTGTCCGAGATATTCTTCCACTATTATCTGGTCAACAAGCCCTGTATTCTTAACATTTTCAATGCGCTCTGCCAGACTGTCGTGAACGGATAATTTACCTCTTCCTATATCATAGTTTTCACCGGTCACACCCACAATAAGGTAATCCCCGTATTCCCTTGCTCTCTTAAGTATATTGAAATGCCCTTTATGGAATAAATCATATGTTCCATAGGTTATAACTTTTTTCATAAAATTCCCCTTACTGACACAAAACGATTTTTAGAATCTATTTTCTTCAATTTTATTTATTTCATTTCTAAATTCAATATTGTCAATGATTTTTTCCACTCCATCTATTTTTTCAATTGATATATACGGAACCTTTCTGTCACTCCATTTTTTGTTGAAATCTAAAAAAGGTTCAAGTTCATTATATAGCAGTAGATAATCTTTATTAGAAAGAAGCTTTTCAAAGTATTCTTTTTTCTGTCCATAAATACCTTTTAAATCGTACCACTGTCTTGCCATCAAATAAATATTCCACGATTTATTTATAACCTTGCGGTACTTACCTCCTCCTGCCAATATTCTTAATTGAGAATCCAGGTTTTCGTAATATTCTTGCATGTATCCTTCAGATTCCAAAGCCTCTATAACATCACTGTACGGTATTTCTGTATCTTCAATTATCCACTCACCTTTCACAGGTGGTTTCATTTCCGTATTCTCGAAGTTTTCTCCGTATATATCCGTCAGGTATCTGCTCTTGTCTTTTGGTGTAATAATCTTAAGATTTCCTAAACGGTTTTCTTCCAAATCTTTAAAGATGTCAACATGTACCTTCTTACCGTTAACTAAAACATATTTGTACTTTGAAATATCATCCCAGCTTTTTACCCAAAAATTATTTTTTCTGTAATTATAAATAAAATTTGCTATTGTATTTTCACCAAATATTTTTGCAATACAGCCACAAAAGCTTCCAAAAAAATGTTTTATTCCAACTCTGCCACTGTTACTGCATTTATTTTTTGCTGCCCAAAATCCTTCTAAAAATCCTGAAATATGCTTTTTGAATCTGCTATTTTGTGGTTTGCTTATAATTCCTATATTGATAAATATTCCGTTTTTATTGTATTTCCGTAGATGCCTCAAATTAATATATGTAGTTTTACTATTTCCGTATCTATGTAAAAAGTTTCTCTGATCCATATTATTCAGGAAATATTCTACAAATCTATCATCCATGGTTCTAACAATCTTCTCAAACTTAAGGAAATCATCAGCAGCCATATAAACATCCATGCTTGATAAGTTATCAGGTAAATTTCCGGTAACATAAAGCAACTTGGTCCCACTGGGACCTAAAACATATTTCAAATCATGTTCTTCACAAATTGAATTCAATTCTCCAAGCAGTTCTCTCTGAATATCCATTACGCTACTCATATTTCATTTCTCTCATTTCTGAATTTACTAACCCGAACAAATCCTTTGCGCTACGCCACACAAAACCGTTTCTGGTATTTTCAATAGCTTCTTCATAAACTGCTCTCGATTCGTCTCTTCTGCCCTGCCTATATAATGTTTCAGCATAAAAGCTCAGCAGTTCTCCATCTCTGCCGTATTTGTCAATATATGATAAAGCCTTTTCTTCAATATCTCTCAGCGCCTCTTTTGAGTCTGCCCTATTCAAAATAATCCAGAGTTCAGCCTTCGCATAATCCAAAAGGGTGTTCTTAACATGTTTATTGACATCAATTAATTCTTGAACTCTATCTGCATCTTTAAGATCATATATTGCAACAGAAAAATCTCTGCATATTTTCCAAAGTGAAATTGCTTCAGTAAGCTTTTCTGACATTTTTCGTGAATTTGACATAATTATGGAAACGATTTTACTTGATTTATAATATTGTCCGCTTAGAACATTAAACATAATTGCAACTGCAAGGTAGTCATCTTCAATATCCATTAACAGTCCGTATTTTTTTACATATTTATCGTTTTGTACCTCAAAGAATTTCCCTAATTCATCTTGCACTGAAGAAAAGTCGCCATTATTTAGAGACTCTCGCATGTGGTCTATATCATATCCGATTTTATTAATATGCAAAAGCCCCGCTGCCAACTTGCACTTGGCAAAGCTTTTTTGCTTCTCTTCCTTGCTTTTAAGCTGCATAATTCCTATTTCTTTATTTGAAACATAACTGTTCCACAACTTTTCTCTGTTCAGAAGCGGCATATACATATCTACATATTCAGAAAATGGTGTAGTTAGATCCCTCTCTGTCACATGGATTACCTGTCCATCACCCTGAGGTACATACATCCAGCTATCACCGTAAGCTACTCTAAAAATATACTCCGCATGCTCTCCCACAGGGAATTCATACTTTTCAAATTTTTCGTAGCGTGGTTTACCGAAGCTGTTTTTCCTGTACATTAGGGTTGCAAGTCCCCATCTCATACAATATGTATCCGTTTCATCGGTATCTTCAGTTTGAGATAATTTATTCAGAAGTTCTTCAAGCACCTTCTCTCTTCCGACTTTTTTACTCTTTTCGTGATACATGTTATATAGATCGAAATCAAAGTCACTATCCTCAACTATTACTCCCCTATTAACAGTGAAATATGGTGTCAGCAATTCGGTATACACCTTCATCAGTTTTCTATGCTTCCACTTACCGTCTTCATCAGTCGGCATTGGATCCAGTATTAAAAATTCGATAACCTGACCGCATGATTTTCCACAGAGAAGCTGAGACTTCATCATAGAAGTAGTTCCGTTATGAACATACCTTCCAATAGGATTGCAATATTTATCTGTATTTTCTACGCAGACAAAACTTCTGTTTTCAGGCGTCTCCGTTTCCATAACCTTAACAAGTTTATTCCAATTATCCCTTGTTATGTACATATCAATATCATCATCCCAAGGCAAAAAGGCACCCGCCCTTACTGCGCCCAGTGCCGTTCCTCCTGCCAAATAATAGGTTATATCATTTTTTCTACAAATAACATCTATTTCCTTTAGTAATGTAAGTAAATTTATCTGCAAACTATTCAAAACAGAGCTCCCTTAATTTATTCCGGTTAATAGAAATTTTGAGTTCTATCGTCCTAACCATATTTTATCCGTTGGAGGGTTAAGCGTGAATTCCTGCCCTTCAACATTATTTTCCCTGATAAATTCATACACCCTGTTTGCATAGTTAATATCGTGCATTGAAAGACCGACATTATATGCTATAATGCGTTCTTTTCTGTCGGTTCTGCCCTCTGCTTCACCTCTAATAACCTGAGAAACTTCCGCAAAACTTTTGAATTTATCAAAGTATTTAAACTTGCAAACATGCTCCGTATCATCTCCAAATACCTTGTCAAAACTCAAGTCACAGTTCATAAATCCTCTTAGGTGAATAGGTACAATCAAGCATCCTTCTTTGAAAACGCTGTCTTCACAAAAATTCCCCTGGAAAAAGGTTACTGCGGATATTACAACATCAGAGTTTCTAATTACGGAATCATAGGAATCGACAAATTCAATTTTTACATTTATGTTTTCTTTGCCGGACTTACCTCTTATCATTTCTTCCATCATTAAATGCTGATCCTTATATTTAAGAATCTTCAGTTTAAAATTTTTATCCTTATATTTTGCACATAGTATTTTGATGGCAGCGCGTCCTGTGTTTCCCAGTCCCATGACACCCACTTCTTCAAAATCTTGATTTGCCAAAACACTAATTGTATGTACCGCAATGGCTCCGGTACGCATGGTAGTTATCCAACTTCCATCTAAAATTGCAACAGGGAGTAAAGTCTTATAATCAAATAAAGTTATAATGCTGTCAAGAGCCGGTTTTCTTTCAAGTCTTCTTGTAATAACCTTTACTCCTGCAAAATTTTGATTAGGATAAACGGTAGGCATCACATTAAAAAACACATCATCCTGAGGAACTATACTTGTTTTCTTTGGGAGGATAACATCCGGCTTGTGCATAAGCATATCTTCAACCCAGTCAAAACATTGTTCAGGTGTAATCCCCAAATTTTCTATTTCGTTATGTGGTATTATTCTCATATATAATTCTCCCTTCAAATCTGATAACAACTTTTATAGTAAATCTTTAATAGCATTTAAAAGCACTTCATTATCTTCAACTGTAAGATTTCCGATATGAGATACCCTGAACATCTTAGTCCCCAATTCTCCTCCGGATGGATTTACAACAATGCCGTATTTTTCAATTAGTTTCTTATAAATCTCATTTGCATTGTTTTCAGGAAATAATACAGGTGTACAAGCATTTGAAAGAGGGTAATTCGGATAACTCAATCCAATAGCTTTAATGCCTTCTCTAAAATGTCTTGCCCTTTCTGCCGTGTCTGAAACAACTTTGTCAACTCCAAGCGAGTCAATTCTTTCAAGCATTCTCTTCCACTCAAACACCACCCTAACTGCAGGGGTAAACGGTGTCTGACCTCTCTTTCCATTTTCAATATGGCTCTTGAAGTCAAGATACATGGTCTTTGCGGGTAGTTTCATCACTCTTTCAATGAGCAGTCTACGGCTTAGTGCTACGAGTGCCAATCCGGGAGCTAAAGACAGCGCTTTCTGTGAGCTCAAAATCACCGCATCAATCCCATATTTTTTCATGTCAAGCTCGTCAGCAAGGAAAGAACTTATACAGTCTGCAATAAAGTAAATTCCCCGCGATTTGCAAAAATCTCCTAAAAGCTTTTTATCATACAACTGAGCCGTCGATGTTTCATCAATATTCACAATTAATGCCGTCAGGTTTAGATCTTTCGCCGTTTCTTCCAATTTCTCTTTTGTAAGAGTTTCACCAAAATCAAGTTTAACCGCAGTATGTGGAACTCCATGAATTTCACAAAGCTGAACAAATCTATGGCCGAAAGAGCCTCCATCTATTACAAGCAGGTGGTCATCTTCTGTAAAACAATTTAGAATAGTTGCTTCCATAGCGCCTGTTCCTGAACATGTAAGTGTAACCACTTCTCCGTCTTCGTCACAATTAAGAAATTCTTTTGTTTTTTTCATGCAGTAAAGCATTACCTCTGAAAATTCATCATTTCTAAAATATGGCACCTGCTTGCCACCGATTTCCATTGTCTCTTCAAACATCTCCACCGGTCCTACCGTAAATAATTTCATATTTCCACCTTTCGTCTAATCTGGTATAACCACTTAATATTTCAATCATTCTACCAAATTATTTTATCATATACAATCTATAAATTCACCAAGTTTTTCAGTTACATCCGTGAGACTGTTATCCACATATTTGTTTCTGAACTTGTACATAAGGTCTAAATTATACTCTTTCGCAATTATTTTTGCAAGTTGCTTTCCATCTTCAGCAACATAAGGTGATATGGACTCTTTCATAAAATCGATGTTCAGCCCCGTAGACTCTTGATATTCTTCGTAGTCATAAAGATAAAAATACAATTCTTTTTCCGTAAGTGATGCTTCAACTGAAAATGATGAATAATCGCTAACTACACAATCTGCCAGATTTAAAAAGTCATATGATATAAACTTATCATCATATATAACATTACTCTTCTCTATTTTGGCAGTACAATCATCAAGCGGATGTAATTTAACTATGAAAACATACTCATCCTCTTTAAATTCTCTGAATAACTTTTCCAGAGGAACCCCTCTGCCTTTTCTCATAGTCGGTACATAAAGTATAATTTTTCTTTTCTCTTCAATCAAATTGGGATATTCCCTTAGAATTTCTTGGGTATTTTGCTCGTCAACATTCCTTATATAGTCTATTCTCGGAAGACCTTGTCGAACTAACTTTTCGGAGTCAATATCAAAAGCTTCCGAAAAAAAGCGGTCTGTCGCTTCAGATGCACTAATCACATAATCGTATTTTCTGTGCATATTCATAAGCTTCGCAAGATCTTCTTCTGCACCATCTTTTTTCCCTATAGTCTGATAACCAAATTTCTTAATTGCACTAACAGCATGCCATATCTGTACAATGTGCAGGTCACTCTTATGTTTCAGGTTACTTATCATTATACAATAAGTATCCGTAACTACCACCTTTGAGACTGCAAATTCCCACATTTGCCGAAGCATATGCAACACATAAGGCATAAGTCCCACAGGACTTTTCTCAAGCTTTTTGGATAGAATTACAACCTTATATCCATAGCTTTTTTCAAGTTCTTGCCTGAGCATTGCGAAATCCAAGCTTTCTTCATCGCTTTCCCTGCTCACTAAGGTTACCTGTTTTGTGACAGGCCTCAGCTTCATTAATAGATAAAGCGTGTTCATAAAGAAAAAGAACATTTTAATCAAAATCTTTTTCATCGAAGAAAATCCTTTCAATAACTCTTTCCGAAGCATTTCCATCATCTAAATAATTAAATTTATTTCCGAATGTTATATACTTTTCGTCTAAAACGAAATTATCTGTCAGATGCTTTACTTGTGCAATCAACTCCTCTTCAGTTTTTACAATAGGTCCGGGTAATTCATCCAATGATAAATAAAAGCCTCTAAGTTCATCTCTATACTGTTCAAAATCATACATATAATATATTATTGGGCGTTTAAGGTTTGCATAATCAAAAAACACACTTGAGTAGTCAGTTATCAGCATATCCGAAACTAAGTATAAATCGTTAATGTCACTATATTTAGACACATCAAATATAAATCCCTCATATTTTTTGAAATCAAATTCATTTGCAACTAAATAGTGAGCTCTGAACAAGATTATAAAATCATTTCCCATCTCCTTTTGCAACAGGTCAAAGTTGACCTCAGTCTTATATGTATATCCTACACCCTTTGTGTATTGATTATCTCTCCAAGTCGGTGCATACAAAATTATTTTTTTATTTCCAATTTTATTTAGATTGAGCTTTGATTTTATATTCTTTATTTCACTGTCAGATACTGTGAACAGTCTGTCATTCCTCGGATATCCTTCTTCTATGACACAGTTTTCCTTCCCGTACAGTTCCATATTCCATGCGCTTATAAATTTAGATGTAGCCCACTTGCTTGGAGAAATAAAATATTTAAATCTTTCTGTGTCACGAACATATTTTTCATATATTTCCTCATCCGAATTCATTGCATTTGCACTATTTCTAAGATCAAAACCTAATCGTTTCAAGGGGGTTCCGTGCCAGCACTGCACATAAACTTGATCTTTTTTAGGGATATAAAAATCAAGCATCCTGTAATTTGTAATCCAATAGCCTGCAGTCTTAATTACCCTTATTTCCCCTTCACTAAGCCTCTTTACAACATCGGTATTCTTATTTTCATTTAAGAAAACATACTCCTCAGGATTATCAAAGGTCCACACAAAACGATAATCCTCAAATCTTTCATCCTTTAACATGGCCTCATATATAGCTCGTGGAGAATCGCTATAGTTTTTACCCTTAAAGCTGTTGAAATAGATCAATTTTTTATCGGTCTTTATATTTTCAATTCCTTTTAAATACTTTGCCGTTTTATATTTATAGTTTATTACTTTGGCAAACTTTCTGAAGGTCTTGTGATTCTTTGCATAACCTTTTATCAGCAATTTCAACTTCTTCTTTATTGACATAATATCTCCCTCACATGACGAATTTATACATCATTATATCATATAAAAAATTGAGATGTGCATTTTTACTGTACATCTCAACAAAACTATTTTTTTAATTCCTGTTTAATTTGAGTTGTTGAAATTTCAGGAGTTCTTGGTAGATATACCACATCGCATTGATCCTTCAAAAAATCGAATTTCCCTTCCCAATCGTCACCTATAACAAATGTATCCACATGATACTCTTTGACATCACTAATTTTTTGCTCCCAATTTTCTTCCGGAATAACAAGATCAACATATCTAATGGCTTCAACCAAATTCTTCCTCTGTTCATAGCTGAAGTAACACTTCTTGTTCTTTGAATTCCAGTTAAACTCATCTGTTGAAATGGCTACTATAAGATAATCTCCGTACTCCTTGGCTCTTTTGAGCAAATTAACATGTCCGTAATGCAGCAAATCGAAAGTTCCGTATGTAATAACTCTCTTCATTAAATCCTCCTCATCAGATTAAATTCTTTTCAATCTATATCGTTAAAGCTTCAAAGCTCAATACCATGGATTTTATTTTTATAGTCCCATGATACTCCACATTATTCCACATTTTTTAAGGTTAATTAATATCTTCAAAACATTTCTTTACAATCTCCCACTGACTTTTTATAAAATTATTATACCTTCTTAACGGTGTTCTTGTCTTATTCAGTTCTCTTACATCTTTACCTATATTCCCCGAAACATTACTTCTTTTCAAGGCTTTTCTGTATTCCACATACGAGTATTCTGCATCTATAATTGTACTCTTATTTATTTCCTTTGAATTATATATTTTAGTTTTCCATTCAGGACCTAATGTAGCATTAAAGTACAAATCACAGTTTAACGGGATTTTACATTCCACTTCTTCAAACAGGACTGTCTGAGTCTCTGAATATATATCTTGCGGCAAAACAACTTTTTTCAAATTAGAGTTTTTCCTATAATATAATTTGTCACTCAGTGTTGCATGTTTTTCCAGTTTTTCCAATGAGCTAAGCATCAACAACCTGAGAAAACTTTCATATTTTCTTCCAATTCTTTTAGGCAGCTTCTTTAAGAACCAACCCTTCCTAAATTTTCTCTTAATCCAATAATAATAAATATATTTGCTTACTGAAAAGCGCTCTTCTACATTTTGAGAATAAATGGGAATAATGCTGACGGCAATACCGTTTTCTTTGATTTTTAGGGGATTGTTTAATCTCCAGTATAGACTATCACAATCAACATACCTGAATATATTAGCTCTAAGCTTTGAATTTGAATACAGAGATTCCATACACCTATTGCTCTGATCTTTTTCTTCAATGATTTTCTTCAATTTAAGTATATTCTTATAAAGCATTCCTATTTCTAATGTTGGCGATTCTGATTCAAATGCTCCGCTTCTAAAGCCTCTCAATGCATATGAACCCATTAAAAAAAATTCCAAACCATTCTCGTCACATATAGATTTAATTTCTCTCAATAACTGAATTATTTTCTGTTGTGCTTTCGTCATATTTTCTCCCCGTAAGCGCGTTTAATCTTTCATCAACATGTAATAACAGCATTCCATTTTTGGTGTTTTCTCTAACCTCATTATAAAGTTCTACCAAACCTTCAATTCTGCACAAGTCAAACTTAATATCTGCAAGCAACCCTGTAAACTCCACTCTGTCTCTATAAGCAATTGAAAGCTTGTATACTTGCTCCTCCAAGCGTTCAAGTTTATTTTTATCTGCTGAAGCTTGACAATATAGAAAACTTACCTTAAGATACTCCGCATCATAAGATTCTATTGTTTCACAGTATTCATCCAGCTTTAAAATTAAATCTTCTTCATTTTTAAGTTCATTATCATAAAATTTAATGTATAATTCACTTATAATGTTTAAGAAATCACTTAATTTTTTTAACTTCCCGGTTACCGGCAGTTTTTTCGCTCTCCATGATAAAACATCCTTTGCAGGTATGTAGTCGCCTTTCTTTATCAACGGTAATAACGCATAGTACAAATTCTCATCGCCTATATTCAGAAATGACTTTGTTCGGTTGAAGATCAAGCTGAACTGCAGCCTATACCAAATCTCAAAATTCTTTTCAATCCCGGTAAAATCGCCGTCTTTTTCCATACGGTCAAGTTCTTCCAATGTTTTTCCGTATTTTTCAAGTTTATCTACTACATGTACTCTATGCGCAGCTTGCTGTTTTTCTAATATTTCCAGTGATTTGAAATAAACCTTGGGAGATAGATATTTTCTTTTTCTGTAGGCTTCCATAAGCTTAGGTTTGTCTATAAGCCCCTTATATATCTGCACATATTCTAAATAGGATTTTTTATCATCAGATATTATATCATGAATTTTTTGTTCCTCTATTTCAGGAATATACATCCAAGACTCACCGTATTCGGCTCTTAAGGCACCCTCTGCATACGGCAGTACGGGAAGTTCTGTTTGCTCAAAGGAAACATACTTAGGTGGTCCTACCCATTCCTTTTTTATGCGAACATCATTGCCTCCCCACCTCAGACAATATTCATCGCTTTCGTCTATATCAATCGTAAAAAGCTCGCTTTCCAATTCTTTTAAGAGCTGCTCTCTCCCTTCAGATTTACAGCGTGCTAAATAAAAATTATATAAATCCTTATCAAGATATTCAAATATGTTGTAATTTGCCACCCTAAAATTAGTATTTATCAGTTCTGTGTATATCCAATGCTTTTTCCTCCACTGAATTTTTTCTTTAGGATCAAATGGCATGGGATCTATAATAAACAATTCCAAAAAATAACCTTTAGGATGATCATCTATCATCCTGGAAGGAATCATCATTGTGCTTTTTTTGTCCACCAATCTGCATATACAGTTATTATAATTTTTATACAGCGAATGATCCAGATATACGAGTTCTTCTTTCTCAAACTCCTCTCTAAAATCTACTATCTTCTGCAAATTTTCTCTATCGATGTATAAATCAATGTCATCATCCCACGGAATAAAGCCATGATGCCTGATTGCGCCTAAGGCTGTTCCACCTCCCAAATAATATGTAATATTATTTTTTTTGCAAATTCTTTCAAACTTAGTCAATAACTCGTACAGTTTGTTTTGCAGCTTATTCATTTTATTAACCCCTAACTAAATGTTTCTCATAATCTTCAATACATCTCCAATACTTTCATTCGTACATTTGTCCTTATCTTTCCTATGTTTATTGCCCATAACAACGATAAGATATATTTTTTTATGTTTTTTAGCCACTACAACAACAGTTCTGCCAACTGAACGCGAGTAGCCATATTTACCACCTATAACCTTGAATTTGCTATTATTGTATTCTTTAAACCGCTTTACCGTTGTATTACTGCATTTCACCCCCTGAGGATGTTGGGGAGTTCTTCCGGACCTATAACTTGCAGTTGTAATAATTTTATAAAATTTTTTATCCTTCATTGCAATACGCAAAAGTCTTATTACATCTCTCGCCGTGCTATATTGCCCTTTCTTCTTCGCCCCATCGACATTTACATATTCAGTATCTTTTAAACCAAGCTTCTTAGCTTCCAGGTTCATCTCTTTTACATAATTTTGGGCATTCCCCTTGAGCCTTATGGCAATTGTTTTTGCACTGTCTGCATCCGATCTCAGCATCATGGCGTAAAGTAAGTCCTTATATCTCAGTTTTTCACCTTGCACATAGTCCGAAGAGGTTTCTCCCTGTTTTAGCGTTAATTTTAGCACCTTTGCATCTAATTTGATTTTATCACTCAGTTTTATATTTTTTTGTGACATTATCTGCAGGGCTTTCCTACAATTCATAAGCTTAACCAAGGATGTCACCGGCATTCGTTTCCCACCGTTACGGTCAAATATAACCGTATTACTTGTCAAATCATACACATGGATGCATCTGCTGTTATAATCAAGTTTTTTTAGCTTCTTCAAATGTTGTGATTTAACAGATTTCCCCGTGATTTTTGTCTCCTTATTTCCTTTATTTGTTTTACTTGCACCACCATCCACACTGCAAGAAACAAGCAATGAGGAAACCAAAACCATGCACATGCCAATAGCAATATATTTCATTTTACTTAAATGGCTCATAGATTCACCACTGTTTATTATTTATAAAGGCATTAACTATTTCTTAAGCCCTCTCTTAATCTGTATTATCGAGGTTTCAGGAGTTCTATGCAAGTAAACGGTGTATCAATATTCTTCCAAAAATCAAATTTCCCCTATCAAGCATAGTCAATTACAAATGTATCTACATAACACTCTTTAATATCGCAAATCTTTTACTCCCAATTTTCCTCCGGAATCAAATCGCTTTCATATAAAAATACTTTTTTAATTATACAATACTATCTCAAAAATAGCAAAATAGTACAATAATTTTATTTACATCTGCAATTTTAAAGAGAGGATTGTGGCTCCTCCCTTTTTTAAATTCCATTATCGTCATTTTGCAAACTTTTTAGCAATTCACAGAAAAATTTCCATAATCTCCATTTACAACTTAAAATACCCAATCTCGTCAAATTGCTTTTTACCATATCCTCCATTTGTCGCATAATAAAGTCGATTTTTCAATACATTGCAGCCTTCAATCTCAAATGTCTTTAAGTCGGTTCTCTTTGCCACATAACACTTTTCATAGGAAGCTGTCTTATTTTTCAATACATCTTTCCAGTTATATTTCAAAATTACAGATTCATTTGCATTTGAGTGACCTGCCCAAAGAGGAACATATAACTTCCCATCAGAAAACTCAATACCCTGTCTAATATAATCATCATATTTTTTCCCAAATTTTAAAGTTCCTATATATCTTAGGTTTGCCGTTTCCCTTGACTTTGAAACATCAATTGATACTGTATATATATTCTTTGCAATTTTTACTATGAAAGTATAAATCGTTCCTTTTGAGGATAATTTATCTACCCCTCCTACTTTAACGACTTTTCCGTGTAGCTTTAATTTATAATGTCCAACTGCCTTGTAAGTTAATTTCCCTTCCTTACTTTTATAAATCTCTATATTAGTCAAATCTTTATTGGCCTTATTATTATCGTTTTCATATGTTGTAACCAGTAGATGAGTATTGCCTTTCTGTGAAAATGTAACCATATCATTTGCATGACCAAATGCACATGCATCCGAAGATTTTATTGCTTTGATTTCTACAGGATTCTTGTTTTTCCCTTCAATATCTGAACGGTAAAGTTTATAATGGTTTTTCTCACCTTTATATCTCTGAATATAATAAGCATATCTGCTCCCAACGGCAAAAGCTTGTGTATTTGTATAGCTCTCATTATTTGAAATTGACACAACCTTATGCGTAAGTTTCTCTGTCGCTGCGCTCACCGGAATTGCGCCAACAATCAATATAATTGCTATGACAATACCGGTAAAAATTCTTAATCTGTTTCTTTTCATCATTCGACCTCCTCATGCAGAAATATTACTTGACAGTTTTCTCAATATCTATGTGCCAAAATACATATTTAAGACACACATATTTTAGATAAAACCTCGCTTTTATTTAGATTAACAACTACACCTTAACACTTGCACATAGCTTAAATTACATTCTCCTCCCCGTTTTAGCAAAACAGGGGAGTGCACACGCACTCCCCTGCTTTAGTCATTTTAAGCTTTGCTGATGCAAGTCATTCTTATTTTTCTGAAGCGTCAAACAGAGCTTCTGCGTTGTCCCATTCTTCAATCAGTTCAGGGATAACTTTGTATAGGTCACCAACGATACCGTAGTCAGCAACTTCAAAGATAGGAGCATCTGCATCCTTGTTGATAGCTACGATGATGTCGGAGTTCTGCATACCTGCCAAATGCTGGATAGCTCCTGAAATTCCGCAAGCGAAATAGATTTTAGGCTTAACGGTCGTTCCTGTCTGTCCAACCTGGTGTGAATGATCAATCCAACCTGAGTCAACAGCAGCACGGGATGCACCTACAACGCCGCCAACCTTATCAGCGAATTTCTTTATCAGGTCAAATCCTGCAGCATCGCCAAGACCGCGACCGCCGGAGCAGATGATGTCCGCATCTGTCAGAGAAACAAGTTCTTTAGCAGACTTAACGATGTCAACAATCTCAACTCTGAGATCCGATTCTGAGATAGAAGGAGTGATTCTTACGATCTCGCCTGTAGCTCCTTCTCTCTTCTCAATCTTCTGCATAACGCCCGGACGAACTGTAGCCATCTGAGGTCTGTGGTTAGGGCAGATGATTGTAGCCATCAGGTTTCCACCGAATGCAGGACGAGTCATCTTCAGTCCCTTATCAGGATCTTCAGGGTTTAGCGTAGCCGTGTTCAAAGTTGTATTTGCTTCTGCAAACTTAATGTATTCAGCAACTGATACATCAAGGTGCGTACAGTCAGCTGTAAGACCTGTCTTCAGTCTTGCTGCAACTCTTGGTGCAAGGTCTCTTCCGATATGTGTAGCACCATACATGAAAATTGCAGGTTTAAGTTCATTTACCGCATCAACGATAACCTTTGTGTAGCCGTCTGTTGTGTAGTTTTTCAGCATAGCATCTTCGATATAGTAAACTACATCTGCACCATACTCAAAGCATTCCTTTGCAAGACCATCTACACCTTCACCAACAAGCAAAGCACAAACTTTAGTTGTGTCGTCAATGTCCTTAGCAAGTTTTGTCGCCTCTCCTAAAAGTTCAAGAGCGACATTCATGAGTTTTCCTTCACGCTGTTCAACGAAAACCCAAATATTTCTGTAATCGTCAAAATTATTTGCCATGATTATTGATCCTCCTCCTAAATAACGTGCTTCTTCTTAAGATCGATGAGCAAGTTCTTAGCGATATCCTTTTCTGTATCTCCTTCAACAGTAACACCCTTTCCCTTTGGCTTTGGTGTGAATGAACGATATACATTTGTCGGGGATGCCTTTAAACCTACGATTGTTCTGTCAACCTTGACATCATCAGCACTCCAAACCTTGATATCCTTTTCGTCGAAAATTCTGCCAATGTTCATGTATCTTGGAGTATTTAATTCCTTTATGCATGTAAGCATGCAAGGAGTCTTAACCTTAAGTACTTCATAACCGTCCTCAAGCTGTCTGTGAACAGTTACTTCCTTCATATCCTGTGAAATTTCAAATTTCTCAACATATGTAACCTGCGGAATGTTGATTTTTTCGGCAATCTGAGGACCTACCTGAGCAGTGTCTCCGTCGATAGCCTGTCTTCCTGCAAAGATCAAATCAAATTCGCCGTAAGTTTCAATTGTTGCAGCGATCGCATTTGATGTTGCGTATGTATCTGAACCTCCGACTGCTCTATCTGACAGCAAGATAGCTTCGTCTGCACCCATAGCAATACATTCAAACAACATTTCCTGAGCCTGTGGAGGTCCCATAGAAACTACTGTTACATGAACATCATCAAACTTATCTTTAATCTTTAATGCTTCTTCCAAAGCGTTAGCATCGTCATTGTTCAAAATACTTGGAACACCGTCACGAATCAATGTACCGGTTTCCGGATTGATTTTAATCTCATTTGTATCAGGAACTTGCTTAGCGCAAACTAGAATTTTAAATGCCATTTCTATTTCCTCCTATACTTATCTAAAAGTTCTTGCTGCAATTACCAATTTCTGAACTTCTGAGGTACCTTCATAGATTTCCGTAATCTTCGCATCCCTCATCATTCTTTCAACCGGATAATCTGCCGTGTATCCGTATCCGCCGTGGAACTGCACGCACTTAGTGGTTACCGCCATTGCAGTTTCAGCTGCGAATAACTTAGCCATAGCAGCGGCTTCACCGTAATCAGCACCGGCATCTTCTAAGAATGCAGCCTTGTAAACCAAAAGTCTGGCAGCTTCAATTCTGGTTTTCATCTCAGCCATTTCAAACTGAAGAGCCTGGAACTGCGACAATTTTCTACCAAACTGTTTTCTTGCTTTCATGTATTCAACAGTTACATCGAATGCACCCTGTGCAATTCCCAGAGCCTGTGAAGCAATTCCGATACGACCGCCGTCTAATGTTGACATCGCAACCTTGAATCCCTGTCCAACCTTAGCAAGAAGTCTGTCTTTAGGGATTCTGCAGTTCTGGAAGATAAGTTCTGTTGTTGATGAACCGTGAATACCCATCTTATCTTCTGTCTTACCGATTGAGAATCCCGGATCTCCCTTTTCTACGATGAAAGCAGAAATTCCGCCGCGAGTTCCCTTTGTCTTATCCGTCATAGCCATTACAACGAACACATCTGCATATCCGCCGTTTGTGATGAATACCTTTGCACCGTTAAGTACATACTCATCTCCGTCCAAATCTGCTCTTGTCTGCTGTCCGCCGGCATCAGTACCTGCATTAGGTTCTGTAAGACCGAAAGCACCAAGTTTCTTGCCTGCAAGCAAGTCGGGAAGGTACTTCATCTTCTGTTCTTCTGTACCGAATTTGTAAATAGGCCAGCAGCAAAGTGATGTGTGAGCTGATACTACTACAGCAGTTGAACCGCAAACTCTTGCCAATTCTTCTACAGTAATTGCATATGAGACTTCATCTCCACCAGCTCCGCCGTACTTTTTAGGAAAAGGAATACCCATCATACCGTATTTAGCCATCTTTTCCACAGTTTCAACAGGGAATCTATGTTCCTTGTCAATATCTGCAGCGATAGGTTCAACTTCGGTTTCAGCAAATTCTCTTACCATTTTTCTTACGAATTCCTGTTCCTTCGTTAGTTGAAAGTTCATGTAAATGCCTCCTTAAATTATAATAACGGTCCCTACTCCTCAAGGGATGCTCCATAACCGTTTAGCGTAAATGCGACAATCGTTAAAATGAAAGTTTATTTTTTAACAATTGCTGTCAGCACTATTATTAGTTAAACATGTTTAGTCAGTTTTTGCAAGTGATTTTTGACTTTTTGTAGAAATGAATCACAATAAATTTATGTGATTCCAAAACGAATCACTTTGGTGAAAAATATCATCTTAAAGTTTTTTATTTCACAGGTCAATCCAAACAGTTTCCGACGATTTTACCGCCGCTTCAACAAGCTTTTCCACATCAAGTTTGGACTCCGATGCTTCTATCTGATAAAGTTTAGGTTTTGTGGCAGGATGCTTCGGCAAGAATACCGTGCAGCAGTCCTCGTAAGGTTCTATGGATTTTTCGTAAGTTCCTATCTCCTTTGCCTTATCCATTATGTCCACCTTATCCATGGCGATGAGAGGTCTCATAACCGGCATGGACACGCAGTTATCCGTGACCACAAGAGCCTCTGCCGTCTGACTTGCAACCTGTCCCAGATTTTCTCCTGTAATGAGCATCATGCAGCCTGTCTTTTCTGCCATTTTCTCCGCAATCCTCATCATGAACCTGCGAACCAATATGGTAGTTTCCTCCTCGGGACAGTTCATGACGATTTCCTCCTGAATGGGCAGCAGGTTTATAACATGCATTTTCATCTTGCCGCTGTACGAAGACACGATTTCTGCAAGTTCCTCCACCTTTTGCCTTGCTCTTGGACTGGTGTAGGGGTAACTGTGGAAGTGAACCGCCTCTAAAATCATTCCTCGCTTAGCCATCATCCAAGCCGCAACGGGGCTGTCAATTCCTCCTGAAAGAAGCACCATTCCTTTTCCGTTGGTTCCAAGAGGAAGACCGCCGAAGCCCGATATTTTCTCATCATATATGTATGTTCTATCCCCTCTCAGGTCGATAAAAAGTCTGCAATCAGGATTATGCACATCCACCTTGAGAACTTTGCATCCGATTAGAACCTTGGCGCCTATAATTTTAGCTATGTCCGGGGATTTGACGGGGAAAGTCTTGTCTGCGCGCTTAGCCTCAACTTTAAAGGTTTTTATACCGAGCTCTTCAATCTGCTTTTTCATGAATTCCACAGCAGCTTCACCGATTTTCTCCAAATCGCTTGGAGCCTCCACTGCCGGACTTATGGAAGCAACGCCGAATACCTTTGAAACGGGCTTGGTTATTTCCTCCGAAGGACAGCTCTTGTCACTTCTGATAAAAATCAATCCCTCCTGTCTTTTTACCTCGACTCCCGTAAGACCTTTCAGGTTTTTCCTTATGCGGTCAACCAAAGTTTTTTCAAAATAAGGTTTGTTCATTCCCTTCAGTGCGATTTCTCCGCATCTCACAATGTATATGTTCTGTTCATTCATTTTTTACTTCCTATCTGAAACTTCCCAGCCGTCTAAACCTCTTTACTGCAGCTGCTGTTTTTTCAACAGTTTCCTCAATCTCCTCAATTTTGTTGTACCTTGAAAGGCTGAACCTTACGGCACTCTCAATTTCTCTATCGGTGCATCCGATTGCAGAAAGCACATGGCTTTTGCCCTTTTTATTTGAGGAACATGCAGAGCCTGTGGAAACATATATACCCTCAGCCTCAAGTGTGTGCAGCAGCACCTCGCCTCTTGTTCCCATAAAGGATATATTTAGTATACTTCCAACGGCGATATTGTCCTCTTCACTTCCATTCACCTTTATGTCGGGGATTTCGGCTTTAAACCCCTCCAGCAGTTTTCCTTTGAGCTGCGCTATATGTTCCATGCCGTCGTATGCCATCTCTACAGCCTTGCCTAAACCTGCGATTCCGCTTACATTCTCAGTTCCCGAGCGCATTCCTTTTTCCTGACCGCCTCCGAGAATATATGGGGCAAACTTGGCTTCTTTTTTTACGGCAAGCACCCCTACACCTTTGGGGCCGTGAATTTTGTGTCCGCTTATGGATATAAAATCTGCGGCGCAGCCCTTCATGCCGATTTTGCCGAAGCCCTGAACCGCATCTGTATGAAAAAGAGCACCTTTGGAATGCGCCATGTCCGCCATGTCCCTTATGGGCAAAACAGTTCCGATCTCATTGTTGACAGCCATCACGGATACCAACGCCACATCACTTTTGAAGGCTTCTTCGTACTGCTTAAGGTCCGGCAGGCCCTTTTCATCGACATCAAGGTATACGATGTCAAATCCCGCTTTCTCCAATCTTTTGCACGGCTGAAGGATTGCAGGATGTTCAATCTTTGTAGTTATAATCCGCTTTCCTTCTCTTTTCTTCGCCTCAGCAGCTCCGAATACAGCCATATTGTCACTTTCGGTTCCGCCTGAAGTAAAGAATATGTCATATTCGCTATTTCCTATTTCCTGTGCAATACGCTTTCTCACATCATTTATTTTGTTCTGTGAAATTCTGCCAAGCTCGTGAAGGGACGATGGATTTCCAAAGTCCTCTTCAAAGGCCCTCACCATTTCTTCGGTAACTTCTTTTGCCTGTTTTGTCGTAGAGCTGTTATCTAAATATATCATCTTTCCTCATATAATAACTTACCCCACACCAAGGGATGCGGGGCAACTGAAATTTTCTATTTTGCGTAATCTATTGCTTTTGTTTCACGAACAACATTGACCTTAATCTGTCCCGGATATTCAAGCTCAGACTCAATTTTCTTGGAAATCTCTCTCGCCAAAAGTGCTATTTCATCGTCTTTCACTTCCTCAGGCTTTGCAATTATGCGGATTTCTCTTCCCGCCTGTATAGCGAAGGATTTATCAACTCCCGGCGTTGTATTTGCTATTTCCTCAAGCTTCTCCAAACGCTTAATGTATACATCAAGGGTTTCTCTTCTGGCTCCCGGTCTTGCCGCCGAAAGCGCGTCAGCTGCGGCAATTATAACCGCCTCCATGCTCTTTGCCTCGTAGTCACCGTGATGAGCTGCCATGCCGTTTATAACAGCTGCAGATTCCTTATATTTTTTCAAAATCTGAATACCTATATCCACATGGGTTCCTTCGTATTCATGGTCTAAAGCTTTTCCTATGTCATGCAGCAGACCTGCACGCTTGGCAAGTTTAATATCCAGACCCAGTTCCCCTGCCATAAGCCCTGAGAGATGACTCACCTCAATGGAATGTTTCAGCACATTCTGACCGTAGGAAGTTCTGTAGCGCAGACGCCCCAAAAGCTTAACAAGTTCAGGATGAAGGTTGTGTATTCCCGTCTCAAATGTAGCCTGTTCCCCCTCTTCCTTTATGGTCTGGTTAACCTCTTTCCTCGCTTTCTCTATCATCTCTTCAATCTTCGACGGATGAATTCTTCCATCTACGATTAGTTTCTCAAGGGCAAGCCTTGCGATTTCTCTCCTTACCGGATCGAATCCCGAGACAATAACCGCTTCCGGAGTATCGTCTATGATAAGATCGACGCCTGTCAGCGTTTCAATAGCTCTTATATTTCTACCCTCTCTGCCGATTATTCTGCCCTTCATATCGTCATTAGGCAAATTAACTACGGATAGGGTACTTTCCGCCACATGATCAGCGGCACACCTCTGCAAAGCTCCCGTTAAAATTTCCTTTGCATTTCTGTCGGCCTCTTCTTTTGCTTTCGTCTCTATTTCCTTAATCATCTGAGAGGCATCGTGTCTGCACTCTTTCTCTATTCCTTCAAGCAAAAGAGCTTTAGCTTCTTCCGCCGTGTACCCTGAAATTTTTTCAAGTTCTGCAATCTTCTTTTCAAAAATCTTGTCAATTTCTTCTTTCTTGGAGTTTATCTCCTTTTCCACATTTGAAATCTTTTCTTCTTTCTTTTCGATTCCGTCCAGTTTACGGTCGATGGCTTCTTCCTTCTGTGTCAGCCTGCGCTCTGTGCGCTGCACCTCTGATCTTCTTTCCCTTACTTCTCTGTCGACTTCATTTCTGATCTTATGCGCTTCTTCTTTTGCTTCTAATGTAACTTCCTTCTTTATCGTTTCGGAACGATTTTTTGCATCAAGAATAAGGTTCTTCGCCTTCTGTTCAGCGCTTCCTATTGTTCTTTCCGCCACGTTCTTTCTGTATATATATCCGCCAAGTCCACAGACTGTGCCGGCTACAACTGCAACGATAACAGTAATAATTGGAGACATTACAGCACCTCCTTTTCTAATATCTTTTCAGTTCTGTATTCCGGTTGCTATATAAAATGTACAGGGATTTCCTGCATGTTTTATTTTTGCAATATCTAATATATTATAATTGCTATATGCCACTACTGTCAAGGCTTATAGAAAAAGGAAAATGAGTAAAATTCAAATAAATACGGTGATGCCGGATTCACATGAAATCATTCTTTCCGACTGCCGTTTTGCACCATGAAAGAAGCCCGTGCACTAAGCTACGGGCTCCTTTTCGTATTATGGGAATTATAGCTATGCTATACTTACTTCACCGTCTCTTTATAGCTTCGCTATATCTCTATCGACAACCGGAATCGGCGTAGGATCCACATCGTCAATATTGTTTCCATACTTCTTCAAATCCTTTACAAGCACTCCACTGAGCAGGAATATTCCTATTACATTCGGGATAATCATCAAACCGTTTAAAATATCTGCAATAGTCCATACCGTATCGAGCTTTATTACGCATCCCACAAATGCCAAAGCTACGAACACAAACTTGTATCCCATTATAATTTTTGATCCTAAGAGATATTCCGCACATCTCTCTCCGTAATATGACCAGCCGAGAATGGTGGAATAAGCAAATAATGCAAGGGATATTGCAATTATTGGTCTGCCGAATACAGGAATCAGTCCGAAGGCGTGGAATGTAAGAACTGTAGTGTCCGTACCGCCGGACTCCAAGAATTCCGGATGAGCAACTGCCGAACTTACAAGTGTAATTCCTGTAAGGGCGCAGATTACCACTGTATCCCAGAATGTACCCGTCATGGAAACCATAGACTGTCTGACAGGGTTTCTCGTCTTTGCCGATGCTGCTACGATTGGAGCAGAACCCATACCTGACTCGTTTGAGAAAAGTCCTCTGGCACATCCATATCTAATTGCGGTGCTTACTGCATATCCGAACACGCCGCCGGCTCCTGCCTGCATAGAAAATGCGGATTTGAATATAAGTGCTATCGAATCACCTAAAACACTCTTGTTTAAAACTAAAACCCAAATGCATCCTATAATATAGAAAGCTGCCATGAACGGAATGAGTTTCTCGGTAACCCTTGTTATTGACTTAACTCCTCCAATTATTACAATTGCCGTAAATACTGCAACGATAACTCCTGCAAATCTCTCATCTATACCGAAGTTCTGTTTAACCGATGTAGAAATGGAATTGGCCTGAGTCATACATCCGATTCCAAAGGCTGCCGTTGCGCCAAATAGTGCGAACATAACTCCGAGCCATTTAGAGTTAAGACCTCTTTCCAATGCAGTGAAAGCTCCGCCTATCATTCTGCCGTCCTTAGTCTGCTCCCTGTACTTAACCGCCATGGCAGTCTCCATATACTTGGTTGCCATACCGAATACTCCGGTTATCCACATCCAGAATACCGCTCCCGGACCTCCCGATGCTACCGCCGTCGCAACTCCGATAATATTACCTGTGCCGATGGTGGCCGCAAGAGCTGTTGTAAGTGCTCCGAACTGAGAGACCTCTCCCTCGCCGTCCGGATCCGGTGTAACGGATAGTTTTATGCCTTTGAATGTAAACCTCTGAACAAAACCTGTCCTAAAAGTACAAAAAATATGTGTTCCCAGCAAAATGATGATGAATGGAAGACCCCAAAGCCAAGCATCAATAGCTCCCAAAATTTTCAGCATATTAAACCTCCTTATAACTGGCATTACATTTTAGAATAATTATTACTCCTATATTATAGCACCCTTTCCGTTAATTGCAATACTTTCGGGCGATAAATTTTCAGATTTTTAGTTTTTTTTAGATTAATTACTTCTCTCCCCGAAGCTTCTTCACTTACATAAAAAGTACCCCTCCAAATTGAAATTTCCCAATCTGAAGGGGCTTGTTTTAGGGGTTTGTTTTCGCCGTCAATCGCTTATATGAAATTTTCACATGGAGTGAAAATGCTCCATGACATTTTGCTCTGCCGGTTTCAGATTCCGTCATATTTCGCTCAAAATCTCCGCGGCTCTGATAACATGGCTTGCCAATACGGATGAGGTAACTCCTCCCACACCGCCCGGAACGGGACTTATATAAGATGCTTTTGGTTCGGCGCTTTCAAAA
Organism: uncultured Clostridia bacterium; assembly: GCA_945830395.1. GTDB lineage: Bacteria > Bacillota > Clostridia > Peptostreptococcales > Anaerovoracaceae > Aminicella. The sequence goes on from CALZYE010000006.1 coordinate 40,191, forward strand.
TCCACATCACCGCAGAGCTTGCCTTCTTCGTTTATATTTATCCCCACATCGGCAACTATAGCTCCTGCGCCGAGCATATCTCCTGTAATCATGCCTGCCTTGCCGGCTGCCGCAACTACTATGTCGGCATTTCTGCATTTCTCTGTCAAATCATCGGTTTTCGTGTGGCAAACGGTTACCGTGGCATTCTTCTTAATCATCAGCATTGCCAGAGGTTTTCCTACAACCATGCTTCTTCCCACTATCGCTACATTTTTTCCCGTTAAATCGATTTCATAGTGTGAAAGCATCTCCATAACAGCCTGTGCGGTGCAAGGTGCAAATCCGCTTTCATCCCCCATGAAAACCTTTGCAATATTAACAGGGCTCATGCAGTCAACATCCTTTGCCGGGTTAATCATCCCTGCAATCTCAGACTCGTCAAGATGCTCGGGCAACGGTCTGAACAGCATGATTCCGTGCACGGAATCATCATCATTAACTTTCTTGAAAGTTTCCACAAAATCCTCTTGGGAAATATCTTCAGAGACCTCTGTAACCCTCATCTCGATTCCTACGCTTTCCATTCTCTTTCGTGCGCCTTTCTCATAAGCAAGGTCATCGCCGCGGCTTCCCACTCTCACTATGTTTATCACAGGCTTAACGCCTTTTTCCTTCAAAAGCTCCACCTGCTTAACCATTCTCTCCTTCATGGATTCGTTAACTTCAGCGCCTCTCATCAAAACTTCCGCCATTTTTCCTCCTGCATATTATTAATCATACTAATATCTATTATAAATTTCTAATCTCTCGGTCTTTTATAAAATCTTCCCGACAAGCGTTCCGTCTTCATAACATTTATAAAGGCCTTGGGATCCACATCCCTTATTTCTTTAATAATCATATCCACCTGATTGCTTTCCACTACAGAATAAATCATGTTTTTTCTCTGCTCGAGGAAAAATCCTTCTCCCTTGAACAGCGTTGCATCGTGGTGGGTCATTATGCTTATCTTATCATATACAGACTCCGGCATATCCGTTATTACAATCAGAGTATGTTTATGGTAGCGTTTGAAGAGTTCATGATAGAGCTGCACCAAAACATACTGATATATGATAGAGTAAAGTGCCTTATCCCAGCCGAAGAAAAATCCTGCCAGAACCAAAATGATAATATTGCCTGTCAGAATGTAATTCCATGTGCTGATACCTCTCTTCTCCGAAAAGTAAACCGACAACAAATCCGTGCCTCCGCTGCTGGTGCCTACCCACAGGCAAAGCAAACCGGAAAAGCCGCTTGTTATCCCTCCGAATACGGCGGCAAGAAGCACATCATTTGTGATTTGTACATTCGGTAATATGTCGGTAAGCAAACTGGAAAGAACTACATAATATACAGTGTAGAAAGTGAACTTCTTTCCGAGACCTTTGTAACCGAAATATACTGAAATCGCATTTAACGGCAAAAAAATTAGGGAATACGGCACAAACAGCTCCAGATACTTTGATGACAATCTGGTAACCAAAAGTGTTATTCCTGCAAAGCCTCCCGGAAAAAGCGCTCCTGCACTTACAAAACTGTTTATATTAAAAGCACAGATAGCGGCACCCAGGGTAACGCTGAAAATCCTGAGCATCTCTCGTCTAATCCTTTCGGACTTTGTAAGCGGCACTCTGGGATCTCTGGTTTTTCTAAAATTCATTTTTTTCTCCTAAACACTTATGTCTTTCTACATTATATCATAATACAAAAATTTTTTTCAAAAAACTTGTCTGCCTGCTGAGGAAAATTTTGTGGTTTTTGTGTTTTTTCATAAATTTTTATTGATTTTTTTGTGGTTTTTCATTGACAACTAACTTCATGGAAATTATAATGGAAACACTTATATTTTTTGGGAGGATGATAAAATGATAAACGAAAGTAAAGGTAGTTTCAAATCCAATTTCGGATTTCTGATGGCTGCAATCGGTGTAGCGATAGGCTTGGGCAACATCTGGGGATTCCCGTATAAGATGGGCGCTAACGGTGGTTTTGCCTTTTTGCTTATATATTTTTTCATGGCTGTCTTTATCGGTTATCCTCTTTTGCTTGCAGAAATCGCTATGGGAAGAAAAACCGGCAAAGCCGCGGTTGAGGCTTTTTCCCAGGCTAACCCAAAGTTCAAATTTGCCGGAGTGTTTGAAACTCTGGTTCCTTTTCTGCTGCTATGTTTCTACTGTGTCCTCGGCGGCGTAGTAATCAAATACATGATAGCAAATTTCGGAGATATATTCGGGCTGTCTTTCGGTGCAGGCAACATGAACAGTTCCGACTTCTTCGGTTTCTTCGTATCAGAACCTAAGATGATTCTCTTGTATACCGTCATATTTCTGATGATGACATCATATGTGGTCTTCCGCGGAATAGAAAACGGTATTGAGAAGTTCTGCGCCGTAGGAATGCCGCTGCTGTTTGTGATGCTCTTAATCACTGTGGTCAAGTGCTGCACGCTTCCACACGCGGCGGAGGGGCTCAAATTCATGTTCAAACCCGATTTTTCAATCTTTGCTGGAACGGGCTGGTTCAAGGTATTTGCAATGGCAGGAGGACAGATGTTCTTCTCTCTGTCTATTGCCTCCGGCGCTTTGATCGCATACGGTTCCTATATGAAAAAGGATGCAGACCTTGAGAGAAACGCAATGCTGGTACCGCTTCTTGATACATTTGCCGCTTTGCTTGCAGGACTTGCAGTATTTCCTGCGGTTTTCTCGGAAAGTCTTGAGCCTTCAGGAGGTCCCGGACTTCTGTTCGTATCACTGCAGACCGTATTCAACTCTATGGGAAAAGTAGGTCCTATATTCGGATTCATATTCTATACATTGGTATTCGTTGCTGCCTTTTCCTCATCAATCGGAATGATGGAAGGCGGAATTTCAGCAATAATGGACTCTCGTATCAAGAGAAACAAGAGCGCCAACAGACCTTTGGTTGTTCTGGGAATTACTATTACAACCCTTATCGGAAGCAGCCTGGTGGCTTTAGACAACCTTGGAGGAAACCCGAATATGTGGAAGCCTTTCGGTTTGGGAAGCTGGCTGGATGTGTTTGACCTTGGCGGCGAAGGAATTCTCATGCCCCTTGGAGGTTTGATTACGGCTATACTTCTTGGATGGGTTCGCAGAGATTTCATACACGATGAGGTAGCAAGCAGTTCTCCGTACAAAACAAGAAAGTTCGTAGACTTCTGTCTTCGCTGGATTGCACCTGTATTCATGGCAGTTGTGGTATTTGTGCAGATAAGCACCTTCTTCTTCTCTAACACCCAATGGTATAAAGCCCTTCTTGGTTAGAAACTTAAAAAAATATAAAATATATAAAGACCGTGTAATATGTAAAGACCATGTAAAATGACCTGAAAGTCAAACTTTTGGGTCATCTCAATCTTACCATAAGACATGGTCTTTTATTATGCAGTAAATTATAGCGGCAAACACGGCTTAGTTTTTTTGATTAACAATTCATGTTTAACCATATACCCCCATGGGGTATATACTACGCATATAATACTTAGCTGAGAGTAACATAATAAAGTGAGGACGAATATGGATAAAGATAAATCATGCTGCAGCACCAGGAAAAAGAATCGCGATGAAAAGGAATACAAAGATTTAATCACCAGGCTCAATCGCATCGAAGGTCAGATACGGGGACTAAAGCGAATGGTTGAAGAAAACGCATATTGCCCCGATATTCTCATTCAGTCTGCCGCCGCAAAGGCTGCCTTAAACAGTTTTAACCGAGTTCTCATGTCCAACCATTTGAAAAGCTGTGTTGTAAAGGATCTTGAAGAGGGCAACCGTAAAACCATTGATGAGCTGGTAAAAATCATGGATAAGCTTATGAAATAACCTTGTAATAACCTTGTATATAACGGAAAAAATGGGCTTTTTCAATTATATGCTTATATATAGAAAGCCCCTGCCTTTTAAACTTTCAATCTTTAATATGCGAGCTGCGAAAGGAGATATAATGAAACGACAATACAATATAACGGGAATGAGCTGTGCTGCCTGCCAAGTGCGGGTGGAAAAGGCCGTATCCAAACTGCCTAATGTATCCGCCTGCTCAGTAAATCTTCTGACAAACACCATGGCAGTGGAGGGCGGCGAAGACCCTAAGAAAATTATAAAAGCTGTGGAGGATGCCGGCTACGGAGCCGTTCTTCGCGGTCATAACGATGACAATACAGACAATAAACTCACCGGCTCCCTTTCAGAAGCGGAAGAAGCCCTGAAGGACAGAGAAACACCGGTCTTAAAAAGGAGACTGCTTTTATCTGCATCATTTCTTCTGATACTCATGTACTTCTCCATGGGAAACGGAATGTTGGGACTTCCTCTTCCAAGCTTCTTCCACGGAAATTATACAGCCATAGCTTTGGTTCAGATGATACTTGCCTTCATCGTAATGCTGATAAATAAAAAATTCTTTATATCCGGCTTCAGAGGGCTCATTCATCTTGCTCCTAATATGGATACTCTGGTTGCCCTTGGGGCCTCCGTCTCTTTTTTCTGGAGTACGCTGATTCTCTTCAAGATGACATCGGATCTCAGCTTCGGAAATATCGATGAACTTCCCGTGGATATGCATAACCTCTACTTTGAAGCTGCGGCAATGATTCTCACCCTGATAACGGTTGGAAAAATGCTGGAGTCCATATCCAAAGGAAGAACCACCGATGCGCTCAAGGAGCTTATGAAGCTTGCTCCCAAGAGAGCAACCGTAATCAGAGACGGTGCTGAAAAGGTAATTCCAATCGACGACATTTCGGTAGGGGAAATTTTCATAGTCAAACCCGGAGAAAATATCCCTGCAGACGGCATAATTACAGAGGGAGTTACCGCAGTTGACGAATCAGCCCTTACCGGTGAAAGTATTCCGGTAGATAAGTCGTCAGGGGATAAGATTTCCGCCGCCACATTAAATCAGAGCGGATTCATCAAGGCAAGGGCTACCGAAGTCGGTGATGACACGACGCTGGCTCAGATAATTCAAATGGTAAGCGATGCCGCGTCAACTAAGGCTCCAATCGCAAAAATAGCGGATAAAATTTCAGGGATCTTTGTTCCTTTTGTCTTGGGAACAGCTGTTTTGGTAACATTCGCATGGATTTTTGCCGGAGCCGAAATCGGCTATTCGCTGGCAAGGGGAATTTCGGTTCTTGTAATCAGCTGCCCCTGTGCACTGGGACTTGCAACCCCGGTTGCCATAATGGTAGGTAACGGAAAAGGCGCAAGAAACGGAATTTTATTCAAAACCGCAGAGTCTCTGGAGGGAGCGGGGAAATCACAAATAGTAGTCCTTGACAAAACGGGAACAATAACAAAAGGAAGTCCCGTTGTAACTGATATTCTGCCCTTGGGAAGCGCCACGGAAAAGGAGCTTATGGAATTAGCTTATTCTCTGGAAATCAAAAGCGAACATCCTATAGCCTCCGCAATCGTAAAAAAAGGACGGGAATCCGGTCTAAGTCCGCTTGAAATATCGGACTTTCAGGCAGTATCCGGAAACGGACTTTCAGGAAAAAGTCATGACAATATACTTCGCGGCGGCAACCTTAATTTCATAAGTAAATTTGCAGAAACTGACAGCAGTGTTTTCTTTGCCGATAAGCTCTCCGAAAAGGGGAAAACATGTCTATACTTTGCAAGGGACAATACTCTTGTAGGAATTATAGCCGTTGCGGATTCCATAAAAGAGGACAGCAGGCTTGCCGTTTCTCAGCTGAAAAAAATGGGAATAAAGGTAGTAATGCTTACCGGAGACAACGACAAAGCTGCAAGAGCTGTAGCTTCTCAAGCAGGTATTGACCATGTAATTTCCCAGGTTCTCCCCGGTGAGAAGGATAATGTAATTCAAAGACTGAAACGGCATGGAAAGGTTACAATGGTGGGAGACGGTATCAACGATGCCCCCGCTCTTACCAGATCTGACATCGGAATTGCCATAGGTGCAGGTTCCGATGTGGCGCTGGATGCTGCCGATGTGGTTCTCATGAACAGCAAATTGACAGATGTTACCGCTGCCCTCAGGCTGAGCCGTAAAGTAGTGAAAAATATCCATGAAAACCTGTTCTGGGCATTCATATACAATATTATTCTGATTCCGGTTGCGGCAGGAGCCTATGTCCATCTCACAGGGTGGACCATGAATCCTATGCTGGGCGCTGCAGCCATGAGTCTGTCAAGTTTCTGCGTCATAGCCAATGCTCTTCGCCTAAACCTGTTTGATGTTCATGACAGCACAAAAGACAGAACTGTGAAAAATCCGGCAGGCTCTGTGGGAAATCCTTCTTTTGAAGAAATTATGGACTCCTCCGATGCATATAGAAATAACTTAAACAGCTTACATTATGATTTTAATAAAAAGGAGATTGATATTATGAAAAAAACAATGGTAATTGAAGGTATGATGTGCCCTCACTGTGAAGCCACAGTAAAAAGCACTCTGGAAAGTATCACAGGCGTTGAAAATGCCCATGTCAGCCATAAAAGCGGAAATGCCGTATTGAAACTTTCATCCGAGGTTTCGGATGATGAGCTGAAGTCAGCCGTTGAAGATAAGAATTATAAGGTTCTGGAAATAAAACAGCCGTAAATTCATTTAGCAATAAGCTTCACCGGATAGAACCTTTATACCTTCCGCAGGCATCTTCACATTAAAGACAAAACCGCCGTGTTTCCTGCCCTTTTGGGAAACACGGCGGTTTTATTTCAATTTATCCTATACTCATGCATGCTCAGTTCTTCAAACTCTGCATCGGTGCAGGTATCCTTCCTCCTCTGTTAATCATCTTTGCCGGCGACTTGCCGCAAAGCTTCATAACAGGTCCGCTGCCTAAGAGTCCTCCAAAGTCAAGTTCCGTTCCTTCAGGAACATCTATTGCAGGGATAACTCTGACTGCAGTGGTCTTGGAGTTTATCATTCCGATGGCCGCTTCATCTGCAATTATTGCAGAAATCACCTCCGCTTTTGTATCTCCCGGAATAACTATCATGTCCAAACCTACAGAGCAAACAGCCGTCATAGCTTCAAGTTTTTCTATGGAAAGAGCTCCCTCTCTCGCTGCCGCTATCATGCCGGCATCTTCGGTGACAGGGATAAACGCTCCCGAAAGTCCGCCTACGCTGCCGCTTGCCATAAGTCCGCCCTTCTTCACCGCATCATTTAGCATTGCAAGGGCTGCGGTAGTTCCGTGTGCCCCGCACTGTTCAAGGCCTATTTCCTCCAGAATATGCGCAACGGAATCTCCCACTGCAGGAGTCGGCGCCAGTGATAAGTCTATAATGCCGAACTGAACTTTCAGAATTTCCGCAGCTTCACTTCCCACAAGCTGACCTACCCTGGTAATTTTAAATGCCGTCTTCTTAATTTCCTCTGCAATCACATTGAGAGGTGCCTCATCAGGCATCTTTGCCAAAACCGAACGCACAACACCGGGTCCCGATACCCCTACGCTAAGTACTGTGTCCGGTTCGCTCAAGCCGTGAAAGGCTCCTGCCATGAAAGGATTATCCTCAACAGCATTGCAGAAAACCACCAGTTTCGCCGCGCCTATACACTGATTATCCTTTGTTTTTTCCGCGGTATCCCTTACGATGCCACCCATAAGCTTTACGGCATCCATGTTTATTCCCGCCTTTGTAGATCCGATATTTACAGAAGAACAAACCAGTTCCGTCTCTGAAAGTGCTCTCGGAATAGATTCAATCAGCTTCTTATCTCCTGCACTGAATCCCTTCTGAACCAGCGCCGAATATCCTCCGATAAAGTTGACTCCCACAGTCTGCGCCGCCCTGTCAAGGGTCTTTGCATATTCCACCGGATCGCCTCCGCTGACTCCTGCAAGAAGTGAAATGGGAGTTACTGAAATTCGTTTATTTACGATTGGAATACCGTACTTTCTTTCCAAAAGTTCACCTGTTTTAACCAAATCCTTTGCATTTGAACAAATTTTGTCGTAAACCTTTTTGCATGATTTTTCGATGTCTGCATCTGCGCAGTCAATCAGCGATATTCCCATGGTTATGGTTCGTATATCAAGGTTTTCATCCTGAATCATGGTTATGGTTTCCATAATGTCCTGCATATTTAACATAAAAGTCCTCCCTATATTCTGTGCATTGAGTTGAAAATATCTTCGTGCATGAGATGAACTTTCATTTCGGGAACAGATTCTGTAATTGAGTTCTTAAGCTCCTCAAATCCCAATGTGGCTTCGGTAATATTCACAATCATAATCATACAGAAATATCCGTCAAGAACGGTTTGTGATACTTCGATTACACTGGCATTTCCGCCGGCAATGGCAGTGGATACCCTGGATAGAATCCCCACCATATCTTTTCCTATAACAGTTACAACCGCTTTCTTTATTTCCTTCATAAACTTCTCCTTATTTAGTTATTTTAACATCGAAGCACCCCGGCTTCAAATCATTACAAACCTTATATCTTATGTTCAGTTTAGGATATATTTCAGCAAAGTACTTTTTGTTTCTGCCGCCGTTTCCCACCATATTTGAAAAGGACGCAGGATTTGCAAAAAAAGATACATCGCCTATTTGCATTTCACTTTTTTCTGCCTTTAACAGATTCCTCAGCCTTTCTTCAATTATTTCTTTGGCAATTTCACCCTCCACAAGCTGTCTGAATGCCGGGTGGAAATCTCCTCCCCCCATAAGTCCACCAGGCGCAATCAAATCACTGGATTTCAGACCGACTCTGATTATATTAATGCCGGCGCCAGTTAAGATCTTATACATCTCCTTTGTTCTTAGAATCGCCTCTTTTTCACTCAGCGGTACATATCTTCCCTCCAAGGCCTGATTATAAAGCTCCGTGTCTTTGATTACCACCGTAGGATAAAGCCGTGCAATATCGGGAGCGATTTTCACCGTCTCTTCAGCGGAAAAAATGCATGTGTCCAAGCTGTCTTTGGGAAGTCCTATCATAAGCTGAATCCCGAGCTGAAATCCGTAGGCTTTTATAAGCTCCGCGCTTTTGTATATGACCTGAGCATCGTGGCCTCTTCCGCTAAGTCTTAAAACCTCATCGTCAAAGGACTGAACCCCCAGCTCTATTACATCCACTCCATAGTTTTTCAGATTTTCCAGTATTCTCTCATCTATAGCATCGGGGCGGGTGGAGAGATGAAGCTTCTCTACTTTCTTCCCGTCCTTGTATTCCTTGGCAATTTTCAAATACTCCCTCTGCATCTCCATCGGAATTGCGGTAAAACTTCCTCCGTAAAAAGCAATTTCCCTGTTCGGCACAGAATCAAGCGTCGACAGCCATGTATCAACCGTTGTCCTCACGCTTTCTGCGGGCAGGGGTTTCTGCTTTGCCGTTATAGCCTTTTGATTGCAGAATATACAGTCGTAAGGACATCCCAAATGGGGTATGAAAATCGGTATAATAGCGTGTGTCTTCATTATTCCCCCTACATAATATGGATTTTACCCATAAGCTCTTTTTCCATTTCCAGTCTGTGATGCTTTGTATAAATCCCCGGAATTCCCCCCGTATGTATCATTATAATACTTTCACCTTTGGCAAAGTACCCCTTTTCCACAAGTTTTCTGACAGCATTAAAGGTTTTTCCCGTGTAGCAGGGATCCAATATAATTCCCTCCCTGCTTCCCATGTGATAGATGGAATCTCTCACTTCTTTCACAGGATTATTGTAAGCTCCGTAATCATAGTCTGTCAAAATGCTGAAATCCTTCTTTGAAAGCACAGGTTTCAGTCCGAATTTTTCGGTACAGCTGATGTAATGTTTCAGTGCTGATTCCTTCACATCCTTGTACGGCATTATGGAAATTCCCGTAAGGTTTGCGGCAATATTCTCATGAGCGATACCCATGGCAAGACCCATATATGTTCCCAGACTTCCTACAGTAGTTACGATATGGGGATTTTCAATGTTCATATCGTCTATTTGCTTTGCAAGTTCTACCGCGCAGTCGTAATATCCCAATGCCCCAACCTCGTTGGAACCGCCCATCGGAATGAAGTATACCTTTTCGCCTTTTTCCTCGTAAGACCTTGTGACCTTATTTATTGCCGCATTCAGCTGCTCTCCATACTTCTTCTCCGAGTCCGGCTTTACAAGGTAGACATCACATCCCATGATTCCGTCCAAAAGCAAGTTCGCCGAAAGCTCTCCCGGGTATTCATCCACCGCAATTACAGCAGATTTCATGCCGCATTTGGCGGCGACTGCCGCGGTGAGCCTCCCATGATTAGTCTGCGCTCCGCCAACTGTCAAAAGCACTGTCGCTCCTTGATTTTTAGCGTCTTTCACAAGATATTCCAGCTTCCTCAGTTTGTTTCCTCCTGTTCCGTAGGGCGTCAAATCATCCCTTTTCAGATAGAAACCTGCTCCAAATTCGGAAGATATATTTTCCATCTTTTCTAAGGGCGTCGAACTCCCGAGAAAAGACATTTTTTCATATCCTAAAGTCATTTTTTAACCTCCTACAAAAACTATAAACGCATATACTGCCTGTGTCAATAACCACAGATTAATCAAACTGTAAAATATCCCGTTCACCGTGCTTGAGTCTTTCGGGCCTATGTAAACCCATTTTTATCCGGCCGTTTATAGCTTCATTATGCTTTTAAAAGATTTCCGGTTATGGTAGAATAATTTAGGTAAAGTTAACAAGTCTTACGGCTTAAATAGTCACGGAAATTTAAGCAGCGCACAATTTAATCACCTCAAAAGGGTCACAATCTATAAAGTATATAACGCATTCAGAAACGAGGAAAACATGGATTACAAAGAAATTGCACTCAAAAAGCATGAGGAATGGAAAGGCAAACTCTCAGTGGAGACAAAAGTCCCCATCACAAACAAGGAGGAGCTTTCTGTCGCCTATACTCCCGGAGTTGCCGCACCCTGCCTTGAGATAGAAAAAGATGAATCTCTGGCATACACCTACACCGGGAAAGGAAATCTGGTTGCCGTAATAACTGACGGTACGGCGGTTCTTGGTCTTGGGGACATAGGTCCTTGTGCCGGGATGCCTGTAATGGAGGGAAAATGCGCTCTTTTTAAGGCTTTTGCCGATATAGACGCTGTTCCGATATGTATAGATTCAAAGGATACCGACACCATAGTAAACACAGTCTACAATATATCCAAAAGCTTCGGCGGAATTAATCTTGAGGATATAAGCGCACCCAGATGTTTTGAAATCGAACGCAGGCTCATAGAGATGTGTGACATTCCGGTATTTCATGATGATCAGCACGGGACTGCAATTATCACAACGGCAGGAATTCTCAATGCTCTCAAAGTCACAGGAAAGACAGCCGGAAATCTAAAAATCGTCTTCAGCGGCGCCGGCGCTGCCGGAATTTCCATTGCAAAAATGTTCATGAGATTTGACCTTGGGGATATAATACTATGCGGCAGCAAAGGAATCATATACGAAGGGGCACCGTATAACAATACGCAGCAGGAAGCTATGGCGAAAATTACAAATAAACACAATATCAAAGGGAGTCTTGCAGATGCCATGGCAGGTGCCGATATTTTTATCGGGGTTTCAAAGCCGGGAATCGTAACTGAGGACATGATTAAGTCCATGGCGGAAAATCCCATAGTTTTCGCCATGTCAAACCCCGTTCCCGAAATAATGCCGGACCTTGCAAAAGCTGCAGGAGCTGCCGTAGTGGGAACCGGACGCTCTGACTTTGCAAATCAGGTGAATAATGTTATCGCCTTTCCGGGGATTTTCCGCGGAGCGCTTGACTGCAGAGCGAAGAGAATAACAGAGGACATGAAGAAGGCCGCCGTCCTTGCCATTGCAAATGTAATCCCCGAAAATGAGCTGTCACCTGATTATGTCCTGCCTGACGGCTTCAACCCCCGCGTGGTAAAAGAGGTTGCAAAGGCAGTTTCAAGCGCCTGGAAAGAAAATGATAGATAGAGGGAAAAGAGGTAATCAAATGGAAAACTTTCGTATAGAACATGACACCATGGGTGAAATCAAAGTACCCGCTGATAAATACTGGGGAGCCCAGACTCAAAGGAGTCTTGAAAATTTCAAAATAGGAAATGTCAAGATGCCTCGGGAAATCATAAGAGCCTTTGCAATTCTAAAAAAAGCATGTGCAATTACAAACTGTGAGCTTCAAGTTCTGGACTCCGAAAAATCAGAACTGATAGCCAAGGTTTGCGATGAAATTTCAGAGGGAAGGCTGGACGCAAACTTTCCCCTCGTAATCTATCAGACAGGAAGCGGAACTCAGTCCAACATGAATGTGAATGAGGTCATTGCAGGCAGAGGAAACGAAATTGCAGGAAGCAAAATTCTCCATCCCAACGACGATGTAAACAAATCCCAAAGCAGCAACGATACTTTCCCAACCGCCATGCACATTGCCGCATTAATTGCCACCGAAGATAGATTGATGCCCTCTGCAAAACTTCTGCACGACAGCTTACTTTCTTTAGAAAAAAGATTCTCAGGCATCATAAAAACGGGACGCACCCATCTTCAGGATGCAACCCCGCTGACTTTGGGGCAGGAAATAAGCGGATGGCGCTCTATGATTTCTCACGATATTTATATGATGGAATCGGCTGTCTCACATCTTAGAGAGCTTGCCTTAGGCGGAACTGCAGTGGGAACAGGCCTAAATGCACCTGAGGACTTTGATAAAATAGCTGCTGAAGCAATCAGCGCACTTACAGGCAAGCCTTTCAGAACAGCGGGGAATAAATTTCACAGCCTGACATCAAAATCGCCTTTTGTATTTGCCCACGGCGCAGTCAAGGCTCTTGCAACGGACCTCTTTAAGATAGCCAATGACATCAGACTTCTGGCTTCCGGTCCGAGGTGCGGAATAGGCGAACTGATAATTCCCGCAAACGAACCCGGAAGTTCCATAATGCCCGGTAAAGTTAATCCGACTCAATGTGAGGCTATGACTATGGTATGCGCTCAGGTTATGGGAAACGACACTGCTATCGCCTTTGCCGCATCTCAAGGACAGTACCAGCTGAATGTTTTCATGCCGGTTATAATACACAACTATCTTGAGTCAATAAATCTTCTTTCTGATGCCATAATTTCCTTCAATAAGAATTGTGTTACGGGAATTCGACCTAATGAAGAACAAATCAAAAGCAATTTGAAAAAATCTCTGATGCCGGTAACCGCCCTTAACACTCATATCGGCTACGAGAACGCCGCAAAAATAGCAAAAGAAGCCTATACCTCAGGCAAAACATTGAAAGAGACCGCCGTATCTCTTGGTCTTGTTTCAGAGGAAGACTTCGATATGTGGGTGAACCTCGAAAATATGGTTTAAACAGATCGTTAACTCATACGGGCGAGGAGATTTTCTCCTCGCCCGATTTCTTGCATGTGACGGCTCACGGTATTAAAGCTTCGCCGTTTTTCTTTATTTCCTCATAATTTCCACCGTACCGATTTAATACTTTTTTGCATTCTTTTAAGGTTTTATCAAGAGCTTCATATTCATCAGTCTTTTTATAGGCAGCTACTATACCCCTCCTCTTTTTTTCTATGCTTGCAGCAGCTCCGTTCTTGGACGCTTTCTTGATAAAGTATTTCTCCCATTTTTTTATGGTTGCATCAAATCTGTTCCATCTGATATTTGCTCTGTATTCTTTCTCAAAAGTAGTGCCTTCCTTCTCATATATCACTTCAATTTTGCTGTAATCATCTGATTTTTTCATTTCCGAAATCACAAAATCCACATGACGCCTGACTTCCTTGTCTGAAGCATAAAACCCCTTATTTTTTGCATTACGATATAGGGCATATCTTTCAATTATATCTTGCTCCGTTTTCTTCAGGATTTCTTCTTTCTTTGCGCCGTTAATTTCCATGGTTTTGACCTACCTGTAGTATTCCGGATAAAGACTTTTCTCCCCAAGCGCATCCTGCATTTTTCGTGTTCCAATCCACAGCTTTACAATCTTTGTCCCTTTTGTGTCGTTTGCACTGTAATAGTCCTTATAACCAGCAGCACCTGACTTCTGTTTAATAAGTAATCCTATAATCAACACTGCTATTGCTAAAACAACCACTGATATAATCGTTATATTTCTTTTGGTCACTGTAATCTCCCTTCTTCAAGATAGATTTAACCTAAAAGCATAGGCTTAATAAGTATGCCTTGCTATTTTTGCATATATTGTTTCAGTCCCTTTAAGACCGATATGCTTTCCGGAAATGTTTTGTACAGTACCTTAAGTTTGCTGTGTTTTTTAGGATAGTCATTATAATACTTATAATACGCATCTATATATTTCGTGCCCTTATCCCATTTCTCTTTTTCATCTTTAGGCAATACAGTGCTTTTTAACCTGTATTTAGCCTGTATATATCTGCTTAAAAATGTTGTAAACTTCCTTGCGCCGTTGGCATTCAGATGTTCCCTGTCCACAAAATCCTTCTCGGAAGAAATCCCCGCCTCTTCTCTAAGAGTTGTGAAATCTGCGTATTGGCAGCCTGAGGCCTCTACAACTTCTTTAATCCTTAAGTATCTTTGGTAGTTGATTATTCCCTTTTCATCCGTTATTTTATGAGGGAATCTCACAAACAAAACATTTTTTACTCCCATCTCCCTGGAAACTGCGATAAACTCCTTCAAGCTTTTTTCCGCTGTGGGGTCCATGGGTATGGACTTTAAATCCCTCGGAACTTCAATTTCCTTTTTCTGTTTACGCCAGCCTACTCTTGAAAAAATACCTTTCATAGAGGCGTTACCGCGTTTTCTCATTTCAGATAAATCCTCACTCATATTGTCGTAAAACTGTCCGTGAAACTTTAAAAACGGAATACACTTATCAAGCATGCTGTCCTTGCGAACATGTGACAAATCCTTCAACATCTGTCTTTTATTATCGGATTCCGGCATGTTGTCTTCTAATATTCTGATGGCTAATTCAGAGTATAACTTGCGTTTTCTGCCGCTTACCTTCTTAATTTTTTTCCTCTTTATTTTTCTGCTTTTTTTGTGTTTAATCTTAGGTTCCCGTCCGTATCCCGCACCGTTCACTTCAACCACAAGAACCTTAGGCTTTTGCTGCCTGAGTATCTCCTTTAGCTCGTATTTCCACAGGGTCACCGGATTATGTGAAAAAGCATACGGATAGCTTGTAACCTTGGTATTGCGGTAAGCCTCATTGGCAAAGTATCCGTAATACACCTCGCTTGCCCCCATAATGACAACGTCAAGTGAGTCGGGTTTTTCTAAGTAAAACCCCTCAAGCCTCAAATGATTGTGAGTTATTCTGTTTCCAAAATATTCCTGGAGCGGAAAAAACAATGCAGTTAAAGCTGCAAGCATCAGAACTATCCCTATTATCCTCTTTTTATATATTTTCTTCATACTTAATTACACCTAAATCCATCGATATATTTAAAATTGCATGTACACGAAATCAGCGGGATCGGCTCCCGTTCCATAAACTCCGAAAATCGAAACCAATAAAATTCCTATGAAGATGACTGTCCACTGAAGTAGCGCACTATGACAGTGAGTCAGCTCTCCCGGAGATTCTGCGTCTTTTCTCTCCTGCAAAATGCTGAAAATAAGCAATATGATGCTTGCAATTAGAATTATAATATGGTCTTGAATCTGTGGCAGCATTCCCGGCAGCTGTTCCATAAAGAGATTACAGTTCCAGTCAGACACGGATCTTGCCATCATATCCACAGCACTGTTAAAGTCTCTTGCTATATCAAAATAATATCCTACCAAAACCAGTATGAATGTTCGCAGAATACGAAATATCTTCCAGAAAAATGAAGCATCCTTTACATGAAAAATCTCGTTCATTCGCAAAAATACCGGTTTTAGAAGCATTGACAACATCAAAACCGCTCCGTTCCAAACGCCGAAAGCTACATACTTTGAGTTTGCACCGTGCCATAGTCCCACAAACATAAACACTACAAAAATCGCGATGGACGACGGCAAAGTCTTTGCCAAATGAGTTCTTACCGGAGAAGGTTTTTCCCCTCCGTTTTTGACGATGCCGCTCAGTTTCATAGCGGCAGACGACATGGCTAAACTGTAAAACACATATTTCTTCATCCATGCTCCAAGGCTTATGTGCCACCTTCTCCAGTATTCTCCGAGAGATTGAGAAAAATACGGTCTTTTGAAGTTATCGATCATATCTATTCCAAGAATCTTTGCAATTCCTCTTGAAATATCTATCCCTCCCGAAAAGTCCGTATAAAGCTGCAGCGCATATATAATTGCCGCAGACAATATTATGAGCCCGTTATACTGAGCATAATTACCGGTACATTTTTGAACAAAGAAAATTGCTCTGTCCGCAATAACCAGTTTCTTAAATAAACCCCAGAGAATCAGCTGGCTGCCCAGTTTAAACCTTATCCATTCCGGCCTATGCTCTTGTGTCAGCTGATTGCCCAGCTGTTCAAACTCACTGATGGGTCCCTGAATAACCTGTGGAAAAAATGAAACGAAGAGAGCAAACTTGAAGAAATTTCTTTCCGCCCTCGCTAAGCCTCTGTATACATCTATTAAATACCCTGTGGCCTGAAATGTATAAAATGAGATTCCTAAAGGTAAAAGGAGTTTTATGAATGGGGTTTCACCCTTTGAAAATCCTAATACCTCAAAAAGTCCGCCCACCATAAAGTTATAATACTTAAGTACAAAAAGAATGCCGAAGTTTAAAATTAAAACAATGGCAAGAATAAACTGCTCTTTTTTCTTCCGCTCTTTTTTAAATTCTTTAATTTCACTGCGGCTGAGTTCTCCCTTTTTCTGCTTTGCCAGCTCCTTAGTTCTGAGAGCATAATCTTCAATGTATTTTGCCGCAAAATATATTGATGTGATGGTACAAACTATGTAAAATGCAAACCTGTAGCTGTTGTACATATAAAAAACAAAACTTGCTGCAAGCAGTACCACCCATTGATATTTTTTTGACGGTATCAAGTAATATAATAGAATCGTCAGCAAGGCAAACACCGCAAACATGAACGATGTATATGTCATATCTCTCTCCCTCTCTCCCTTTGCTGTAATTTAAATATTGTCAGGAATATGATACTTATAGGTATCCACCCTACTTCTCACTTTTCTCAGCTCATCGGACTTGTCCAGTATATATATTGAAGGCATATCTCTGCTTAGAAGCAGTGCAATTCCCTCGTCCATGGAATACGCCCCTGTTCTGTGAAAAACAAGCAAGTCCCCAAACTGCAAATCGGTAAATTCCACGCCACGCGAAATAACATCCGCCGTGGTGCAAAGGCTTCCGCACAGCGTCCATTTATCGGAACCCTTGCCTGTTTTCTCCCCGGATAAACCTCTTCTCACATGAGTTATCTTGGGAATCTGCATGCCTTGAGTTTGTCCATCATACTTTACCTGATGTATTCCGCCGTCAAGGATTGCATAACGGATGCCGTCGTTCACCTTTGTATCCATTACTTCCGTAACATAATATCCGCAAGGTGCTGCAAAAAACCTTCCCATCTCAACGGTGAGCTTCGCTCTTTGCGAAAGCTCCCGAATCTTAGGAGCAATTTCTCCAAGTCTCGCCTTTTCTTCTTCCATGGCATCCTCTTTGAAATAATCCACAGCAAGCCCTGTTCCGTACTCTATCTTGTCTATTTTGTAACCTGTTTCGGACTCTATCCTGTCGATATATGTCATGAATCTGTCAATTTCTTTGATTACCGCATTCGGTCTTCTCTTCTGAGTTCCGGTAAAATAATGTATGCCGGCGATTTTAAAGCCCCTATACTCTTTTCTGTTTTTTATGTAGCTCAAAAGTTCTTCGCCGTCTATTCCGAATTGACTCTCCTCAGAAAGTCTCAGGAGTAAATCGCACTCTACATTCATTTTCACGGCACATGAATTGATGTATTCCACATGCCTCCTGCTCTCTGCCGTTATGTTTCTCACGCCGTACTCGAGGGCGAGCCTAACCTCTTCCTCAGACTTATTTACACCGGAGAAAATAATCATCTCAGGCGAAATTTCAAGGCTCTTGCATACCTCCAGCTCGCCGGGGCTGCATACCTCCACCTTGGAAAATGCCTCAGGCATCACGCTGAGCAAAAATGGATTTGCCTTGATGGAAAAGCATAGCTCCACATTTTCACCGAAAGTTTCCTTAACCAAATTCGCCCTTGTTTCAAAATCCTCCTCTGAAAAAACATACGCCGGAGAACAGACCTCTGTACAAATTTTCTTTATATCTGCGCTCATCAGTCTTCCATCAGTCTTTCCACCAGCTTTGAAATTGCTTCCAAGGAGTTGAAGTTCTCCGGAACCAAGTCCGCCGGTTTGATGGTAATGTCGAACTCATCGTCCAACTCCTGAACCAGTGAAATAATATCTATGGAGTCCAAAATTCCATCGCTGACCAGCGCTTTTTCTTCTTTAAAATCAACATCCGGACGCAAGTCCGTCAAAATTTCCAATACTTCATTCATTATAGCAACCTCCCCATTACATATATGTTTAAACTTTTTATGGTATATTCGCTCACTCTACATTCAATACTTCTTAAAATATTCAATGTTACTTAAAGTAAATCTTTAACTTCTGCATATCCGTTTTGCCGTTAGGCAGCTTCGGCATTTCCTCCAGTTTTATAACCTTTCTCGGAACCATGAAAGGCGGCATAACCTTTCTGAAATGCAAAACTATATCCTTTGATTCCGCTCTGCCTGCAACAAACATATACAGATGTTTTTTGTCTGCGTGATACAGAACACAGCATTCCTCCACACCCTCCAGTGCAAGTGCCGTCAGCTCCAATTCTGCAAGCTCGACTCTATGCCCCATATGTTTTATCTGTCTGTCCTTTCTTCCTATGAAGGTCAGATTTCCATCGGCCTCTATTCTTCCCAAATCACCTGTTTTGTAAATCAGTTCCCTGTAATTTTTGTTGAGAGGATTCTGGATAAAGGATTTCTCGGTTCTTTCTGCATCTCCGTAATACCCCAGAGCAAGGCAAGGTCCCTTAACGCAGATTTCTCCCTCTTTTCCTTCAGGAACGGCATTATTCTCCTCGTCAAGAAGCAAAATACCGTAGTGTTTATACGGCTTTCCTATTGAAAGCACCGTCTCCTCTGTAACCTTTTCCTTCACCTCATAGTAAGTGCATGATGCGGTAGCTTCAGTGGGACCGTATTGATTTATAAATCTTGCCTTAGGCAAATTTTCCTGCCATATTTTAAGATATTTTCCGGGAAATACCGACCCCGAAAACACTATCTTGTTCAGATACTCAGGTACAACCTCTTCAAATGCCCCAAGCTTTGCCGGAACTTCCATGCCCGCAGCACTCCAGCATATAGTGGACACTTTATATTTGTTCAAGGTTTCGAACAACTGCGCCCCCATGGCAAATTCATTTTTAGGAACTATTACCGTTTCCGCAAAGGTCATAAGAGGCAAATATATATCTCTCACCGCTGCAATATAGTCAAGAGGAGATTGATTTGCCAAAATATCCTCTTCCGTTAATCCCAATACTTCATTCAGTCCGTCCAGATAGCAAAGGAGAGAATGGTGCGATGTAATCACTCCCTTGGGAACGCCGCTGGAGCCTGATGTAAATATAGCATATAAAGGCGAATACTCCGTCAGATTGTTTACGGCAGAAGCCAACAGGGCTTCGTCCGCCTCCGTGTCCAAAATATCCTCTACAGCGACAATCTTCCCCTTGTACTCCAAAGAATTTGCAAGTTCAAGATTATCCTTCGATACCAACATAATTTCGGAGTTTATTACCTTGAGAATTTGGTTCAATCTGGCAATAGGCATGGCAGAATCCATGGGAGCATAAAAACATCCCGCCTGAACAGCTCCCATATAGCAAACAGGAGTTATAACACTTCTTCCTGCCAAAACCGATACCGGACTTTCCGGCGGGAGCTTCCTCGCTATCCATGAACCCACAGCCTTCGTGAGTTTCCTCAGTTCCCCAAAGGTAAGGCTCTCCTCACCATTGCGATATGCTACTTTATCAAAATGATTTTTGCTTGCTCGATCAAGCATCATCAAAACAGATGTATCCATAAGTTCCCCCTAATACACAGTTTTACTTTTTACCCCATTTCAATACCGTATATTTTAGTTTAACCTATTTTTAGATACTATGTCAATTTATTTTAAAAAATATGTTGTTAATTCACAAATTCAAGTCGAATTTTGAAAATCCCTTGCCATATTCTTTTGTGAGCCTTGCTGCACAAAAACAGCGCAGCAGCCATAAAACTGCTACGCCTAAAAAGTACAACTTTTTGGAGTCATCTCATTAAATGACTTCAAAACCTGCTCTTTTAATTTCTGTTATACAAGTTCAAGAAATACTACTTCGGCACAGTCCCCTCTGCGAGGTCCCAGCTTAAGAATTCTTGTGTATCCGCCATTTCTTTCAGCGTATTTAGGTGCGATTTCTTCAAAAAGCTTAGTTACTACAGTTTCGTCATATACGAAGCTCAGTACCTGCCTTCTTGCATGAAGATCTCCACGCTTTGCCAATGTAATCATCTTTTCGGCAATTCTTCCGGCTTCCTTTGCTCTCGTATCGGTTGTGGAAATTCTTCCTTCACGAAGCAAGTCGGTAACAAGGTTTCTCAACATTGCTTTTCTGTGAGCCGTATTTCTGCCCAGTTTTCTGTATCCTGGCATTTCAATGCTCCTTTCTTCTAAATCGTTGTCATATCAATGTAAATTACAAGGCGCATGCCTCTTTGGAACATGATATGTCGCTAAGTATATTACTCGTCGCCGGGCTTTAGTCCAAGACCCAGTTCTTCAAGCTTATTCTTAACCTCATCGAGAGATTTCTTACCGAGATTTCTAACTTTCATCATGTCATCTTCGGTACGCTCTGTCAATTCTTCTACGGTATTAATAGAAGCTCTCTTCAAACAGTTGAAGGATCTTACCGAAAGTTCAAGCTCCTCGATGGTCATCTCCAAAGCTTTCTCTTTCTGATCTTCTTCTTTCTCAATCATGATTTCAAAAGCATCCGCGCTGTCATCCAGCTCGATGAACAGGTTTAAATGCTCCTGCATGATTTTTGCGCCGATCGACACTCCCTCTTCAGGAGAAACTGAACCATCTGTCCAAATCTCAAGGATGAGTTTGTCATAGTCTGTAACCTGACCTACCCTTGTATTCTCAACAGTGAAATTTGCTTTGCGAACCGGTGTATAAATGGAATCAACAGGGATAACGGAAATCGGTGTATCCTCTGTCTTATTTTTTTCGGCTGTGACATATCCTCTGCCCTTAGCCAAATTGATTTCCATTACCAAAGTAGCGTTTTCTTCCAGTGTTGCGATATGAAGATCAGGGTTGTAGATTTCCATCTCCGCATCACCAATTATATCTGCCGCTGTGACTTCTTTCGGTCCAACCGCATTTATAATAACTCTCTTTGTATCATCACCGGTAAGCTTTACCGCCAGTTTTTTCAGATTAAGAATAATTTCGGTTACATCTTCCTTTACACCCGGAATTGTTGAAAATTCGTGTAAAATACCATCAATTTTCACAGAAGTTACCGCCGCTCCCGGAAGTGAGCTTAAAAGAATTCTTCTCATGCAATTTCCAAGAGTTGTTCCGTAACCTCTTTCTAAAGGCTCTACAATGAACTTTCCATAGCAACCATCTTCGCCGATTTCTTTTGTGATCATTGGTTTTTCGATTTCTATCATGATAAAAACCTCCCTTTCGTATCCAAACAAATAACGAACATTTAACTAATTATTTGGAGTACAATTCGACGATTAGATGTTCCTCAATCGGCGTGTCGATTTCTGCTCTGGTAGGCAGAGCAACAACTTTACCTTCCAGCTTATCTGCATCAGCACTTAGCCATGACGGTACAACGACCTGAAGTTCCTTAAGCTCCTTAAACTTAGGGGAACTCTGACTCTTTTCCTTGACTTTGATTACATCTCCGGCTTTTACCTGAAGACCGGGTGAATTCACTTTTTTTCCGTTCAAAGTATAGTGTCCATGTACTACAAGTTGTCTCGCTTCTCTTCTTGTGAATGCAAGACCAAGTCTGTAAACAACATTGTCCAGTCTTGATTCAAGCATAACCAACAGGTTCTCACCGGTCATGCCCTTTTTCTTAGCTGCTTTTTCAAATGTATTTCTGAACTGCTTTTCCTGCATTCCATAGATGAACTTAGCTCTCTGCTTTTCACGAAGCTGCAGGCCGTATTCGCTCATCTTTCTCATATTTCTTCTCGGCTGTCTCTTGGACTCCTTAAAGATTCCCAAATGACCCGGATCAATATCAAGTGATCTGCATCTTTTTAAAATAGGATCTCTGTTTGTTGCCATAATATGTTTTCCTCCCCTCTACTATACTCTTCTTCTCTTCGGTGGACGGCATCCATTGTGCGGAATAGGTGTAATGTCTTTAATCATTGTGATTTCAAGACCTGCAGCCTGCAATGCACGGATTGCCGCTTCTCTTCCGGAACCGGGACCTTTAACATAAACTTCAACTGTCTTAAGTCCGTGTTCAAGAGCTCCCTTGGTTGCTTCTTCGGCAGCCATCTGAGCAGCGAATGGGGTGGATTTCTTGGATCCTTTGAATCCCAGTGATCCTGCACTTGACCATGAAAGGGCATTTCCTTCCATGTCAGTCAGCGTAACTAATGTATTGTTAAAGGTGGACTGGATATGTGCCTGGCCTTTTTCAATGTTTTTGCGCTGGATTCTTTTTCTTCTTACAGTTTTCTTTCCTGCTTTAGCCATTTTAGTCCTCCTTTACTTTTTCTTTCTACCGACGGTCTTTTTAGGACCTTTGCGTGTTCTTGCATTAGTCTTAGTTTTCTGTCCTCTTACAGGAAGACCCCTTCTGTGTCTGATTCCTCTGTAGCTTCCGATTTCCATCAGGCGTTTGATGTTCATGGAAACTTCCCTTCTCAGATCACCTTCAACTAAGTACTTAGCTTCGATAATTTTTCTGATTTTACCGGCTTCATCCTCTGTCAAATCCTTTATTCTTGTATCAGGATTGATACCTGCTTCTGCGAGGATTGCTTTTGCTGATGTTTTGCCAATTCCGTAGATATAGGTTAGTCCGATTTCTACTCTTTTGTCTCTTGGTAAGTCGACACCGGCTATACGTGCCATATGTTTCCTCCTTCTCCTATCTTCCGTCACTTGCCGGGGTGATATAGACAGGCGTTCTAAAAAATAAATTAATCTTGGGTGGAAGTCCCGGTTCTATTCCACTTGCCAACACTTTTTATAAAGTGTTATTAACCTTGTCTCTGCTTATGCTTAGGATTTTCGCAGATAACCATGACTTTGCCATGTCTCTTGATTACCTTACATTTTTCGCAGATCGGTTTTACTGAAGCTCTTACTTTCATTTTAAAACCTCCTTATGCAAGGGCTGGGTTTCCCTCAGCCTTAATGCCATTAATGTCCTTTATCTCTCCAAATGATTCTTCCACGAGTCAAGTCGTAAGGTGAAAGCTCTACCTTTACTTTATCCCCCGGCAGAATTCTAATATAATGCATTCTGATTTTGCCTGAGATGTGTGCAAGCACTTCAAAACCATTTTCCAGCTTGACTTTGAACATGGCATTTGGCTGTGCATCTACCACTGTTCCCATCGCTTCTATGACGTCTTTTTTCGCCATGTTTTATACCTCTCCTTTAAATCGTGAGTATATCCGGCTCGCCATCTGTGATGGCCAGGGTATTCTCATAATGTGCGGCCAAGCCGCCATCTTCCGTTACAACAGTCCAGTTGTTGAGAAGTGTTTCAGTTTCATAAGAATGTTCCACAATCATAGGCTCGATGGCAAGGGTCATGCCTTTTTGGAGTCTGGGACCTTTACCAGCTTTACCGTAATTTGGAATTGCAGGATCCTCATGCATTTCCGTTCCTATTCCGTGTCCGGTATAGTCGCGAATTACACCGAATCCTTCCCCTTCTACAACTTCTTGAATCCTATGTGAGATGTCGAAAAGCCTGTATCCTTCCTTTGCATACTTGATGCCCTCGAAAAACGACTTTTCCGCTGTATCAATAAGTTTTTGGGCCTGCCCGCTTATACTTCCAACACCGAAGGTTCTGCATGAATCAGCCATATAGCCTTGGTATTGAACGACTAAATCCACGCTTACAATATCTCCGTCAAGAAGAACTCTGTCCTTGCTTGGAATCCCATGTACAACCTCATCATTTACAGATGTACATACACTTGCGGGAAAGCCGCAATAACCCTTTTCGGCAGCGATCATACCCCGTTTTTTTATGACTTCTTCTACATACTTGTCGATGTCCAGGGTAGTTATGCCGGGTTTGACAAAAGTGCGAAGACCTTCAAAGATTTCTGCATTCACTTTTCCGGCCTTGCGCATTAACTCAATTTCCTGTGATGATTTAATTACAATCATTACTTGTTATTCTCCTAAAGCTTCAACGATAGCCTTAAAGGTATCTTCAAGACTTGCTGCTCCGTCAATTTTCGCAAGATTTCCCGCTTTCTCATAGTATTCGACAAGAGGGAATGTTTCTTTACGATACACATCAATGCGATTTTTTGCAGTTTCTTCGTTGTCATCAGGACGCTGAAGCAGTTCGCCTCCGCAGATATCGCAAACTCCTTCCTTTTTAGGCGGAATATTCACCACATGGAAGCTTGCACCGCAGGCTTTACAAACCCTGCGGCCTGTCAGGCGTTTCATCAGCTCTGTTTCTTCAACTTCTAAATCCAGAACTTTGTCCAGTTTCTGACCGCAGGCTTTTAAGAATTCATCCAATTTTTCCGCCTGATATACGGTTCTTGGGAATCCGTCAAGCAAAAATCCGTTCTTGCAGTCATCCTTTAGAAGACGGTCTGTTGCGATGTCGCAAACCAGATCATCCGGCACAAGCTCACCGCGATTAATGTATTCCTGAGCTTTTTTGCCCAATTCTGTACCATTCTTGATATTTTCTCTAAAGATATCTCCGGTAGAAATATGAGGAATCCCGTACTTGTCAACTATGCTGACAGCCTGCGTTCCTTTGCCCGCTCCCGGAGGTCCTAATAAAATAGTTCTTATCATCTCTGTTTCTCCTTACTATTTCACTAGTTATATTTTACTTCAGGAATCCTTGGTAGTTTCTCATTACCATTTGGTTTTCAAGTTGTCTCATGGTATCAAGCGCCACACCTACAGCGATCAGAAGCGATGTGCCTCCGAATCTTATATCAAGTCCAGAATACTGGGAAATGATTGTAGGCAGTGTGGCTATAACTGCCAGGAATAGCGCACCGACAATAGATAGTCTTGACATTACCTTGCTAAGGTATTCTACTGTCGCTTTTCCGGGTCTGATCCCCGGTATGAATCCACCATTTGCCTTCATGTTCTGTGAAACTTCCATAGGGTTAAATGTAACCGCCGTATAGAAGTAATTGAAGAAAATGATGAACATGATGTTTAATATTGCATATACCCAAACCCCGGGGCTTCCGGCCGGTGAAAGATACTTTTCACAGAACGAGTAAAAAGCAGTTCCCGGGAAGAAGTACATGATCGTAATAGGAAACTGTAATATGGAAAGTGCAAAAATTATCGGAATAACTCCCGCCTGATTTACTTTCAGCGGAATGTGAGTGGACTGGCCACCGTACATTTTTCTTCCGACAACCCGCTTCGCATACTGAACCGGAATTCTCCTTGTACCCTGCTGGATTTCAATTACTCCTACAATCACCAATACTGCAAGAGCGATGAATATCAGCATTGTAACAATTGTTATTCCGCCATCATTATACTTATTCCAAAGTCCTGCAACCCCTGCCGGGATTCTTCCGACTATACCGCCGAAAATTATCAGCGAGATACCGTTTCCTATTCCGTGTTCATTAATCTGTTCACCTAACCACATAAGGAAGGTTGTACCTGCAGTCAAAATCAGAGTGATTACGATAAACATAAACCAATTTTGAGCTACAATAGCTTTTCTGAACAGTCCCACTGTCATTCCCAGTCCCTGTACTAAGGCAAGCACTACGGTAAGATAGCGGGTAATCTGTGCCATCTTCTTTCGGCCTTCCATCCCCTCTTTAGCAAGACGCTCAAAGTATGGGAAGGCAATCGTCAACAACTGAATAATGATTGATGCGGTGATATACGGCGTGATGCTCAAGGCAAATACGGTGAAGTTGCTGAACGATCCCCCTGAAAAC
This sequence comes from uncultured Clostridia bacterium, assembly GCA_945830395.1. Classification (GTDB taxonomy): domain Bacteria; phylum Bacillota; class Clostridia; order Peptostreptococcales; family Anaerovoracaceae; genus Aminicella. The sequence goes on from CALZYE010000006.1 coordinate 66,428, forward strand.
AGGTTGAACAGTTCAAACAGTCCCATGTTTTCCCCTGTGAACATCTGAGCCAAAGTGGTTCTGTTTATTCCGGGAACCGGTATATTCGAGCCAATTCTGAAAACCACCAGCATCAGTAATGTGAAGATCATCTTACCCCTGATTTCTTTAACCTTTAGGGCTTGAGAAATCGTTTTGAACATCTCCATTAGATCACCTCTGCCTTTCCTCCTGCAGCTTCAATCTTCTCTACAGCAGTTTTGCTGAATTTGTGAGCCTTAACAGTCAGGCTCTTTGTGAGTTCGCCGTCGCCTAAAATCTTGACGCCGTCCTTAACCTGCTTCAATACGCCAAGCTCTTTCAGCATTTCCGGTGTAATTTCCGTTCCTGCCTCAAAGCGATTTAAATCCTCTACATTAAGTGTTGTATATGTAGTTCCGAAAATGTTTGTAAAGCCTCTCTTTGGAATACGCCTGTATAGAGGCATCTGTCCACCTTCAAAACCAAGTCTTACGCCACCGCCGCTTCTTGATTTCTGACCGTTCATACCGCGACCTCCGGTTTTACCCTGTCCCGTAGCTGTACCACGACCTCTTCTTTTGCGGTTTCTGCTGGTTCCGGCAGGCGCATTTAGTTCATGCAATTTCATAATTCTGCACCTCCTATCTTATAGTTCTTCAACTGTTACAAGATGCTCAACTTTTTTGATGGCACCGCGTGTAGCAGGTGTATCAGCAAGTTCAACTGAATGGTGCATCTTCTTTAGTCCTAACGCTTCGACTACTTTTCTCTGCTTTGGGGAAGCGCCGATTGTACTCTTTGTTAAAGTAATTTTAACTGTATTAGCCATAATTACGCTCCTCCTATCCTAAGATTTCTTCAGGCTTCTTGCCCCTAAGCTTAGCAACCTGATCAACAGTCATAAGTCCCTTCAGTCCTTCAAGAGTTGCATAAGCGATGTTGCCTATGTTCTTTGAACCAACGGATTTAGCCTTAACATCTTTTAGTCCTGCTGCTTCCAACACTGTTCGAGCAGAAGAACCTGCGATAACTCCGGTACCCTGTGCAGCCGGCATGAGAATAACTCTTCCTGCACCGAAAATTCCAAGGTTTCTATGTGGTATAGTGGTTCCAACCATAGGAACATATATCAAATTTTTCTTTGCATCTTCCGTAGCTTTTCTAACTGCTTCAGGAATTTCCTGAGCTTTACCAAGACCTACTCCGACATGTCCGTTCTTGTCTCCAACAACCACTGTTACGGAAAATCTCATGTTTCTTCCGCCCTTAACAGTCTTTGCAACACGTCTGATATTTACGATGGTCTCGTTTAAATCCAGCTTGGAAGCATCAATAATTTTACGCATTATTTTTCCTCCTGTTAGAATTTCAATCCGCCCTCGCGAGCGCCTTCAGCCAATTCCTTAACTCTTCCGTGGTACAGGAATCCGCCTCTGTCAAAAGCAACTACTTCGATTCCCTTTGCAAGCGCTCTCTTTGCAATAGCTTCGCCAACCTTCTTGGCAGCATCCTTGTTTCCGCCGTTTTCGATCTCAGCGCTGATCTCTTTGTCCAGCGAGGATGCAGATGCCAATGTCTTGTGGTTTTCATCGTCAATAATCTGGCAAGAAATGTTCTTGCTTGATCTGAAAACGCAAAGTCTTGGCTTTTCAGGAGTTCCCATTAGATTTTTTCTAACTCTGGCGTGTCTTTTCAGACGCTTATCGTTTCTACTTTCTTTTGCCATTTTGCATCACTCCTTTCTATGCCTTAGCACCGGTCTTGCCTTCTTTTCTGCGTACCTTCTCACCTTCGTAACGGATTCCCTTGCCCTTGTATGGCTCAGGTTTTCTCCATTTTCTGATGTTTGAAGCGTAGTTTCCAACTAAGGCTTTGTCAATTCCACTTACAACAACCGTATTTGCATCAGGCGTTTCTGTAGTGATGCCTTCAGGATCTTCCATCTCAACCGGATGTGAGAACCCAAGGTTCATTACCAAGGTCTTGCCCTTCTTTTCCGCTTTGTAACCTACGCCGATAAGCTGCAGTCTTTTCGCATATCCCTCTGTAACACCGATAACCATGTTGTATACAAGTGTTCTTGAAAGACCGTGCTGTGCTCTGTCGTCTCTGTTATCTGTAGGTCTTGTGAAAACGATTTCGTTCTCTTTAACTTCGATTTCAATTCTTGGATTAATCTGCTGCTCCAACTGTCCCTTAGGGCCTTTTACGGTTACAAGATTGTTTTCATCAACCTTCACCTCAACGCCGGCAGGAAGTGCAACAGGCTTTTTACCTATTCTTGACATATTCTTACCTCCTACCAAACATAGCAAATAACTTCGCCGCCAACTCCAAGTTCTCTTGCCTTTTTGTCGCTGATAATTCCGTTTGATGTGGAAATGATAGCGATTCCAAGTCCACCGAGAACTCTTGGAACTTCATTAGCCTTAGCATAAACCTTAAGGCCCGGCTTTGAAATCTTTTTGATTCCGCTAATAACTTTTTCCTTGTTTGCACCATATTTAAGTGTAACTGTGATGGTGCCCTGTACTGTTGTGTCATCCACTTCATAGCCCGCAATATAGCCTTCATCAAGAAGAATCTGCGCAATAGCTTTCTTCATCTTTGAAGCAGGGATTTCAACAGATTCATGTCTAACAGAATTAGCATTTCTAATTCTTGTTAACATATCCGCAATTGGATCTGTCATTGTCATAATTCTATACTTCCTTTCTTGTGTGGTTCGAAGCCCTAACCCAATTCTGTGAAGCAGAATTGCCGGTAGGTCTCGTGCGAGGATTACCTGCGAAAACATTCCTTTGTTTGAGCAGCTTGTAATCTACCGCCTATGCCCTAACCCAATTCTGTGAAACAGAATTGCCTTGTCTTCGGCCCGCCTTCACAAAATATTATAACTTTACCAGCTTGCTTTCTTTACGCCGGGAATTTCTCCTTTGTAAGCAAGTTCTCTAAAGCAGATACGGCAAATTCCATACTTCTTGAGTACCGAGTGTGGTCTTCCGCAAATGCTGCATCTTGTGTATCCGCGAGTAGAGTATTTAGGTTTTCTCTGCTGCTTTACTTTAAGAGCTTTCTTAGCCATTATTTCCTCCTACCTTCTACTTCTCAAACGGCATTCCCAGAAATTCAAGCAGCGCCTGAGCTTCCTCGTCTGTCTTAGCCGTTGTTGTGAATACAATGTTCATTCCTTTAACTGTATCTACATCATCGTAGTTGATTTCAGGGAAAATAAGCTGTTCCTTAAGACCCATGGAATAGTTTCCTCTTCCGTCAAATGAGTTCTTACTTACACCCTTGAAGTCTCTTACGCGAGGAAGAGAAATGTTAAAGAGCTTATCAACAAATTCGTACATGTTATCACCGCGAAGCGTTACCTTTGCACCCACCGGCATTCCCTGTCTAACCTTGAAGTTAGCGATGGATTTTTTAGCCTTTGTGATAACAGGCCTCTGTCCGGCAATAAGTCCGATTTCCGCCACTGCTGATTCAAGAACCTTGGCATTTTCCTTTGCTTCACCAAGTCCCATGTTTATGGTTACTTTAGTCAGCTTTGGAACTTCCATAACATTCTTATATTTGAATTTTTCCATCATGGACTTGAAAACTTCGCTATTGTATCTTTCTTTTAGTCTTGCTGTCAAAACCTTCTCCTCCTTTCTTAGTCTATTACCGCTCTCGTCTTACGGTTTACTCTAACTTTTCTACCGTCTTTGAAATCATATCCAATTTTTACTGCTTCTTTGCTCTTGCTGTCGTAGTACATAACATTGGAAACATCGATAGGACCTTCGATGTGTTTGATTTCCGCTCTTGCAGTCTGAGTCTGTTTCTGATGCTTAGTCTGAACATTAACACCCTCAACAATTACTCTGTTTTCTTTAGGCATAGCCTTTAGAACTTTTCCGGTCTTGCCCTTATCTTTTCCGGTAATAACGATTACCATATCATCTTTTTTAATACGCATTCGTTACTCCTTCCTATAGTACTTCCGGTGCGAGTGACACGATCTTCATGAAACCTTTTTCTCTCAGCTCTCTGGCTACAGGTCCGAAAATACGCGTTCCTACCGGAGTCTTATCGTTCTTGTCTTTGATAATTACAGCTGCATTCTGGTCAAATTTAACATAGCTTCCGTCTGCTCTTCTGGCTCCGGTCTTTGTTCTTACCACTACAGCCTTGACAACATCGCCCTTCTTGGCAACGCCGCCTGGGGTCGCATCTTTAACCGCGCAAACGATTACATCTCCAATATTCGCATACTGACGGCTCGTTCCGCCCAGTATACGGATGCAAAGAAGTTCTTTTGCGCCGGAGTTATCGGCAACCTTTAATCTTGTTTCTGTCTGAATCATGATCCGGCGCCTCCTTATTTCGCTTTCTCTACGATACCTACAAGTCTCCATCTCTTATCTTTTGATAGAGGTCTTGTCTCCATTATTCTAACTTTATCACCGATATTACATTCGTTATTCTCATCATGAGCTTTTACTTTCTTGGTTCTCTTTACAGCTTTTCCATAAAGAGAATGTCTTACGAAATCTTCGATTGCAACGGTAACAGTCTTATCCATTTTGTCGCTTACAACAACGCCGACTTTGGTTTTTCTTCTGTTTCTTTCGTCTGCCATTTCACATCCTCCTTTCGATTATGCCTGAACCTTATCAAGTTCTTTTTCTCTGATGATTGTCTTAACTCTGGCAATGTCTCTCTTCACTTCTCTCATCTTTACAGGGTTTTCCAACTGTCCTGTAACATGCTGGAATCTGAGATTGAACAGTTCCTTTTTCATCTTGTCAAGTTCAGCGTTGAGTTCAACATCTGTTAGCTGTCTCATTTTATTTAGATCCATTACGCCTCACCTTCCTTTATCTTCTCCTGGCCTTTTAGAACGAAGTCAGTCTTAACAGGAAGTTTATGACTTGCAAGTCTCATAGCTTCTCTTGCTGCTTCTTCCGTAACGCCTGCAATTTCAAACATTACTCTGCCCGGTTTTACAACTGCTACCCAGTATTCAGGAGCACCTTTACCGGATCCCATACGAACTTCTGCCGGTTTCTTAGTAACTGACTTGTGTGGGAAAATTTTAATATATACCTTGCCGCCTCTTTTGGTATATCTTGTCATTGCGATTCTAGCAGCTTCGATCTGATTCGAAGTAATCCATCCGCATTCTGTAGCGACAAGTCCGTATTCACCGTAAGTAACTTTGTTACCCTTGGTAGCTACGCCTTTCATTCTACCTCTATGAACTCTTCTATGTTTTACGCGCTTTGGCATCAACATGGCTCAGTTCCTCCTTTCACTATTGCTTATTCCTGCGGTTCTTCAACTGGTGCTTCAGAAACCTGCGCTTCTGCCTGCGGCTCTGCTTTAGGCGTTTCCTTAGTCTTTCTGACTCTTGGACTTACGGCCTTTGCAAAGTCCTGACGAGAACCTCTGTCATTTCTTCTTCTGTCGTTTCTTCTTCTGTCACCGTCTCTTCTGGATCTTCTTTCTCTCTTTTCACGCTTTTCTTCGCGAATCGGACTCTGCAGTCCCTTGTCCAGAATCTCTCCGTGGTTGATCCAAACCTTAACACCGATTTTGCCGTATGTGGTATCTGCTTCGGCAAATCCGTAATCGATGTCAGCTCTTAGTGTATGAAGAGGAACATTTCCTTCGCTGTACTTTTCACTTCTTGCGATTTCAGCACCGTTCAATCTGCCTGAGCAGAGAATCTTGATTCCCTTGGCATTAGCCTTCATAGTTCTTCCCAAAGCCTGTTTCATGGCTCTTCTGAAAGCAACTCTGTGTTCCAAAGCTTCTGCGATGCTCTCTGCCGTAAGCTGTGCATCAAGTTCTGTTCTTCTTACTTCTTCGATAGAAATTGTAATTTCTTTGTTTGTAAGTTTTTCAAGTTTTTTCTTAAGTTCGTCAATTCCTGCTCCGGATCTTCCGATTACCATACCGGGTCTTGCTGTCAAAACAATTACCTTTAGTTTTGTCTCTGCTGTTCTTTCCAAAATAACCTTGGAAATTCCTGCTCCATAAAGAGATTTTTTTACAAATGTTCTTACTTTATTATCTTCAGCAAGGAAATCAGCGAAATTTTCTTTACTTGCGTACCATTTTGAATTCCAGTCCTTGATTACGCCTACTCTTAACCCATGTGGGCTTACTTTCTGACCCATTCAATGAACCTCCTTAATTTTCTCTCTCTTTAAGAGTTACAGCTACATGGCTCGATCTCTTAAGAATCATTGATGCTCTTCCCTGAGCCCCGGCTCTCCATCTCTTCATGGTTGGACCCTGGTTAGCATATACTTCTGCAACATATAGATTATCACGGCTCATATCGAAGTTGTTTTCAGCATTTGCCGCAGCCGATTCAACAACTTTCTCTATGATTTCTGAACCTTTGCCAGGTGTGAACTTAAGAATGTTCAACGCCTCTCCTAAGTCTTTGCCTCTTACTAAATCTGCAACAGGCTTAAGCTTTGAAGGAGACATTCTGACATATTTTGCAATTGCTTTTGCTTCCATTTTATATCTCCCTTTCTACTATCTGACCCTACTTGATTTATCAGCAGCATGCCCTCTGTATGTTCTGGTCGGAGCAAATTCTCCAAGCTTGTGTCCTACCATATCTTCTGTCACATATACAGGCACATGTTTTCTGCCGTCATGAACGGCAATGGTATGTCCTATCATCTGAGGGAAAATGGTGGACGATCTCGACCATGTCATTACTACCTTTTTCTCGTTAGCTGCATTCATTTCTTCAATCTTCTTAAGCAGCTTAGGATCGACGAAAGGGCCTTTTTTTAGTGATCTGCTCATTTTATGCTCCTTCCTTATTTGTCATTTCTCTTCTTGACGATATACTTGTTAGAAGTCTTGTTCTTCTTTCTTGTCTTGTAACCGAGAGCAGGTTTACCCCAAGGAGTAACCGGACTCTTGCGTCCAACAGGCGCTCTGCCTTCACCACCACCGTGTGGATGGTCGTTAGGGTTCATTACGGAACCTCTTACCGTAGGTCTCCAGCCCATGTGGCGCTTTCTGCCGGCTTTACCGATTTGGATGTTGGAATGATCTGCGTTGCCGACTTCTCCGATTGTAGCTCTGCATACCATCAAAACTTTTCTAACTTCTCCGGAAGGAAGTCTTACCTGAGCATACTTATCTTCCTTTGCCATAAGCTGCGCTCCGTTACCTGCCGATCTGGCAAGCTGAGCACCCTTTCCCGGCTTCAATTCCACATTGTGGATAATTGTACCCACCGGAATGTTTGCAATCGGCAGAGCGTTTCCTACCTGAATATCCGCCTCCGGTCCTGAGTAAATTGTTGTTCCGACAGTCAGTCCCTGCGGAGCGATGATATATCTCTTTTCTCCATCGGCATATACGATCAAAGCGATGTTTGCGCTTCTGTTAGGATCGTATTCGATTGTTGCAACCTTACCCGGAATACCGTCTTTCGTTCTCTTGAAGTCAATGATTCTATATTTTCTTCTTGCTCCGCCGCCTCTGTGACGAACTGTAATCTTTCCTCTAAAGTTTCTTCCGGCATTCTTCTTGAGAGTTGTTGTCAACGATTTCTCCGGAGTACTGGTTGTGATTTCCTCGAATGTAGAAACCGTCATGCCTCTCACACCGGGAGAAGTCGGATTATATTTTCTGATTCCCATTTATGACAACCTCCTATACTACAGATTAGAGAAGAATTCGATTTCCTTACTTGCTTCAGTCAGCTTTACAATCGCTTTCTTATAAGCAGAAGTCATACCTACATATCTTCCCATTCTCTTCTTCTTACCATTTACATTCATAATGTTTACTTTTTCAACTTCTACATCAAAGATTTCTTCGACAGCTCTCTTAACCTCCGATTTGTTAGCGTCAGTTGCAACCTTGAATGTATACTTCTTTTCTGCAGCCTGGTCCATACTTCTTTCACTGATGATCGGCTTGATGATTACGTCGTATGCAGTTCTCATTATGCGTACACCTCCTCGATCTTTTCAACAGCTTCTCTCGTTACTATGAAGCTTGTGTAATTAACAATGTCGTATACATTCATTGTTCCAACAAGGGCGGTTCTTACACCCTGGATGTTTGCAGCCGATCTGATAACATTGTCATTCTTTTCAGCCGTTACAATCAATGCCTTCTTCGCAGCACCGATGTTCTCCAGTGTCTTAACCATTTCCTTTGTTTTCGGAACATCGAATTTCAATTCATCCAGTACGATAATCTCATTATCCAAAACCTTTGCAGAAAGTGCAGACTTAAGTGCAAGTCTCTTAACCTTCTTAGGAACAGCGTAGCTGTAATCTCTCGGCTTTGGTGCGAAAACGATACCGCCTCCAATCTGTGAAGGGTCTGTGCTGCTTCCTTGTCTGTGACGGCCGGTTCCCTTCTGTCTGAAAGGCTTTCTTCCGCCTCCTCTGACTTCGCCTCTTGTCTTAGCAGACTGAGTACCCTGTCTCCGGTTCGCCAAGTGGTTCTTTACAACTTCGCGAACAGCATTAGCATTAGGCTCAATGCCAAAAATTTCATCCTTAAGCTCTATTGTACCGGTTTCCTTACCTTCCATATTGAGCATTTTTACTGTAGCCATTATGCGCTTCCTCCTTTCCTCAGTCTAACTATTTGCCCTGACCTTTGACGGCATATCTGATTTTAACAAGACTGCCTCTTCCACCCGGAACAGCTCCTTTAACGAGCATCAGGTTTCTGTCAGTGTCAATTTTTACAAGTTCAACATTCTGCACCGTTACGGTGTCACGACCCATGCGGCCGGGACCTGCATTTCCCGGGAATACTCTTGACGGGTATGTAGCACCTGCCAAAGCACCTGCTAATCTCTTATGCTTTGAACCGTGAGTCATAGGACCTCTGTGATGTCCGTGTCTCTTGATGTTACCCTGAGTACCTTTACCCTTGGATACGCCTGTAATATCCAGCTTCTTTCCTTCTTCAAAGTCGGCAACCGTTATTACCTGTCCTAATTCGTAAACCTCTCCTTCATCGTTTCTGAACTCAGCAAGATGTTTCTTCGGTGTAACGCCACTCTTTTCAAAATGACCTGTCATCGGCTTGTTTACTCTCTGAGGCTTCTGCTCTTCGTAACCTACCTGAATCGCATTGTATCCGTCAGTTTCCACTGTCTTAATCTGCGTAACCACTTCCGGTCCCGCTTCTATAACAGTTACGGGAACAACCTCGCCTGCCTCTGTGAAAATCTGCGTCATGCCGATTTTCTTTCCTAAAATTGCTTTCATTATCGTTTTTCCTCCGTTCTTACATTGGTCCGCTTACGCGTACATCTAAGGGAGAGTCCCTTATAGTTTGATTTCAATGTCAACGCCTGCAGGAAGATCCAACTTAGTCAGAGCATCCGTTGTCTGAAGCGTTGCATTTGTGATGTCGATCAATCTCTTGTGAGTTCTCTGCTCGAACTGTTCTCTGCTGTCCTTATACTTATGAACCGCACGCAAGATTGTTACAACTTCTTTCTCAGTCGGAAGAGGAATCGGTCCGGAAACATCCGCGCCGGTCTTCTTCGCAGTCTCAACGATCTTTGCTGCAGACTGGTCGAGCAGTGCATGATCGTAAGCCTTAAGTCTGATTCTGATTTTTTGTAATTCGCTCATTTTTTGCCTCCTAATTTTTTTGTACTGTTTTCGCTATTCTCGTACAAGGAATATCTAACGCCTACTTTTCAACGCGTGCCGCGTTTTTAAAACGCCTTGCCTGCTTTGTACACGCTTCCGTGCGTTCCCTTATGAATTTGCACAAAACAAAAGTTGGCGATTCCCTCGCCCCTGTCCGGCAGGGACAATTCTCCACAGAAATTACCTGATAGCTCAGCAACTTCCTGCTTCTTCGCCTTATGCAAGCCTTATAAGTATATAACATCTTTTTATATAAAGCAATACCTTTTTTATAAAAAAATATCCCTTTTTTTACTCGATTCATTTTGCTAAAGTGTTATTTTTCAACGGGTATGTGAATCGAAGTTTGCACACTCACCCCGGAGTACACATTGCGTCGTCTTTTCACGCACTAAAAAACAAGTGCAAGCTTCCAAGTATTACTACTTGCTTGCTTACACTTCTATGCCGCAAAGAAGTACCGCTGTCAGCGGTACTTGTTTTTCATGGCCTGCTCCATTTTGCGATTGGCATCGCGCCTTGCAATGTCATCTCTCTTGTCGTAGTTCTTCTTGCCTCGGGCAACGGCAATCTCAACCTTTGCGAGCCCGTTTTCATTTATATACATCCGCAGAGGCACCAGCGTAAATCCCTTTTGCGTCGTAAGCCCGATAAGCTTTCTGATTTCCCTCTTGTGGAGCAAAAGTTTTCTCGTTCGCATAGGTTCTGCATTAAACCTGTTTCCCTGTTCGTAAGGGCTTATATTCATTCCTATTATCACAAGTTCGTTATTCTGAATCCCTGCATAGCTTTCCTTTATGCTGACTTTTCCGGCTCTCACAGATTTAATTTCCGTTCCGGTGAGAACAATCCCCGCCTCATATACATCTTCTATGAAATAATCATGTCCGGCTTTTTTATTGTTCGCAACAAGCTTTCGCTCTCTTTTCCCCATAATATTTCTATTCCTTAAATAAATTTAAAATCAGTTGTATGGATTTTTTATGGTTCCCATCTTGTTAAACGGATAGAGCCTGAAAACAGCCTTGCCCACCAAGTCGTCCCTGTCGACAAGTCCCACCAAAGGAGATCTGCTGTCCTGACTGTTCAACCTGTTGTCTCCCATGCAAAACAGTTTCCCCTCGGGAACTTTCAGATTATCAACCAGCCCCGAAGTCGTACCGTCTTTGGTATATCCCTGGTAGTCTTTCTTTCCGTTCAGATAGACTTCCCCATCCTTGATGCTCACCGTATCACCGGGAACTCCTATCACCCTTTTTATCAGCAGCTTCTTCGTTCCGTCTTGGGTTTCCAGATTGGATTTGAATACTACAACATCGCCCTTCTTCGGCTCACCTCCTAATTTATATGCCATTTTATATATAAAGAGATAGTTGTTTTCGTAGAAATTGGGCTGCATAGATACTTCCTTCACGATTGTAGGTTTTATGAACTGTACGATTATAACCGCAATAACCACTGCAATCACAATATCTTTAACCCATTCCATCATGACGCTCTTCTTCCCTGTTTCTTTATGTCTGTCGCTTCTCATCATTTCCCCCTTTAAAATAATCTTTCCTCAATATCACTAAATCGTTTCGGCATTTTTGCTGTAATCTCTTTCCCCTCAAGGTAGCTGTACTTTTCGGGACATGACTCGAATTTCAGCATGTACGCATAGAGAAACTGTGTCGTCAAACCGAACTTTTCCTTTATATCCCTGTTAACCTGCAGGCTGCCATATTTCCCGTCGCCGATTATGGGACAGCCTATGCTTGCAAGATGCGCCCTTATCTGGTGGGTTCGCCCCGTAATTATTTCGACCTGCGCAAGAGTGAAATTTCCCACTGATTTTATGGGCATAACTATGGTTTCCATAACCTTTCCTCCGTCTGAAACCAAAGAAATTCTGTTTTTCCCAGGGTCTTTCACCATCTCGTCCACAAGGTGCACAGGCTTATTCAGTTTTCCCCAAACTACGGTCTTATAAAATTTTCTAATGCTGCCGCGCTCTTTTATCATAAGATTAAAATCCTGCAAGGCGCCGTAATTTTTGCAAAAAATTACAAGTCCGCCGGTATTTCTGTCCAGCCTGTTTACTGCCGCCGGTGAAAAAGTAGTTTCATCGCAGGAAGTGTACTCACCCTTGGAAACAAGATACGAAACAACCTGATTCGCAAGGTGGTTTTTCTTTTCCACGCCATCGCCGTGGGTCAGAAGTCCCACAGGTTTTTCAACTACAAGAATGTTTTCATCCTCGTAGGCGATACCAAATTGTTTCTTCGTTTCGACATTTTTTTTCGTTTTTACGAATTTCTCAAGTTCCTCGTCCTTTATATACACGGTGATTTCATCGCCTTTGCGCAGAAGATACTCGCCGCTCTTTCTCTTTCCGTTTACCTTTATATCTTTTCTGATAGCTTTATAAATGAAGCTCAGGGGAGCTTTCGCCAAGTATTTGCGTATAAACTTATCCAATCTCTGGTTTTGTTCATTGTCAGTAATTGTAATTTCTTTCATGAAAACATTATACAACATTCACATGGTTAAAGCAAAACTAATTGTTATTTTGAAGCATTTATGTTAGAATATCGTTGTATATTTTTAGCAGATAACGAAAGGGATATTAATGAGTAAAAAGAGTTCATTCAGAGATTACTATTACGACCACAGCGATATTTTCCTTGCCGTAGTACTTATAATCGTGGCTGCGGTACTGGTGTTCTGGCGCGTCAATATAATTATGGATTATCCTAAGACCTTGGATACCAATACAAGCAAAACCGTTGCTTCAGACAACAAGTCTCCTGAAACCACAGTGGATAAGGATAAGGTTGAAACCGTTACCGAGGGAGAAACCAAAGCCACATGGAAAAACGGAACTTTGGCAAAGGACATTACCGTTCAGCTTAAGGGCAAGGAAGAAGCCCCTATGGTTCAGACCTTAATAAATGCAGGAATTTTTATAAGTAAGGACGATTATGAGAAAGTCTGCAAGGAATCTAAGCGAAAGCATCAAAATATAAGAAAAGGCACCTATACCTTCACGAAGGGTATGAATAAAGAAAAAATAGTTAAGCTTATCACAGATTAATTTTTAGGAGGTAGACTATGGCATTGGTTACAACCACTGAGATGTTCAAAAAGGCTCTTAACAGCGATTATGCCGTCGGAGCTTTCAATGTAAACAACATGGAGATTATACAGGGAATAGTTGACGCCGCTCAGTCAGAAAATGCCCCATTAATTCTGCAGGTTTCCGCAGGCGCGCGGAAATACGCAAAGCCTGTGTACCTGACAAAGCTTGTTGAGGCGGCTGTTGAAGACACAGGTGTCGATGTGGCACTGCACCTCGACCACGGTGCGAATTTCGAAATTTGCAAAAGCTGTATCGACGGCGGATTCACATCCGTAATGTATGACGGCTCAATGCATCCCTTTGAAGAAAACATCAGAGTTACAAAACAGGTGGTAGAGTATGCGCACGCTCACGGAGTTGTTGTTGAAGCCGAGCTGGGGAAGCTGGCAGGCGTAGAAGATGATGTAAAGGTCTCAGAGGCTTCCGCAAAGTTTACAGACCCGGAGGAAGCTGCGGAGTTTGTGGAGAAAACCGGAGTCGACTCCATTGCCGTTGCAATAGGAACCAGCCACGGAGCCTACAAGTTCAAGGGAACCCCTTATCTGGACTTTGAAAGACTTAAGACTATACATAAATTAATCCCTGACACACCTATCGTTCTCCACGGAGCGTCAACGGTACCTCAGGAATTTGTCGAACTTTGCAACAAATACGGCGGCAATGTTCCGGGGGCAAAAGGCGTTCCCGAGGATATGATTCGCGAAGCTGCCAAGTACGGCGTTTGCAAAGTAAACATAGACACAGACCTTCGTCTTGCAATGACAGCATCTATAAGAAAGACCCTGATAGAAAGTCCTGAGGAGTTCGACCCTCGTAAATATCTGGGTAACGGCAGAAGCGCCATTCAGGAAATGGTTGCACATAAGATGAGAGATGTTCTAAACTGCTCCAATAAGAGATAAATAAAAAACCACTCGTACCGTGTCAGTAGGAAATGAAAATCATCGTTTCCTCAAACACTTGACGAGTGGTTTTTCTATACGCTGAAATCTTCTGTACTTCTCGTTATAAAACCGGCTTTACCTATCTTCTTTTCTGCGGAAATACATTAGCAGAAGGATAATCGTAATTGAAATCGCAAGTCCTGCCGCATGAAAAATCATATTGCTTTCATCTCCGGTATTCACAACGCTATTTCCGCCTTGTTTTTCTTTAGGAATATCTTTTTTCGGTTTCTGAGGTTTCTCTGAATCATCCGGTTTAGAAGGGCTTTCATCTTTTGCGAATTCCCATATCCCTTCAAATTCAATGTTTGAACCTGAAACGGTTTTTTCGTCTTTATCCCATCCCTTGAAGCTCCATACTCCGTCTTTCACCTTCACTTTATCCGGATTAATTTCAGGAGCCTTTACATTTTCGTTATTTGCCAGTCCTGTCTTTGCCTTTGGCAGAAGCTTCATCACATCCTCAGGCAGTTTTTCGGCATCTCTAAATTTAAAATCCGCTCTGTATTCAACTTTTTGCCACACGGCGTAGGCTGTTACATCTCCCAAAAGTTTAGTGTCACCGGTAAAGTCAGCCTCCTTCGCATCCGGGTTTATTGACCAGCCTTTGAAAATATATGTCTGATTGTCATCTGAATTGTAGCTGGCTAAATCAGCCGGCATGTTCTCGTTTTCAAAGAGGGTATTGCTGTTCAAGGTTCCGTTAAGCGAAGCCCTTGAATAATCTTTGCCGCTGTCTCCCACCTGAACCGACTGCTTCTGTTTGTCACCGAACTTGGCTGTATTTCTGTTAAAATGCACTGTTACCGGTGCAAATCCCACAGCAATGGGATTGTTTGCGTCAACTCTGTTTATATTTCGGCTCAGGTCCAAAGAAAAACCCAACACACTTACTTCAGGCAATTTTACGCGCCCTGTGATATTTCCATTTGTAACAGCTTTGCGATTCTCTTTGAGAAGTTTCTTTGCATTCTCCTTGGAAATGGACAGAGCCGTATTGGATACAAGTTTCATCTCTGCATTTTCGATTGCGGATGCGGGAATATTGGAAATCTTTGTTCCTTTGATTCCGGAATTAGTTCTCAAAACAGTGCGTATAATAATTTTTCTCGACTTGCCCGGATTTAAAACCGTAAATGTCGTCTTTGGAGCCGTATTTACAGCCAGAGTGGAAATATTCCACTTCTGCGCTCCCTGCACTTCTTCTATATCCATTTTGTTCCGATTGCTGTCAAGCGCCATATATGGCTGAAAATAATAACTCTCAAAGGTTAGGTTCAGCTTCTCCGGTACATCAATCTCCTCCGGAATTTCCACATTTAAGTCTACATGTGTGTACGGCGCCTTGACGGAAGTGCTGTCAAGTTCCCTCTGAGTGTTCGTCATGATACTGTGACCGTTTCCCGTATATAACCAGTGAGCAACGCTCTTGTTCATCTTAAAAGATGAATCGAACTTTACCAAATATGAGTCCTTATCCTCATCATAGTACACGACAGCTTCCTTTTCGGCGCCCTTTTCTTTTTTGCTGAAAGTATCCTCTTTCACTTTTGAATCCGGCAATGTTTTCTCCGCCGTTTTTCCTTTATTTATATCCAAATTATTGTCTTTATCGTAGCCTGTAATATCAAGCTGTTTAAAATATATAGGATATAGCTTAAGTCCCTCAGGAATCCCATCGGGATAGGCATCTTTGAACTTCTCATAGGAATAAAACAGTCTTCCGTCTTTCTTGTTGTAATCAGGCTCTTCGGACCATCCCTGAAAATATTCTTTATTTGTACTTCCTCCCTTATCCCACGGTGCTCCGTGGTTATCGGTCCCGCCGATTGATTGATTTGCATCATCGACTTTTACCTGTTTTTCAACACCATTGACAACATATATGACAGTGCCTGTATATTCGCCTGCATAAACACCTCTTATATTCACAGTTCCCATCACGCACAAAAGTGACAGAACTACCGCAAAAATTTTTTTAGTTTTTCTCATAAAATTATTCCTCCTAAATGGATACACTTTTTTAGATTTTGCTCTACATTGTATCACAGAAACTTCTCCATGTACAATTCTTTTATATGTTTATATTATTGTATTTCTCTATCAACTGATTTTTCACATCCCACAGGTTCTGCGACAAGTCAACATAGTAGGTCTGGGGATTCTCAAACCTCAAAGTTTCTTCCCAAAGGGTCTCTATCTGTTCAGCGCAGTATTCTCTCACTTCTTCGATGGACGGACACTGATAAACCTTCTTCCCGTCCTTAAAAAGCTGAACACGCAGATTCTTAACATAGAAATTGTTTAGAGTCTTCTTTTTCCAAACCGCGTTAGGATCAAAGATTACATATCCGTCCTCTTCAGGAACGGTTTCACCGTCAAGTGTTATCACATCTGCAAGCGCCTTGTTGCTCTCCTTGTCGTACAATCTGTATAATGTCTTAAATCCGGGATTCGTAATCTTTTCGACATTTTCGGAAATCTTTATTTTAGGGACTATTTCTCCGTTTGGCTTCTCCAATGCCGCAAGTTTATAAACTCCGCCAAATACAGGCTCCGACTTTGCCGTGATAAGTCTTTCCCCTACGCCGAAGGAATCCACCTTTGCACCTTCCAAGATGACATCCCGAATCAGGTATTCATCAAGAGAGTTTGAAATGGTAATAGAACAGTCCTCAAGCCCCGCTTCATCAAGCATCTTTCTTGCACGCTTCGTCAGATAAGCAATATCTCCGCTGTCAATTCTAATTCCCATCTTTGCAGGTTTCTGCTCCTTGAAAACCCTTATGGCAGCCGGAACTCCCGACTTCAGCACATTATATGTATCCACTAAAAGCACACAGTTTTCAGGGTAAATTTTGCAATAAGCGGAAAAAGCTTCGTATTCGTCGGGGAACATCTGAACCCAGCTGTGCGCCATAGTTCCGAGAGCCGGAATTTTAAAGTCCCTGTCGGAAATCGTGCATGCCGTACCGCAGCAGCCGCCTATATATGCAGCTCTTGCTCCGAGATTTGCCGCCGCCGCACCGTGGGCGCGCCTTGAACCGAATTCCATAACCTGCCTGCCCTGAGCAGCTCTGACAATTCTGCTGGCTTTAGTGGCGATAAGGCTCTGATGATTCACTATCAAAAGCAACATGGTTTCTATGAACTGCGCCTGAAGCACAGTTCCCCTGACGGTAATAAGAGGTTCATGGGGAAAGATCGGTGTTCCCTCGGGAATTGCCCAGACATCGCAGTCGAATTTAAAATCCTTTAAATATTGGAGGAATTCCTCACAAAACATATTCTTGCCACGCAGGTATTCAATATCTTCATCTGTAAATTCAAGATTATCCAGATATTCCACCACCTGCTCAATGCCTGCCATTATGGCATAGCCTCCTTTGTCCGGAATCCTTCGGAAAAACATATCGAAATAAGCAATATCGTCTTTTAGCCCTGACTGCAGGTAACCGTTTGCCATGGTTATCTCATAAAAATCCGTCAACATCGTCAGGTTTTCACCTTTAATCATTTGAAATTCTCCTTAATTTGCTTTTGAAACCCTCTTCAAAGCATCTTTTGTAAATAAACACATCCTCGCTATTATATCCTATCTGAGTACTTTCTTCAAGAACTGACCTGTATAGGATTTTTCACACAGCGAAATCTCTTCCGGCGTTCCCGCTGCCACAATGTTTCCTCCCCTTGTTCCTCCTTCCGGACCCAGATCCACTATGTGGTCTGCGCGCTTTATAACATCCAAGTTATGCTCTATGACTACCACCGTATTTCCTGCGTCCACAAGCTTATCCAAAACAGAGACCAATTTGTCCACATCCGCAAAATGAAGTCCTGTAGTGGGCTCATCGAGAATATATAAAGTTTTCCCCGTGCTCCTCTTTGAAAGTTCCGCTGCAAGCTTTACGCGCTGAGCCTCTCCTCCTGAAAGCTGCGTAGAGGGCTGCCCCAGCTTTATGTAATCCAGTCCCACCTGATTCAGGGTGTCAAGCTGTCTCTTTATGGACGGAATGTTTTTAAAAAAGTCCAAAGCTTCGGCAACGCTCATATCCAAGACATCGAAAATATTCTTGTCTCTGTATTTAACCTCGAGGGTTTCACGGTTATATCTTTTTCCCTTGCAGACTTCACAGGGAACATATACATCGGGCAGAAAATGCATCTCGATTTTCAGGATTCCGTCACCTTTGCAGGCTTCGCATCTGCCGCCTTTTACATTGAAACTGAACCTCCCTTTTCCAAATCCTCTGACTTTAGCCTCGGGAAGGGATGCAAACAAATCTCTTATATGGGTAAACATTCCCGTATATGTAGCCGGATTTGACCTTGGAGTTCTTCCGATAGGCGACTGGTCGATGTCTATTACTTTGTCCAGATTTTCAAGACCCAGAATCTCTTTATGTTTTCCCGGAGCCTCCTGAGCTCCGTTTATCACCTTAGATGCCCCCTTATTTAAAATTTGATTTATGAGGCTGCTCTTTCCCGAACCTGAAACCCCTGTAACGCATACAAATTTCCCCAGCGGAATATCTACATCTATATTCTTAAGGTTATTTTCTTCTGCGCCGCGGATGGTTATCTTTTCACCGTTTCCGGGTCTTCGCACCATAGGAACTTCTATTTTCTTGGTTCCCGAAAGATACTGTCCTGTCAGGGAGTCTTTTTCCGCCATTATTTCTTCCACAGTTCCCTGAGCCACAAGTTTTCCGCCGTGGATCCCCGCTCCGGGACCGATATCGACTATGTGATCTGCCGCATACATGGTGTCTTCATCATGCTCAACAACCACAAGGGTATTGCCCAAGTCCACCAAGTGTTTCAGTGTCCTAAGAAGTTTGACATTGTCTTTTTGATGAAGCCCTATAGAAGGTTCATCCAATATGTAGAGAACTCCTGTAAGCCCTGAACCTATCTGGGTTGCAAGCCTTATCCTCTGAGCCTCTCCGCCCGAAAGTGTTCCCGCAGCTCGTGACAATGTAAGATAGTCAAGACCTACATTTACGAGAAAACTCAATCTTTCATGAATTTCCTTCAGAATCTGCTTTCCTATCAACGCATCTTTCTCCGAAAGCTCTATATTATCTATAAAGTTCAGAGCATCCTTTATGGACATGTCTGAAAGCTCTGCAATATTTTTTCCTGCCACAGTTACTGCAAGGACCTCCGGCTTAAGTCTTTTTCCTTTACAGTCGGGACAACTCTTTATGACCATGTGTTTGCTCATTCTGTCCTTAAAGAAATCCGAACCCGTCTCCCTGTATCTTCTCTCCACACAGGTGATCAGTCCCTCAAAAGGATGATCGAATTTTTGAGTTTTCCCGCTTGTCCTGCTTGTATATGTATACTTGACATTCTTATTCCCCGTTCCGTACAAAATTGTTCGGACGAACTTATCAGGAAGTTCTTTGAAAGGCAGCTTCATATCAACTCCCTGCTGCTCAGCTATTACCCTGACTATATTCTTATAGAAACCGCTGTACTCCATTGTCGCATAGATTTTGCTGAATGCGCCTTCGGCTATGCTCTTATCTGCATCAATCATAGTATCCGGTATAATTTTCTCCGTAAATCCCAGTCCGCTGCAGGTTTCACATGCTCCAAAAGGGCTGTTGAAAGAAAACATGCGCGGCTCAAGTTCCTCTATGCTTACGCCGTGGTCGGGACATGCAAGCTTTGTGGAGAAAGTCTGCTCTCTGCTTCCTTCATCATTCTGCCACAGAATATTAACCAGTCCTTCCCCTTCCTTCATTGCCATTTCAACGGCTTCTGATATGCGGCCTTCCTGCCCTTCTCGAACAACGACCCTATCCACTACGATTTCAATGGTGTGCTTAAACTTCTTATCTAAAGTTATCTCATCTTCATCTAACAGTAAAACTTCGCCGTCAACTCTTACTCTTGTATATCCTTCTCGCCTTATTCTGTCTATTATCTTTGCATGCTCGCCTTTTCTGCTGCGAACCACAGGCGCCAAAATCTGGATTTTAGTTCCTTCAGGATAACTCATTACGGCATCCACAATCTGGTCCACGCTTTGACTGGAAATGGGTTTTCCGCAGATTGGACAGTGCGGTTTTCCTATTCTCGCATAAAGAAGCCTGAGATAGTCATGAATTTCCGTAACTGTACCCACTGTAGATCTGGGATTTTTACTCGTGGTTTTTTGGTCAATGGAAATAGCGGGAGACAGTCCCTCTATAAATTCCACATCCGGCTTATCCATCCGGCCTAAAAACTGTCTTGCATAGGCGGACAGACTTTCCACATATCTTCGCTGCCCCTCCGCATATATAGTGTCAAAGGCAAGGGAAGACTTTCCCGAACCTGAAAGCCCGGTGAGCACAACAAGCTTGTCCTTAGGAATCGTCACATCCAGATTTCGCAGGTTATTTTCATTTGCGCCTTTAATTACAATGTCATTTTTCATTAGCTTTCCTCATTTAATAATCCCATTCTAAAACGCTATATCCTCATCTCCAATGCAAAATATCCCTACGCTTTAGAATTTTATTCCATGTTACATTCTCATTACATCCTCTTGGTCTTGTACTGAAAGATGCGATCGCGAAGTTCTGCTGCTCGCTCAAACTGCAGGTCGTCTGCAGCTTGCCGCATTTCCTTTTCCATAACCTCAATGAACTTTTTAAGTTCATTTCTCGTAAGTTCCTCCGGCTTTTTGCCTTCAAACTTATCATCTCCCCTGGCAAGCTTTGTTGCCTCGATAACAGCTCGCACGGATTTTTCGATGGTCTTTGGCGTTATACCGTGCTCAGCATTGTATCTCTTTTGAATATCACGGCGGCGGCGTGTTTCATCTATGGAAGCTTTCATGGCCTTGCTCACCTTATCGCCGTACATAATAACTTTGCCGTCCACATTTCTGGCTGCTCTTCCGATGGTCTGAACCAAAGAGGTTTCCGTACGAAGAAATCCCTCTTTGTCAGCATCCAAAATAGCTACAAGCTGTACCTCGGGAATATCAAGACCCTCTCGCAGAAGGTTTATACCCACTAAAACATCAAATTCACCAAGCCTTAAGTCCCTAATTATCTCCAGCCGTTCCAAAGTATCAATTTCCGAATGAAGGTACCTCGTTCTGATACCGGCTCCTATCAAATATTCTGTAAGGCTCTCGGACATTTTCTTGGTAAGGGTGGTGACAAAGACCTTTCCGCCCCTCTCTACAACTGCGTTGATCTCGCCAATTAGATCATCGATCTGATTTTCCGTAGGCCGCACCTCAATTTCGGGATCCAAAAGTCCGGTGGGTCTTATGACCTGTTCTGCCGTAATTCCGCCGGAATTTTCCCTTTCATAGGCTGCCGGCGTGGCACTTACATACAGTATCTGATTAACAAGATTTTCCCATTCGTGGAATTGAAGGGGTCTGTTGTCCAGAGCTGACGGAAGCCGAAATCCGTAGTCGACCAGTGATTGTTTCCTTGACCTGTCTCCTGCGTACATGGCTCTCAGCTGCGGCAACATAACATGAGACTCGTCTATCATGATTATAAAATCCTCCGGGAAATAATCTATTAGGGTATAAGGCCTGGTTCCCGGCGGAAGTCCGTTCAAATGTCTTGAGTAATTCTCTATGCCCTTGCATGTTCCTATTTCTCTGAGCATCTCCATATCATATCTTGTTCTCTGCTCAATCCTCTGCGCCTCTAAAAGCTTTCCCCTGTCCTGAAACCACTTAACCCTCTCATCCAGTTCTTCCCCTATGGTTATCATAGCTCTCTCAAGATTCTCAGGGGAAGTCACATAGTGGGTGGCAGGATATATTGCAACATGGTTTCTGATCCCGAGGATTTCCCCTGTCACGGCATTCATCTCTTTTATGCTCTCTATTTCATCTCCAAAAAGCTCAATTCTTACGGGGTTATTCGCTCCGGCAGGGAAAATATCTATAACATCGCCTCTGGCTCTGAAGCTTCCCCGCTCCGGCACCATGTCGTTTCTCGTATACTGAATATCCACAAGCTTCCTTAATATATCCTGTCTTGACTTTTCCATTCCGGGCCTCAGAGAAATCATCTGATTCTCATAGTCGAAAGGGCTTCCAAGCCCATATATGCAAGATACGCTGGCAACGATCACCACATCTTTTCGCTCAAACAGAGCCGCCGTCGCACTGTGCCTGAGCTTCTCTATCTCATCATTTATATCCGAGTCCTTTTCAATATATGTATCTGTGGAGGGAACATAAGCTTCCGGTTGATAATAATCATAGTAGCTTACGAAGTACTCCACCGCATTATTCGGAAAAAATTCCTTAAACTCCCCGTGAAGCTGCGCCGCCAAAGTCTTGTTGTGGCTTATAATGAGTGTGGGTCTTTGCATCTGCTGAATAACATTTGCCATGGTAAATGTCTTTCCCGATCCCGTAACCCCGAGAAGAGTCTGGCACTTCTTACCCTCCTTGAAGCCACTTACCAGCTTTTCTATAGCTTGGGGCTGATCTCCGGTGGGTTTAAATTTTGATTTCAGTTTAAATTCCGGCATATGGCAATTCTCCTCTCCTTGTATAGCTTCTACCCGCTAACAGTATAACATAACAGTCATTTGCAAGGCAAACAAATGTTCTGCTTTGCCCGGATAATCGAGTAGGGGCTAACTTGTAGCCCCTCTCACACCACCGTACGTGCCGTTCGG
>CALZYE010000007.1 GCA_945830395.1 uncultured Clostridia bacterium
AACTTTTCGAGGTCGATATCCACTACATAGGTATATCTGTCATTGAAGTACTCAAGCAATTTCACAATTGCTTGTTGTGCTCGTCTGTTCGGTCTAAATCCATAACTGTACTCACTGAAGTAAGGTTCCATTATGGGAGTTAGCCGTTGGGCGATGGCTTGTTCAATGACCCTGTCTACGACCGTGGGGATACCAAGGTTTCGTACTCCACCATTTGGCTTTGGTATTTCTACACGCCTTACTGCCTGCGGTTTGTACTTCCGTCTTCGTATCCGGTCGCGGATTTCTACCCAGTTTTCGATAAGATAGGCATCAATTTCCTTGATGTCTATCCCATCCGCTCCACCGGCTCCTTTCTTTGCTTTTACTCGCTTGAGTGCCAGTTTCATATTGTCTCTACTGAGGATTTCCTCTAATAGTTCTGACATAGATTGTCTCCTTTCCTTCCTCTGCTCTTGCCTCCTCTATCCTACCTCCTATGGAGCGTTCGTTCCGTTACGTCTTCGCTACTTGCTCCTCGTCGGACATGGATTCTCGCCATCAGAGTTCCATTTGACTTTAGGTTGTTCAGCCCTTCGCTCCATATCCATTACAGATACTTCTTCACTACTATGGCTTCGGCTGACTTCTCATCATTTGTTGTTACTACTAAATCGCTGATGAGACCTCACGGGATAAGCCTACAGTCTTTCCTCGTCTACCTGCCTAATCTACTTGCATAAGTTACGATTGCCTTTTGGACTTCGTGACACTTTGCCCTCTTATCCGTTATGCAAGCCTTAATATTAGGTTTCTGTTCGTCAGGCTACGATTTCGCTATTGCTTCTTCTCGCCCACACCTCGCGATGTGAACCTTGCAAGTCGCTATGAGGTTCGTTGGCAACTACGCCCTTTGTGGACTTTCACCACAGACTGACGGCATGCCCGTCATACAAAAATAAGACCTCCGAGAAATTTTCCCGAAGGTCGCCTGCCTTTCAATATTCAGTCGCTTTTTCCTCTCTTCTCTTCCCTTGCAATGTCCACAGCCTGCTTCTTTTGAACATTCCTGTTGGGATCCGTAAGAAAAACATATAGATATGCTATGGCAATGACTATCAATACAAAGGCGTCCTTGTACAGCTCACGGCTCACCAAAACCGCAGCCATTCCCATATCCGCACTTATACCGTACAGCATCAGGACGGCTCTTATTTGACCGTAGCCGGATGCCATCAAATGGTGATGAATATGCCCTTTATCCGCTTTCATAATAGGCTGACCGTTTGCCATCCTTCTTATTATGGCAAAGAATGTATCGAATATCGGAATTCCCAGAACCAAAACTGGAATTACCACAGCTATAATAGTGGATCTTTTCAGCGGTCCCACCGCCGAAAGAATAGCAATCATAAATCCTAAAAACAGCGACCCTCCGTCGCCCATAAATACCTTTGCCGGATAGAAATTATACGGCAAAAATCCCATAGCTCCTCCTGCAACTGCAAGCATCACCGCACATACTATCAAAAAACCGTACTGATTGCCGTGAATATATGCAACATAGGCAATACTGAGGGCGGCGATGATGGACACCCCTGCCGCCAAGCCGTCAAGACCGTCTATCAGGTTTATGGTATTTGTAATTCCGACTATCCAAAGTACGGTGACGATAAAGCACAGTACCGTTCCGAATTCAAAAATACCGCCGTGGAAGTAATTGTGAATGAACTCCACCTTTATTCCCATATAATACATCAATACCGCAACCGCCGTCTGCCACAGAAATTTCACTGTGGCGGGCAAATCCTTCAGGTCATCCAAAACTCCCAGAAGATATATTAAAGTTCCGCCTATAACCACTCCCTTTATCTGATGACTGCCCCACAGGAAAACGATTGTGGAGGATATGGTTCCGAGAAAAATTCCCATCCCTCCAAATCTTGGAATCGCTTTTTTATGCATTCGCCTTCCGTCCTTCGGGATGTCCATCGCCCCTATTTTAGGCGCAATCTTCATAGCCAGCGGAGTTGCTGCCAACGATACCACAAATGCGAAAATGAATATGCTAAATAACACAGTTCTTGTAAATTCCATATAAACACCTATTTTTCCAGTCTTTCAACTTCCAAACCCGCTTCGTTCAGAATCTCAATCGCCAATTTGTCCGGGTATCCCTCTCTTATCACAATGCGGCTTATACCTGCATTTATTATCATCTTCGAGCATATTGAGCAGGGGTGATGAGTCACAAAGATAGATCCGCCTTCGATGCTCTGACCTAAAGTAGCCGCCTGAATAATTGCATTTTGCTCTGCGTGAAGCGCCCTGCAAAGCTCGTGTCTCTCCCCGGAAGGTACCTTCAGCTGTTCCCTCAGGCATCCTCCCTTCTCAGCACAGTGAGGAACGCCTCTCGGCGCACCGTTATATCCTGTCGCTATTATGTGCTTGTCCTTCACTATAACTGCCCCCACCTGCCTTCTGAGACAAGTGGAGCGTTTGGATGTAAGCTCCGCCATCTGCATGAAATATTCATCCCATGACGGTCTTTCGTCTTTAAACTCTGCCATTTTCATTCTCCTATCGTAAACGAAATTCTCGAAACAAAATCATTTCAAAAAATTGTGAGAGCATACCCTGCTTCTCAGTAGTATACCTCCACAAGAAAAAGTCCTTGGGGAGGCGCCGTGTGTCCGGCTAAGGTTCTGTCCTTAGACTCTACGATGTGCTTTACTGCTTCCGGCGAAATCTTCCCCATGCCCACTTCAACCAGTGTTCCCGCAATGATTCTAACCATATTGTAAAGGAATCCGTCTCCGGAAATCTCTATATCTATATCTTTTCCTTGAAAATCCTGCCTGCCTCCGAAAGACTCTGCGCAATCTGTCTCCGGACTCTTTTCAGTCACCTCAAGACTGTGAACGGTTCTTACCGTAGATTCTCCGGGATTTCCTCCTGCTGCCTGAAAGCAGGCAAAATCATGGGTTCCACGGATATAACCTGCCGCTTCTCTCATAAGCTTCACATCAAGTTCTTTCCAAACTCTGTACCTGTAATTTCTCAGAAAAACCGGCATCGCCGCTGAATTTCTTATGCGGTAACGGTATTTTTTGCCTTTAGCATTAAATCTGGCATGGAAGTCCTCAGAAACCTCTTCAGCAGAAACCACCTTTATGTCACCGTCTTTCATAACCTCTCCTGCAATATTATTCACTGCAAAGGGTATTTTCTCCACAGGGATTGCCGTCTTGCATCTGAAACTCGCCCTCTGCCCGAGAGCATGAACTCCGGCATCCGTTCTGCTGGTTCCGTTCAACGAAATTTTACTTCCGCAAAGTCTTGACAGTATGCTTTCTAAAGTTCCCTGAACGGTTCTGACATCGGGCTGCCTCTGCCACCCTGAAAAATCAGTGCCGTCGTATTCGATTGTCAACAGAATATTTCTTTCCATTTCTCAATTTCTCTATTCGGTAAAGTCTATACTTTTCCACTCACAAAGTTAGAAAACTCTCTATCCTCTTGCCTTTGCTTCAGGCAGTACGATCTTTCTTTTTTCGGGGTTTGCCGCCATTCTGTAAAGAACAAATTTGTGCCCTATTGCCTGAACAAATTCCGCATCAAGTTTAACTGCAAGCATGCTGCACACCTCCTGCGCATCCATCTCCTTGTCCGAAAGCTTAACCTTCATCAGTTCATGTGCCGTAAGGTAGTCATCCATCCCTTTGATTATGGCATCTGTAACCCCTTGTCTTCCAATCATTACAACCGGTTCTATCTTATGAGCAAGGCTCTTTAAATAACTTCTCTGTTTTCCTGTTATCATCACATTCCTCTTTTCCAAATTATAACTTCTCTATTATAACATCTTACAATCCATTAGGCTACTTTTTTGGTTAATTCGGTTGTTTGTAACCTGCGATATATCAAAAAAGCAATAAAATATCCCAAGTAATAATCTTCCTCGGGATATTCACATCTAAGTCGCTATATATCTTTCGCTCAGGCATATTGAAAGCAAATATAAAAATCAAGTCCATATTCTGCAAGCTTAAAGTTCCAAAAATGCTTCCAATCTTCCCCAAAGAAAGCACAGATAGATAACAGTCGCCATTGTAATATAAGGTACCATGGGCTGCGTATCATCACTTCTTTTCCTGCTCTTTTCCGCTGCAGCTTTCGGGGTTTTCGTTTTATTTTCAATCAATGTCCCTACTGTTCTTCTATAGATGTAATGAACCGCACTGAATACCGTACTCAAAACGAATATACACAGAATCCCAAAAGCTCCCGTCACCAAGCCCAAACAGGCAAAAAGCTTAATATCTCCACCCCCTACGGTATTTTTTCCATAAAGAAACCTTCCTATGACTGCAACCATTCCCATCAGCCCCAGTCCTGCCGCAAAACCGAACAGCAAGTGCATCCAGCTGTTAAAGTAAGAGAAGTACCCTACGCTGCTGACCGCAGTAAGAATTATAAGTTCATCAGGAATAATCCTGTAAAGAACATCTCCTATTGACATTTCAATCAGCAGCCATATAGTGCAAACCGCCGCAATTCCAAAGCGGTAATCCTCTATCAGAAGCCATATTCCTATTATGACGAAAAACATGGTGAACACGATTTTCCACGGATGACTTTTTATTCTCTGAGTGAAAGGGTCGGCTAAATCCCCCTTCGGCTCCTCACCGTATTCGCAAAACCATTTGGCAGGCATCTTATTAAAAAAGTACACCGCGCCGTTTCCTAAAATAATTGCAGCCAAAACTGCCATGAGGCATTTTATAATAATCCACAGAGATTGAATCTCCATTCCGCTCCTCCCATATGTGATCTTTCACGGCTCATGCTTGAAATAACTTTTCAAACACGCCGAGGCAAAATCAGGTTACCCGAAAATCCGAGTTTCCAAAATATACGCACAAAATTCATGCACATCGTTTTTCTGAAACAAATTATAACACAACAGTATGGGGATTTTGTATTAAAAATCATTGACCCCGGACATGCCGAAATATATAATTAAGAAAAATGTATATATGCTTTTTCTATAAAACTCGTTATTTTACATGTACAATTATGGAGGATTTTGATATGAAACCGATAATTTTAGATTTTGATAGGAGCTCCGGCTCACCTTTATATATACAATTATATGATTATCTTCGCAAAGAAATAACGGCAGGGAATATCACAGACGGCGAAAAGCTTCCTTCCCTGCGCGCTTTAGCTAAAAATCTGGATGTAAGTATAACCACAATAGAGATGGCTTACAATCAGCTTTTGGTGGAAGGCTATGTCAAGAGCAAGCCACAGTCAGGGTACTACGCCAGCGATATAAACACAGATTCGGAATCAAAACCGGGATTTTCACCTGCTCCTTTGGATTTCAACAATTATCCCTTTACAAAGGCAAAATATAAGTATGACACTCGCTCCTTCGACTTTGTCAAATGGAAAAAATGCTTAGCCAAGGTTCTGAACGAACACGCTGATCTTCTGCTCTTTGAAAGCAATCCTCAGGGGGAGAAGGTCTTGCGTCATGAGATTTCAAGGTATTTATACTCCTCAAGGGGGGTTAAATGCACGCCCGATCAGGTTGTAATCGCCGCAGGAACCCAGCAGCTTACCAATCACCTTGCCAGAATCATGAGAAAAATGAATATAAGACATGTTTCTACGGAAGAGCCGGGCTATATGCCGCTTCAAAACATCTTCCGCGACATGGGCTTCACCCTTACAAAGATTCCCGTTTATCACGACGGAATACACATCGAAAAGCTTCCCGTAAACATTCCTTCGGCAGTGTATGTAAGCCCTTCCAATCAATTTCCCACAGGCGCGGTTATGCCTATAGGGCGCAGATACAGGCTTTTGGATTGGGCTAAGAAAAATAACAGCATAATTTTAGAGGACGACTACGACAGTGAACTTCGCTATTTCGGAAAACCTGTGCCTTCTCTCCAAGGTCTGGATACGGAGGGGACTGTCGTTTATCTCGGGTCTTTTTCTTCAACCCTCTTTCCTGCCATAAAGATAAGCTATATGGTTCTTCCAAATCACATGGTGGACATATTCAAAAAAATAAAGAATGATTACGACCAAACCTGTTCCAAAGAAGAGCAGCTTGCCCTTGCCATGTTTATGGAAAAAGGGTATTACACCACCAATATAAAGAAACTCAGAAATCTGTATGCACAAAAACTGCAGACGACACTGGCAGCCTTCGGAAAATACGGAGATGATTTTATCACTCCCCAAAATACAAGTTCAGGAATAAACATCATAATCAGTGTAAAAACCGAAAAAAGCACAGAACTTTTATGTAAGCTGGCAGAAACCCTTTCCATAAGGGTTATGCCTATGTCCGCGTTTATTCAGGAGGATGCGGCAGAGCTGATATTCTACTACAACCAGATACCACTTGAAGAAATAGACGCCGCCATAAAGGAACTGGTTTTACTGTGGAAAAAACAGTGAGAGCAAAAATCACTTTGCATCCACTTGGCTAATCACCCCGGCTTTCATTAAAATTTTCTTTTTCAAAAGCTGTGTCCCATCTCAAAATTGTTAATAAAATCCTTTTTTGGAGTGTTGTGGAAAGCTTTTTTTCGTGATACACTGTAGATGTAATGTAAATATTATAATATTGAGAAAGGATTTAAGGCTCCGCCCTTAGCCATTAAAAATGAAAGAAAAGATTATTGAACATTTTAACGGAAGAAATTTGATTCGAGAGCTGTTTATGGATTGTCTCGGTTCATTCCTGTATGCTATAGGAATCTATTATTTTGCAAAAAACGCAGACTTTGCTCCCGGCGGTATTTCAGGCGCTGCCATAATTATAAATCACTTCATAAGTTATCTGCCCATAGGTACAGTATCGCTGCTTCTTAACATTCCCATAATAATCGGTTCCATGCGCTACCTCGGCGGAAGTTATCTGGTGAGAACCTTTAGAACTCTCATCATAAGCGCATTCTTCATGGACATAGTAATCCCGCACATAGGCATGTACACAGGAGCACCTCTGATGGCTGCCATTTACTCAGGCGCCTTTGCAGGAGCCGGACTTGCCATAATATATAATAACAATACCTGCACGGGAGGCACCGACCTTGTAATCATGTCTGCAAGAAAGGTAAAGCCTCATCTTTCCATAGGTCAGATTACCATAATCATAGACGGCATGATTATTTTCGCCGGATGGGCGGTTTTTCACAACATAGACGCCGTACTCTTCGGATTTCTGTTCACCGTGGTGGAAACTCTTGTCATCGACAAACTGATGTACGGATTTAACTCCGGCAAAATCACCATGGTTATTTCAAAACAGTATTTGGAAATTGCCACAGGTATACAGGATAAAATCGACCGCAGCTCTACAAGACTCATGGCAAAGGGTTCTTACTCCGGAGAGAAAACCGAGGTCTTGCTGTGTGCCTGCAGGCGTTCAGAGCAGGCTCAGCTCAACAGCTTAATAAGAGAAATAGATCCCAACGCCTTTGTCATCATACTGGATTACAGCGATGTTTTGGGCTACGGCTTCAAGCCCATAGACTGATTTTTTTGTATACCACGCACACTTTTTCGCTACATAAATGCGTCGTAAACTCCCGTACTTGCCCGTGCAGATGTAGGCTTTGCACCTGTGGGATATAGGCTTTGCGCTCTTACGCTACACAAAGGCATCGTAAACAGCTCTGATTGCTCCGTTGAAGTCCGTGTTTTGGACTCCTACGATAATGTTCATTTCACTGGAGCCCTGGTCGATCATTCTTATATTCACATCTGCATCTGCAAGAGCCTTGAATAATCTTGCAGAAACACCGGTGCGCCTGTTCATTCCCGCGCCCACCGTGGCTATGAGGGCAATGTCCTCAAACACCTCGATTCCGTCAGGTTTCAGTTGTGCGGTGAACTCCTCCAATATTTCTTTCAGTCTTCCATCTATGGCCTTATCGGAAAGCACCACGGAAACGGTGTCGATGCCTGTAGGAAGATGTTCAATGCTTATATCGAAGTCCTCAAGTATCATCAGAATCCTGCGGATAAAACCTTTTTCATGGCTTAACATATTCTTATAGATTGCAATTACAGTGAAGTCTTTGCTTCCCGCAATCCCTGTTACAATTTTATCGCTGTGTTCTTCATTGGCGGTTATAAAGGTGCCCGGATCACCAGGATGATTTGTATTTCTTATATTTATGGGGATGTTCACAAGCCTGCATGGATAAATCGCATCCTCGTGCAGCACCGATGCTCCCATGTAGGACAGCTCTCTAAGCTCTTTATATGAAATCTTTTCGATAGGCTTAGGATTCTTCACTATTCGCGGATCTGCCATCAGAAATCCCGAGACATCGGTCCAGTTTTCGTAGACCTCTGCACCCATCGCCTTAGCTACAAGGGAGCCTGTTATATCAGAGCCTCCTCGGGAAAATGTTCTGATTTCACCTGTTTCCACATCTGTTCCGTAAAATCCCGGAATTACTGCTCTCTCATGTTTTGACAGCTCTGCCGAAATGGCGTTGTCCGTCTCTTCAAACAGAAGTTTCCCCTTCTCATCAAATAGAATCATGCCTGCCGCATCCACGAAATCCACGCCAAGATAAGCAGCGACCAAAACCGCTGACAAATATTCCCCGCGGCTTGCTATATAATCCTTTGAGCAGCCTTTCTTCATATTGGTTAAAATTTCTTCAAAGTGAATCTCCATGTCCAAATCGATACTGAGGTTCATTTTTACCGCGTTGAATCTGTCCTTTATCACCTGAAAAACCTGATCATAGGGAAGATTCTGCTCCATGTGCGTCTTGCACAGGTACAGCAGATCCGTAACCTTATTGTCAATTTCAAATCTTTTGCCCGGCGCTGAGGCTACCACATATTTTCTGTCTGAATCCGCATCAATTATTCTCTTCATCTTCTGAAGCTGAATCCCGTCAGCCACAGAAGAACCGCCGAATTTAACTACTTTAAGTCCCATTTTTTCTCCCGTTTCCTATAGGCTCATTCAACTTCTAAAAGATTCAGCCGCAGCAAGTTGATTTCAATGCCGCTTCTGTAATCTGCAAATGTGATTCCGCCCTGCAAGGCGGAATCACACAAGTTTCTCAAATGCCTATAATTCTTTCTTTAGCTCCTCAACCTTGTCCAACTTCTCCCATGGAAGCTGTATATCAGTTCTTCCAAAGTGTCCATAGGCAGCTGTCTGTCTGTAAATCGGTCTTCTTAAGTCCAAATCTCTAATTATGGCTGCGGGACGAAGGTCAAAATGTTTATTTACGATTTCTGCGATTTCTTCGTCTGATTTCTTTCCGGTTCCGAAGGTGTCCACCATTACAGATACCGGCTTTGCAACGCCGATTGCATAGGCAAGCTGTATTTCCAGCTTATCTGCAAAGCCAGCCGCAACCAGATTCTTTGCCGCATACCTTGCCGCGTAAGTTGCGGAACGGTCTACTTTTGTAGGATCCTTTCCCGAGAACGCCCCGCCTCCGTGGTGAGCGGCGCCTCCGTAGGTATCTACAATAATCTTTCTGCCCGTCAATCCCGAATCTCCGTGAGGTCCGCCTATTACAAATCTTCCGGTAGGGTTTACGAAATACTTTGTTTCATCATCCAGAAGCTCGGAAGGAACTATCGGCTTAACAACATACTCTATCAAATCCCTCTTAATCTGTTCCTGCGTTACATCAGGATCATGCTGTGTCGAGATTAAAACGGTGTCAATCCTCTTCACTTCATCTCCGTCGTATTCCACCGTAACCTGGGTCTTGCCGTCAGGTCTAAGATAAGTCAGGGTTCCTTCTTTTCTCACCTTGGTTAACTGCAGCGCAAGTCTGTGTGCCATAGCTATAGGCAGCGGCATCAATTCCTCAGTTTCGTTGCAGGCATATCCGAACATAAGTCCCTGATCCCCTGCACCCAGCGCCTCAATCTCATCGTCCATGGTTCCTTCCTTGCTCTCAAGCGCCTCGTTTACTCCCATGGCAATATCTCCGGACTGTTCGTCGATAGCGCTTAAAACCGCGCAGGTCGATGCATCAAATCCATATTCTCCTTTGTCATAGCCGATGTCTTTGATAACGCCTCTGACAATCTTGGGAATATCCACATAGCAATTTGTGCTGATTTCTCCCATAACCATCGCATAGCCCGTAGTTGTAGTTGTTTCGCAGGCAACACGACCATTGGGATCCTGTTCCATAATAGCATCCAGTATAGCATCTGAAATCTGGTCACACATCTTGTCAGGATGCCCCTCAGTTACTGATTCTGATGTAAATAGTCTTTTCATTTCTCTCTCCTTTTTCATTTCATATAAGAAAAAATGCCTTTTCTATAGAAAGAAAAGGCATGGTTTACAAGTTTGTGCAACGCATTCCTCATCTTTCAGAACTAACTTCTGTAGGATGTAGCACCTTGTACAGAATTCTGCGAAGAACCGGAGTCATCCGTCAAAATCCCACCAGGTTGCCGGGCATCACAGGGCCTATTCCCTCCGCCGCTCTCGATAAGGATATATACACATATTATACTGTTATTAAAAGTAAAGTCAATGGTTTGGGGTAAAAATAATTTACATTATACAGGTCTTGTGATTCAGATGAAAAGCAATTTACATTATACAAGTCTTGTGGTCCACTTAGACAGATCCCAAACATCTGTGGCTATGTCCTGATAAAACTCCGGCTCGTGACAAACCATCAAAATGCTTCCCTTGTACTGCTGAAGTGCTCTCTTAAGTTCCGCCTTAGCCTCTGCATCAAGGTGGTTTGTAGGCTCGTCCAAAACCAAAAGGTTTGAGGCTCTGTTTATTAATTTGCACAATCTCACCTTTGCCTGCTCACCGCCGGACAGAACCATCACCTTGCTCTCTATGTGCTTTGCCAGAAGTCCGCATTTACTGAGAGCCGACCGAACCTCATACTGGGTAAATGCGGGAAACTCCTGCCAGATCTCATCTATACAGCTATTTCTGCCGTCACCGGACATTTCCTGTTCAAAATATCCTATTTCAAGCAAATCCCCCTTTACAGACTCCCCTGAAACAACAGGAACAAGTCCCAGCAGGCTCTTAAGCAAAGTGGTCTTTCCGATTCCGTTGGCGCCTTCGATAACTATTTTCTGTTTTCTCTCCATGTACAAATTCAAGGGTTTGCTCAGAGGTTCATCATAGCCGATTACCAAATCCTTTGTTTCAAATATTACCTTGCCGCTCAACCTTCCCTCTTTAAAATTGAACTCAGGCTTGGGTTTCTCCGAAGGCCTTTCAATAATCTGCATACTGTCCAGCTTTTTCTGCCTGGACATAGCCATATTTCTTGTGGCAACCCTGCTCTTATTTCTGGCAACAAAGTCCTTAAGGTCTGCAATCTCCGCCTGCTGTCTTTTGTATGCCGCCTCCTGCTGTGCCTGCTGCATCTCAAAGGTCTCCCTAAACTTGTCGTAGTCTCCTGCATATCGTTTCAAATCGCCATCGTACATGTGGTATATGATGTTGACCACGCTGTTCATAAAAGGAATGTCGTGACTTATAAGGATAAATGCGTTCTCATACTCCTGCAAATATCTCTGAAGCCATGCAATATGCTCCTTATCCAGATAGTTCGTAGGCTCGTCCAGCAAAAGTATATCAGGTTTTGCGAGAAGAAGTTTTGCCAGCAAAATCTTTGTTCTCTGCCCTCCCGACAGCTCGGAAACATCCTTTTCAAGCCCTATGTCCATGAGGCCGAGAGCCCTTGAAACTTCTTCAATTTTAACATCTATGGTATAGAAATCGTGTGCCATTAAAAGATCCTGCAAAACACTTGCTTCTTCCATCATCTCTTCCATATCACGGAGATTTGCGCTTACCATTTCCTCGTAAATAGAGTTCATCTTTTTTTCCATGTCAAAGAGGTAGTCAAAAGCCTGAGCAAGGGCTTCCCTTACAGTCATACCCGGTTTCAAAACGGCATGCTGATCCATGTAGCCCACATTCACATTCTTCGCCCACATAACATTTCCTTCATCCGGCTGCAGCTTCCCCGTTATTATATTCATAAAAGTGGACTTGCCCTCGCCGTTTGCGCCTACAAGTCCAATATGTTCTCCCTTTAAAAGTCTAAAAGAAACATCCTCGAAAATCGCTCTGTCACCAAAACCGTGTGAAAGATTCTTAACTGTCATTATACTCATTAAATCTGCTCCTGTTGCCAATAGTCTTGGAATATTAATCATCATATAGAATACCATATCTTTGCGGAGTTTCAAAACACAATCGTCATTTTTTGCGATAAAATCCCTATGCAATGCAAGATAGTTTTATCCCTCATACTGTGGTATAATTTCCCTATAAAATATATGTGAGGTAGAAATGAACAGAAACATTTTTAAAGTTATAGAAGGCGGCATGTCAGGAAAATCCACCCCAAATGGCGAAAACTTCAAATCGGCATGGGTAACCGACACTCGCCTTATGGGAGTTCTCTGTGTGGGAATAACCTGGGAGGGCAGAGAGTCTGTCTTTAATCAGTTTTTTTACTATGATGCTGAGGAATTCGGCTTTGAAAGATACGAATCCATCAGCCACCCCGTAAGTACCGCTGATAACGATAACATAGGCATAACCGCAAGGCAGATTCTCACAGACACGGAAAACTCCTTAATCGGAGGACTTGGCGGAACAAAGGTGGACATTTCTTTCCATGAGGCCGTATATTTGGTAAAGAACTTCATAAAGTTCAATAAGGATAACGGCATTCCGCTGCCGGATAACTCCTCCGACTACATTTTTATAACCCGGTTGGAGGCGTTCCTCACACCGCGGCAAGAACACTCTTTGTTTGAGAAATGCTGCGTCGAACTTGCAAATTTCAATTCCCTTGCCAACTATTTTCTGATGCGGTGCATAGGACGGGATTTTGATGCGGCAAAATTTCTGGCTCTGCCGGAGGTTAAGGTTGACATCTTCCCTGAGTTTTCCTATGGAACTTTTTACAACAACAAGGTCAAGCTCTCAAGGGAAAAAGACAGGGCATTTTGCAGATCACTCATAGAA
This sequence comes from uncultured Clostridia bacterium, assembly GCA_945830395.1. Taxonomy (GTDB): domain Bacteria; phylum Bacillota; class Clostridia; order Peptostreptococcales; family Anaerovoracaceae; genus Aminicella. The sequence goes on from CALZYE010000007.1 coordinate 13,028, forward strand.
GTGGGAAATCAATACTACATCCTTTCCACCGAGCTTTCTTTTAAAGGAATGAAAGTTTCCGATTATATTTGTACAGGGCTTCTTCCCATCACGGAAAGGGAAGCCTATCTTCAGCTCTCTCATTCTGAGTTTATAATGACCTATAAGTACGATGGAGATCCGGAAGACTTTAGCCGCTCTGCCACGAGGCTGACCAAACGGGCAATGATTCACAACGAGCATGGAGGCCTTACCTTTATGCTCTATCACCCGAACAACAGTCACTTGGATTTGCCTGATTATTATCTGTACAATGATCTTCTCGGCATATATCACATGGGGGAGGACAATGAGTTTTTGGCAGCTTCCGCCACCCTTCGCGGCATAAGGAGACTGGAGCTTGACATCAACACATCACCTGTAAAAAAGAAATTGACCCTGCAGGGTAATTATGAGTTTAACGAACCGGTACTTTTGCAATATTTAGAAAGCGATTTTACAAATTTCGAGGAGTATATAAATGCGATTTCGGTGGAGGGACAGTATCCAAATCCATGAATTAAAATACCGACACGGACTTTGACCGTAAAGGGATTTCCGACAAAGTATTTTTTTCGTTCATAGCATTATGTAAACCAATGTTCGCAAAATGCCGCCAAATTGTTAACATTCCTCAAGTGTGAATTTTACCCGATTAATCGACTTTTCCACAAATAAAAGCAGAATTGTATACAATTTTATCAACATCGGCATGTGGATAACCTCGTTCGCTATAACCCTTGTAATTTCAATATTGAACAGATTTTTTTAATGTTGTCAATAGCAGTTTATCCACATATTTTGTTCGCTTCATATAATTATTTTTTTCGTTTTAGGAGGCATGATGATAACTAATAAAATTTTTCAAAAAGACCCTTACCTAAGAACCTTGGAATCAAGCGTTTTATCGTCAAATTGCGATGAAGAAAAAGCGGAAGTAATCCTTACAGATACCATTTTCTTTCCCACAGGAGGCGGTCAAAGCTGCGATAAGGGCTTTATAATTTTCGATGAAAATAAATACCCTGTCATAGATGTTTATGAAAAAGACCGTGAGGTAATTCATGTTATCGCAAGGGAAAAGGCTTCCTCAAGGTGGCCTTGTCAGGGTTCCGAAGTGAAAATGGAGATAGACTGGAAGCACAGGTTTGATAATATGCAGAGGCACTGCGGCGAGCACATACTCTCCGGTGTAATGTTCAAACTCTTCCAGGGAATAAACAAGGGATTTCACATGGGAGATGATTATATAACCATCGACATAGATTTGAGCCAATCCGAAAAATATTCGGTGCTTACATGGGAAATGGCGGAAGAGGCGGAGCTGGCGGCAAATAGTGTAATTTGGAAGGGAGCGCCCGTCCACACAGACTACTTTGAAACAAAGGAGCCTGCATCGAAACTGCCTCTGAGAAAGCCTCTTGCACTTGAGCGTGATATTTCGATAGTTACAATCGGTGATGCTTCATCTCCCGATGACTGCGTTGCATGCTGCGGAACGCATCCGCGCTCTGCAAGCGAGGTAGGGCTTATCAAAATCTATAAGATTGAGCCTAACAAAGGCATGAGCCGAATATATCTGGAAGCGGGGGAGCGTGCCCTCAGAGGTTATCAGAAACAGTTTAACACTCTCTATGATATGAGCCTGCGCCTGTCTGCGGGAATCTCAGATATAACCGCCAAGTGCGATGCCAAAATCTCTCACATGGAGGATTTGAAAAATCAACTTAACCATTTCCGAAACATCACCATCAATGCAGAAATAGAGAAAATTCTTCAAAATTCAGCCAAACTTATCATCAGAGAATATGATGATTTTTCGGTTGATGATCTGCTGAATATGTCGAAAAAGCTTGAACCTCGCTGTAACGGGCTTATAGTTCTGATATGCAGGCCCCACAAAACCGTTCTCCTCGTTTCCTGCGGAAATGAAGGATTTAACTGCGCCGGTATTGCAAAGAGCTTAGGCAGCGAATGCGGCGGCAAAGGCGGCGGAAAACCGTCTTCTGCCAGACTTTTCTTCCGGGAAAAATCTGATATGGAGAAGTTCAAAACAGCCCTCAAGTCCGAATTTCAGACATCAGGGTTATAAGCAAAGCATAATAAAATATATGAAAAGTGAAACTAAAAAGCCCCCATCCTTATCCGATGGGGGCATCTCATTTCTACAAGGCTATATAAAAATCTTCTCATCATGCAGCAGATACTAACTGCAAAGTCCTACTCGATGATTTCCGTTACTACTCCTGAACCTACTGTTCTTCCGCCTTCTCTGATTGCAAATCTCAAGCCTTCTTCGATTGCAATAGGTGTTATCAGGCTGATGTTCATTACAACATTGTCTCCTGGCATGCACATCTCTGTTCCTTCCGGCAGCTGCAAATCTCCTGTTACATCTGTCGTTCTGAAATAGAACTGCGGTCTGTATCCGTTGAAGAACGGTGTATGTCTTCCTCCTTCTTCCTTCTTCAGTACATATACCTGTCCCTTGAACTTTGTATGAGGATTGATTGTTCCCGGTGCCGCAAGTACCTGTCCTCTCTGGATCTCCGTTCTCTGTACTCCTCTCAGAAGTGCTCCGATGTTATCTCCGGTCTCCGCCTCATCAAGAAGCTTTCTGAACATCTCTACTCCCGTTACTACTACCTTTCTTCTCTCTTCGCTCATTCCTACGATTTCTACTTCATCGCCTACCTTCAGCACTCCTCTTTCAACTCTTCCGGTTGCTACTGTTCCGCGGCCTGTAATTGAGAATACATCCTCTACAGGCATCAGGAATGGCTTATCGTTATCTCTTTCAGGCTCAGGGATATAGCTGTCTACTTCCTCCATAAGCTCTACTATCTTCTCTGCCCATTCTCCGCTTGGATCTTCCAGTGCCTTCAGCGCTGATCCTCTTACTATCGGCGTATCATCTCCCGGAAATTCATACTCGCTCAGAAGTTCTCTTACTTCCATTTCCACCAAATCAAGCAGCTCTTCGTCATCTACCATGTCGCACTTATTCAAAAATACGATAATATATGGCACTCCTACCTGTCTTGACAGCAGGATGTGTTCTCTTGTCTGAGGCATAGGTCCGTCTGTTGCCGCACAAACAAGAATTGCTCCGTCCATCTGTGCCGCTCCTGTAATCATGTTCTTTACATAGTCTGCATGGCCGGGGCAGTCTACATGGGCGTAGTGTCTGTTTGGGGTTTCATACTCTACATGGGCTGAGGATATTGTGATTCCTCTTTCCTTTTCTTCCGGTGCTTTGTCAATCTGGTCAAAGTCTACATTTGCTCCCAAATTGTACTTTGCGTGCAGTACCTTTGTGATTGCCGCTGTAAGTGTTGTCTTTCCGTGGTCTACATGTCCTATTGTTCCAATGTTAATATGTGGCTTGGTTCTTTCATATTTCTGTTTTGCCATTTGACTACTCCTTTTTAATAAAATAGTTTTTTTAATAGTTTTTTAAAATTGGAGCTGTTGAGCAGATTTGAACTGCCGAACCTCATCCTTACCAAGGATGCGCTCTACCGACTGAGCTACAACAGCCTAAAACAGTACTTTTACTCTACTATAAATCATTACAAATGTCAATTAAATTAATCATTTTTGTAAAAGTTATGCCGCAGTTCTTGTACGCGATAAAAAACAAACAGCTTAGCCTTTCTATATTTTAAAATCCTTTAGTCTTTGGTATAATACATGCTGTGACTAAATAAACGGAGGAAAATTTATGACTGAATTAAAGAAAATATCCGGCATATTCATTTTGTTTATGCTTTTTACTCTCGCAGTGCCTGCAACCGCCTTTGCGGAAACGAAGGCTGTCAATAATGCAGATGAACTGCAGCTGGCTGTCAATCAAGGACACGATGTGGTTATCAACGCCGATTTTGAAATCAATAAGACCATCGACATACCTGCCGCATACAAAGGAACTATAAAATCCGAGGCAGATAAGAAAACATTGACTCTGGCGGCAGATACGGAAAATATGTTCAATATCCGGTCCGGCTCTGAGGTTTCATTTCTCAACCTCACCCTTGACGGCAATAAAAACGGTCGTCTTATGAATATTGGAAAATCAAAGGTTACAATACAGTCCGGAATCTTAAAAAACGGTTCCACCGAAAGCTTCAAGGAAGCTGCTGTAAACGGGGTAAACACACAGAAATATAACGGAGGTGCGATATACGCAGATCACTCCATCCTTACCCTCAGAGACACAACTTTTGAATCCAACAAAACCAAGGATGTCGTTCCTGTTCCCGGAACTCCCCACGGAGGGGCAATCTATTCCGCATCGGCAGATATAACGGTTACAGGAGGAAAATTTCTAAACAACCGTACCGGGAAAGTAAGCACTCAGCACGGTTCTCACGGAGAAGGAGGCGCCATTAAGCTTGAACCCGGCTCAACTTTGAAAATCAACGATGAAAATACCTCAGAAAAGGACGCCACAATATTTGACGGCAACCGCTTGGACAGCTGGAAAGATGAAGGCGGCAGGCAGGGCGGCTCCATAGAAGCCACGCTGTCAAAGGTGTATATCTACGGAACCACTTTCAAAATTCCCGGACCTTTCAACACCGGAGGCGCCATAAAATTCGAGGGGGCTCCCGAGGCTGTAATTAAGAACTCCGCATTTTCCATCGACTCAAACAGGGCGGAAAACTTCGGAATCGCAGGCGGCGCCATAACATCCGAAAACTCACACCTTTCAATCGAAAGTTCGGATTTCAGCGCAGGGCAGAATACTCGCGTATATGAAGCGGGCGGACTTATTCAGGTAGTCGGAACGGGAACCTTTAACCTTATAAAATCAAACCTTACGGGCAGCGGTGCCTGGTTCAATGCCGGCAAATATACGGCAAAATACGGAGGTGCCATCTCTTTCTACGGAAACAGCGCTTTGCAAACTTCCGTGAAAGCGGTGATAGAAGATTCTACGATTAAGGATTTCATGGTAGACTGTTCAGGAGCGGGAATTTCCATTGCCAACGGACATGGAGAAAAAGCCAAAGCCGATGTAACGATAAAAAACACCAAGATACTGAATAACTCCGCATATACATGGGATGGGCGCGGACACGGCGGCGGTATATTCGTAGGCGGCGGAAACACCGTCCTAATCGAGGGAGGCACCATAAGCAGCCCTACAGCCTCAAATCATGCAGGTGGAATTTATAACGAGGGTCATATTACATTAACAGGCGGCGTCACTATTGACCAAAACAAGGGATACCAAATGGTTGGCGGAGTTTACAACAACGGTTACCTGAAGGTTGACAATGCGACTTTCTCAAATAACACAAAAGGCGATTACTCTACCGGAAACGGGCATTCGCTTGACAAAAACGAAATGTCGGGTCAAAGCATATACGCAGACAAGGATGTAATAGTAACTCCCAAGGCCAAGTTTGATAATCAGGATGTAAGAGTTATCAACGGTCAGTCGGCAGTAGTTCTCACAGGTTCGCCTGCAAACAGAATAAATATCTCTATAAGCGAAAATAGAAAATCCGGCGGACAGGGACTGGAGGCGGAATATGCCGAAGATCAAATCAGACATATCGGATATGTGGCAGCAAAGGGTGACGGTTCTTACAAACCCACAGAAGAAGATGCTAAAAAGCTGCATTATGTCAGAAAAGACGACACTGAGCCTGTATCAGATTACGATGATTACACCTCAATCGGAAAATGGGATTATGTGCTGAACCCTGAAACAAATCAAGTGGTTTTGGGACAGAGAGCAAAGCTGATTTACCACAGCAACACCGGTAAGTTTGCAGGCAGCAATGAAACCACCAAAGAAGAACTGATTACCGTGTATAAAGAAGACCAAAAAGGCTTTACTAAGGATTCTGCGCCGGTTCCTCAGAAGGAGGGTTACAGTTTCGTAGACTGGTATAAAGAGGCTGCACGAAAATCTGTTCAAGATATGCCGAACGAAACCTCCAATGCAAAGGATAAATTTGATTTTGCAAATGCCGTGGTATCCGGCAGCGGGCCTATAACAGGCATCCTAAACCCTAACCTGTTCAATGTTTACGCAGGTTACATCAAAAAATCGCCAAATCCGGACAAACCAAACCCATCAAACCCGGATAAGCCAAACCCTGATAAGCCTGCTCCACCTGCTGAAAAGCCTAAGGACAAGACATCTAAAGATAAGAGGCCTAAGGATAAAATCTCTAAACAAAACAAAACTGAGACTAAAGGGCAGACTCCTAAAACAGGAGACAGAGGTGCTGATGCTTATATATTGTTGTTATTACTGGCGTCAGGGACATTAATCATTACGAAGAAAATCTATACAAAAAAATAAGACAGTTGCAAATCAAAACCACCGGCATAGCCGGTGGTTTCGTATTTCATGCCCTTTGCATGCTCAGCCCTTAATCCATTCTTTGACGCGAGGCTTTCTCCTCTGTTCTTCAGGAATATGCTCGTCATGATTCCAGTCTACGATTTCAGCCTCCATGGTCTTAGGATCTGCATTCACAATGCTGTAACTTGCATTCGAAAGGGGTCTGTCCCATATTTCATCAATACTGATGCCCGCTATCTTCAGAAGAATCATAGACAGGCACACCATATGGGCAACTATCAGAATGGTCTTTCCATCGTTTTCTTTAACCAATTTCCAAAATGCCTTTACTGCCCTTTCCTGCACTTGCTGAAAACTCTCTCCATTTTGGATATGCACCCGGGTAGGTCTGCTTGTCCAAAGGTCGTGCTGTCCCGGAAATTTCTCCTCGATTTCCGCCGCGGTAAGTCCTTCCCAGTCTCCTGCATTCTGCTCATGCAGTTCCTCTTCCGTATTCAACTCTATATCTCTGCCCTCTAAAATAATCCTCGCCGTCTCCTGCGCTCTGCAAAGAGGACTGGCAAAGGCAACATCTATATGAAAAGCCTTCAATGCTTCATGTGCATATCCTGCCTGAATTTTCCCCGCTTCATTGAGGGGAATATCTGTCATTCCCTGAAATTTTCTCGCCTTGTTCCAGTTTGTTTCTCCGTGTCTCACTAAAAATATCTTTGTTTTCAATATCTTCCCTTTCTATCTTTATCTTACTTTTCTATCTTTTGGCATCACCGAGGGAAAAACTGTTTTTTCCCTCAACATCCGAATAAAGCTATTAGGCGATTTTATAATTTATTTTATAGTTTACTTTATAATTCACTTCATAGTTTATTCCGTAGTTTCACATTGCTGAATACAATTTATTTTCTTTCCATTACCGTTTCGGAAGTTTTTACCGTCACTGTAGTATACGGCGCCACCGACTTGGTTATAAACGAGTTTCCTCCTATTACCGAGCCCTTTCCTATAACGGTATCGCCGCCCAAAATCGAGGCTCCCGAGTACAGCGTAACTTCGTCCTCAATGGTAGGATGTCTGCGCTTTCCGCGAAGCTTCTGTCCCTCCTTGGTGGACAAAGCTCCTATTGTAACGCCTTGGTAAATTTTCACTCTTTCACCTATGAGAGATGTTGAGCCGATTACAATCCCCGTGGCATGGTCGATAAAAAAGTATTTGCCGATGGTAGCCCCCGGGTGAATATCCACACCTGTGTGTCTGTGGGCGTATTCCGTCATCATCCTCGGAATCAGCGGAACATTGAGCAGGAACAACTCGTGGGCAAAGCGATAAATTGTAATGGCAAGAAGCCCCGGATATGCGAGAACAATTTCGTCTTTGCTGCTCGCCGCAGGATCCCCTTCAAAAGCCGCCTGAATATCTGTGTTCAAATACTCTCTCACTTTGGGAATCGTAGCAAAGAACTGCAGGCACACCTTCTGAGCAGCATGTTTTCTCACATATTTAGGTGCGTCACTAAAGTTTTTATCATACAGAAGCGCCACTTCAATCTGTTTTCTCAAAGCATAGATTACATCTTCAATCAAAACCTGTAATTTTGAGTGGGTATTTCGTGTCCTGTAAAGTTTTTCCCTGTAGTATCCCGGGTAAAGAATCATCAACAGCTTCTTGATTATCTTCTTCACCGCATCCTGATCCGGCTGTTGAAAAACCTCCATCTTATCCACATCCCTGCCTTTTTCATAATCCTCAAGCAGAGTTCTCAGGATATTGTCCATCTCCATGTCCAGAGAATCATCGTCAAACTCATTTTCCTCACAAGCGCAGCAGATTTCAGCGTTTTCATCCAGCTTAAATTCCTGCTTCATTTCATCAATTTTTTTGCAATTCATATCTTCACCTTTAAAAATAAATTTACAGTTACACCTAAATACTATCACAAAATGTTTAATATTAAAATATCTACGGCAAAATATCATGAAAAGGACCTGCCTTACGGCAAGCCCTGTCTTTTTAGTCTCATAAAATTATTTTAAATTACTTTTGTTTTTTCTTGAGAAACATCAGTATAGCAAGAACTGCGATGCAGCCTGCTGCCGCCTTTAAATACAACGCTATCTTGGAGCTGTCACCTGTGTTCACTTCCGGTTTTTCAGGCTTTTTCACCTTATGGGTGTTGGTAATAACCACATTTTTAAGGTTTGAATCATCCACCTTGGATATGTAGCCCTTGACCTTGTCTTCTGTTACTCTGTAAATGATTTTCTTTCCGTCTTTGGCTGCAGGAAGCTTGCCGAACCGATAGCTCCAGCCATCATATGCCGTTACGACTTTGCTCAATATCTTAATGCCGTTTGCCTGAAGGTTTACGACGATTTTTTTCGGTCTGATTCCGTCCTTGTTCCCTGCGTCCTTCCATACCTTTTTACCGCGAATCTCCGTAAATTCCGGTTTTGCCTCCGGTTTGTGAGTATTGGTTATGATAAACTCTCCTGAGGATATTTCATCTGTTTTGGACTCATAGCCTTTCGGTGTATCAACTTCCTTTACAGAATATACAATCCTCTTTCCGTTCTTTATCTTCGGAAGCTTTTTCCATGTATGGCTCCAGCCTGTGGACGCACTGAGTTCTTTCTCATTACCCTGCTTTTCTCCTCCGGCATACAGCTGAACTTTTATGCTCTTTGGGCGCAAGCCGTCTTTGTCATCCTCATCGACCCACTTCTTTTCCACCTTTATCTCAGTGGAAGGGGTATTGATAATGACCTGCTTATCCCCTTCTTTGCCGTTTTCGGATACATAGCCTTCCAAAGCTTCTTCCCCGGCGGTATACACATAGAGCCTGCCTGCACCGTCTGTCTTAGGCAAATTGGTAAATTTCACTTTCCAAAGGTCGTTTTCAGGTTCTACGGTTTCATAGCCTATCTTTACCTTGTCATTCATACCCTCTGTATGTCTATAAAGATTTATTTTAATGGAAGCCGGGCGTTTATCCGCCTCCTCTGCGTCATCCCATTTCTTTTCGACATCAAGCTCCGTCAGTTCCGAAGTTCCCATGGTTACCGTTCCGTTGGAACCGATTCCCCCGCCTCGGGTTACAGACTTATTTCCTGCGATTATTACCTTTGCAAGGTTCTCTGCATTCTCGTCGCTTTTCACATCTGTGCTGAGCTCCAGTTCAGAATTTGCAGGCAAAATCCCTGAAAGCTTATTCAAAGGAATTTCTTCTCCCTGTTTATTCTTCCACCTGTAAGGCGTTCCTCCCAGCATGGAGTTTGAAATCTCATATTCGGCTTTTCCGCTGTGAGTACCGTAAATGCTGCTGCTCAGTAAATATATTTCATTTCCCTCATTTCTTCCGGTTTTATTTCCGTAAAGAGCTATTCCGTTCTTAAAATAAATTTTTGTGACAGAAATCGGACAGCCTGCATATCCGCCCCCTGTGTATGCTGCTTCGTTATTCTTAATCACCGCATTGGTAAGGTTAAGTTCTCCGTTAATGAAAGAATCCCATTTGTGACCGTTGACATAAATACCGCCTCCGCCAAAGGCTTTATTCATCTTTCCCTTTCCGGTCATCTCATTTTCTATGATTTTGCCTGCCGAGATATTTGCTATGGTGCGATAACTCATGTATCCTGCCTGAACGAAGATTCCGCCGCCTGCCGCGCCTGCTTCATTTCCTTCTACCGTACCTCCGGTCATATTAAATGTGGTGATTCCGTCGTGCCAGTCAGCACGCCCGACGCTGACTCCTCCGCCTATTTCCGCTGCACTGTTATTTTTTATCAAGGCTGAACCGGAAAGATTGAAGGTGCTTTCGTCTGCAATGAGCACGCCTCCTCCGCCTCCGTGTATCTGTGACACATCGGGGTCAAGGAAAAATGTCGCCTCGTTATTTTCCACAGTTCCGCCGTTCATATTCAATATTGACTTATTGGTAATGTATATGCCTCCGCCGTAATTTGCCTTATTGTTTCTTATTACGCCTCCTGTCATATTCACGGTACCGCGGGAAACATAGATTCCTCCTCCCGTATTTGCGCTGTTTGAGGTATTCACGGAGTGGTTATTCTCTATCACGGCACCGTCCTTTATATCCAAGGTGCCGCTCACCGAAATCAATGCCTTTTTGTCAGAAGGGGCTTTTCCGTTTCCGTCTATCGTAATGTTTGATAATGCTGCACTTTTGCCGCTTGAAACAGACAGCAAATGTCCTTTGAAATTTTCGCCTCTTACAAGCTTTGCACAGGTTCCCTCAAGGTTTATGTCCCCTTCTGCATTGACCGTACCCAGAACGACGATTTCTTTGATGTTCTTATTAGCCTTCGCCAGCTCCTTTACCCTTTCAAAGGTCTTAACGGCATTAGATGCGGAACTTCCGTCTTTTCCGTCATCGCCGCCTTGACCGTCTATATACAGAGCAGAGCCTGCGGTAAAGTTCATGCTGAATCCGGACTTGGCACTAACCTCTTCTGTTAAAAACATGTAGAAACCTGTTCCCACAAAACAAAGCACCATCAATACAACAAATATTTTACGAAATTTTCTCATAGTCACTCCCCTTCAAACAATAGGGATGCTCAAAATCGAGCATCCCTATTCATTTGGCTGTTACTTGTTATTTTCTTTTCTTCTTGCTATAACCAGTCCTCCTGCAACTGCCGCCATGGAAAGAATCATCAGATATAGTTCCGGGCTTGCAGTATCGCCTGTCTTTGGATTATTGTTATCAGGAGTATTAGGATCCGGTTTATTTGGACCCGGTTTATTTGGGTCAGGTTTGTTCGGATTATCAGGTTTATCCGGATTATCAGGTTTATCCGGATTGTCAGGCTCATCCGGGTTCGGCTTATCTACCTTTGTCTTAAGACTGAACTGTATGGTATTATCGTCAGTCGCAATCTTATCTTTGCCCTCCGGACTTTGTTTTGCATCCCATTTGAGGTTAAAGGCAATCTTAGGGCTGTGAGCCGGACTCATATCAAGGGTTGCCAATGCAGACATTCCGCCTGTAATATCACCGACAACGGTAAAGATCTCTCCGTCCTTGGCATTTTCTGAAACCGTTACCTGCGGAATAACAACCTTAAGCTTATCCGCGCAGTCCTCCTTAATCGCCTTTGCCAGCTCTGTGTATTTGGTAATACCATTTTTCAGAGTCATTTTCACGGTTACCGTTTTGCCCTCAACCTTAACTTCGCTTACGGTGAACACTCCGTCTGCTCCCTCAAGTTTAACATTATCTGTTGTGAGAGGTGTTCCGAAGTCAAGTTTTTCCGGTAGCGTAAATTTTGCAACAAACTCTGATTTAACATCTTCCAGCAAAATCTTGTTAAGGTCTGCATTCGGATGCTGTTTTTCAATAGCTGTCATCTGTTCTTTTATCTTCTTAACATCAAGAGCCCCTGTAAAGTCATGTTTTGCTCCCGGTTTTGTAGGGAACAGTTCGTCGTGCTCTGTTTCTTCACCAATCAGTATATCTCCCTCAAGGGTAACCTTCTGCTCTACAACGGCAGGTTTGTTAACATTCAGGGTGAATGTGATGGAATCATTGTCTGTCGCCATCTTATCTCTTCCCTCATCTGACTGAACCGCACTCCAGCTCAGATTGAAGTTCTTGATATTGCCGTTCAGAGTAGCCTTGGCCTGCAGGTATCCATCTATACTGCCTGAAACTTTCAGTTTCTGGTTGTCAACTGTGGTATCTGATACTTTAACACCCTTTACTATAACTTTGAGGGTATCATCGCAGGCATTCACTGCCTTCTCCAGTTTATCGAAGGTGTCAATGCCATCTTTCAGGCTCATCTCAATATTTATGGACTTGCCGTTGTCAACGACATTTGTCACCTTGAATGTGTCTGCGGCGGAGAGAAGCTGAACATTTTCAGCGGTCTTAGGCAGTGTGTATTCCATACCGTCAGGAATAGTGAGAACCGCCGTAAACTTGGACTCCACATTTTCAAGCTTTATGTTTGCACCCGGTTCATTTGCCGCCATTTGGGCTTTGTACCCTGCCATAGCTTTTTTAATATCGGAAACATCTAAGGTTCCCGTAAAGTCGTGAACATTTCCCGGTTTGGTCTCAAACACCGCATCATGCTCCGTATCGGTACCGATCAGGATATCGCCCTTAAGCTTTGCTTCAGCGTGAATATCCTCCGGTTTCTTAACTCTGAGGGTTAACTGTATCGCCTTGTCATCAGTTGCCTTAACATCCTTGCCGCCGGCTTTTTGTTCTGCCTCCCACTCAAAGGAGAATTTTATCAGCTTTCCGTTAAATTCCGCCGTGGCGCTCATATCTCCGGTAAGCTGGCCTTTCACTGTCAGCTCCTGATTGTTGCTGACATTTTTTTCGATTTCGATACCGCTTACATTAACTTTCAGCTCATTTGCACACTTGTCTATGGCATCTTTAAGATCTTTGTAAGTTTTAATCTTATCGGGATCCTTAAGTTCCATCTCAAGAGTAACCACTCCGCTATTATCTTTTTCTGCACCTGTAATCTCAAATACTCCATCTGCGCCCTCAAGATTAAAGTCTCTTTCTGTAGGGAACAAATCATGAGTCTTAAAACCCTTAGGCAATGTTATCTTTGTGGTAAATTTAGACTTAGGGTCAGTCAATTTTATGTTTTCAAAATCTGCGCCGGTTTTCTTGTACTGCTCTTCTATCTTGCTCATCTGCTCTTTGATGGAAGAGATATCTAAACTTCCGGTAAACTCAAGAGAATCTTCCGGTGTCACATCTATAACTTTATCGGCTTCTGTGTTGCCGTTCAGAAGAAGATCCCCAGGCAGTTTTGCTTTCATTGTAGGCAAATCCTCAGTTTTAGGAGCTTCCGCGATAAACAGCGGAAATGTCGCTGTATCTGTGGCAATCGTCATAACTTTAGAACTCAGCAAGCTTCCATAATACCAGAGTTCTCCACCACCGCTGGCTGTAATTCCATTCTTTACCGCTTCAAAAGATGTACCCTTTGCTACAGTTCCTTCATAATCTACAGTGAATTTAAGCGTTCTATTACCTGCTGCTAAATCTTTTTCATAGCTCTTAAAAAATCCTTGATAATCCACCCATGGAAGTTCTATTGTAAATGTTACAGATTTTCCATCATCCGCAATTTTCGGTATCACTTTTGAAATCGTTTCCGCATCTTCTGTCTGCGTTGTTTTCACAATTTTTACATTCTGATTAGCGGGAACACTAACTGTGTAACTAATCGCAGGAACTGTTTTATTAGGACCATACATCACCCTCGGTCCTGCTAAACTTTCATTTTTCTTATACGCATCATACGCCTGCTTAAACAGATTGCCTACATTGATATTGGCTGCAATCTCGCCTTTGTATGCCGATGCATCCGCAGTCTCTGTTTTCTTTAAATTAGATAAAACTTTAGGTGTAGTAGGGGTCAAACTATCTGCCAAATTAACAGTTATAGTCTCGCCCAGCGCATGGGCGGTCAACGGATAAAACGCAAACACCATCATGACTGCCATCAGATACGCCAGCACCCTTTCTACATTCTTTTTCTTTAACTTAACCATGTGAATCTCCTTCTATTAATTTTTCACTCCTCTAAACAGGCATTTCGTACCCGCCATAACTAAGCAAGTAGAAATGCCTAACCATATTGTACACTACATTTCCATAAATTGCTATAGTTTTTTTAATTATCCTGCGATTCGTGCGACTTCTTGCCGGCGATTACAACAGACAGAAGCAGCAATGCCGTAATGGTCAAAAGCAAATACATCGCAACAGAACTGTTATCCCCGGTACCCGGCTCATCAATCTTCTCTGCCGGTTTTTGGATTTCCGTATTGGTGATGGTGAAACCGTCCTCTTCATTGCCATAAACTGCCGCGCTGTAATTTTTAACGGGAGTTTCTTCAACGGTGTACTCAATCTTTTTGCCCGCCTCGTTTACAGGAAGCCCTGCAAACTCCGTTTTCCAGCTGCCCTTTTCGTCCTCTCTGATAATTTCCGTTCTGACAGGAGATTTTCTGTTGCCGTTTGCAATCAAATTTACTTTAATCTCATCAGGACGAAGATTGTTCTTGTTGCCTGCGTCTTTCCAAACCTTCTTAACCTTGACGGCTTTTTCAAAAGGTTTATGGGTATTGGTTATATCATATACAACGCTTCCGTTTTCATCCTTCTTTGCCTCTGCAACTTCGGTTTCATATTCTGCTACAGGCTCCTCCTTGATGCTGTATTCAATTTTGTCGCCCTTTTCGTCATAGGTCATAAGGTCGCTAAAGCTATACTTCCAGTCCGTACTTGCAGAAGCGGAGGCTGTTTTTTCCGTAAGTTCTCCGTTTTCTTTCAGTTTCACCGTAATTTTTTCAGGTCTTATTCCGTCTTGGTTGTTCTCATCGTTCCAATGCTTTTCTCCCGATACCGAAATTTTTTGGTTGACGAGCGTGTTCTTCACCGTAAAGCCCGACTTCTGATTTCCCTGAACTTCGGCTCTGTATGTCAAACCGTTTTGGGTGATTTCACCCTTTTCGGAAAGTCCCTTCTCTCTCACGGTGTAAACAAACTCATTTCCGCCTAAGCTCTCCGAAACGGGAAGCTTTGTAAACTTTGTGCTCCATTTATTACCTTCATTCAGTTCCTGTATTTTTCCGGTAGGCTGATCGTTTTTGTACAGCTCGACAACCACCTTGTTGTCCTTAACCTTATCCTCCGGCATATCATCGCCTTTGTGGTTAAGCCATACTTTTTTCACTTCTATATCCCTTGTAGGAATCTCCATCGGAACCATCTGCGCCAAAACCTTGTTGGTTACCGTAAATCCATTTTCGGCATCACCTGTAACCTTTGCTCTGTACCAATCTCCTGAAAGCTTGATATCTCCCGATTTATCAAGTCCCTTTTCCTTCACCGTATACTTATAAGGCTCCTGTCCTTCTTTCTCCGCAATAGGAAGATTTGTAAAGGTGAAACTCCATCCGGTGGCAGGTGTAAGAGTTTTTTCGGCGGTCTTTTCACCGTTTCTGTAAAGTTCCACGGTTACAGGAGAGGGAACCGCCTTTTTCCATATAACTTCCTCGCCGCCGCGTCCCTTTATTTTGGCATCTTGCCAGATTTTCTCAACATTAATGTCTCTCGTAGGGTTGAACTCCCACTTTCCGTAGACCGTGGTATCCTCTTTGATCGCCACATTGCTGAGCTTTGTGCCTGCAATATCATCCGCCTTTGAGGACCAGCCCGTAAACTTCCAAATACCCTTTACGCCGTTGGAGTCTGCGGTTTCAGATGTTGCAAGGGGCTGTGCCAATGTCTTTACGGTATCGTATTCGATGCCCGTCACCTCAGGCGGCGCGGCGCTTCCCGCCGGAACTCCGTGAATCGGATCAGGCTGAACTGCATAATCAAGCTTGTACTGCTGAACGGTTTTGTGATGAGTCGTTTCACTGACAATATTTCTCTCTATATCTTCAGCAGAAGTAATTTTCGCCGTATTGTCAAACAGCGTGGTCTTAACAAATTTCTTTGTAATTTTGCTCGGTATATCCAGAAAAACGGTGCTGCCTGCCGGCAGGGAGTTTATGGAAAACTCAAGTTTCTGACCCGTCAGCCTGCACCCTATTTCGTTTGCCTGCAAAACCTGTTTCTTGTTAAGTTTCAACTCTTCGCAAGTTGCCGTAATCTTTTCCATATCGGGAGAAAGTCCCTCCGGAAGAATATCCTCAAGCTTAATGTTTCTGACATCAAGGTCTGTATCATTGTTCTTGACCGTCAAGGTATATTTAATCGCATCTCCCTCTTTATTCTCAATTACAGTCGGATTTGCCTTTGTTCCCGTCACAGGATCTGATGCCTTCTCCAGAGAAATATCAAGTTTCTTTGCGATTACTTTTGCACTTGCCTCGGTTAGCTTTGCAGTAGATCCGGGTGCCGCTTCCGTTCCTACGAAAAGCCTTGCCATTACATCCGTCTTATTCACGGTTTTCTTTCCGTCAATGGCTTTATCGTCAGGGGATTTCATGTGTATGTCAGCCTGAAGACCCATTCCTCTGTCTAAAACAAACGGGTTTCCCTTGTCAGTGGTTCTGCAGTCTATCGCAATTGCCGTAATTGCTGAAATCTTGCCGATGTCCTTAAGCTTATCCTCCTCTACCTTTTCCCAGACAGTATTGTCCTCCACATCCTTTTTAATCTTGTCAGGAGACAGCTTGGATATGTATACTGCAGGAGCACAGGTTTCACCGCTGTGACCGTAAGCGGGCTTTTGCTTAATAGAGCTTAAGTCTATCCAGTCGAGTTTTCCCTTCCATTCCGAATCTTCTTTTCCGTTTCCGTTTTCCAGAACATCATACATGACGATATTATCGGCTCTGGTCTCCGAGGACATGCTGTATGCCAGTTTGTATGCGTATTTATTTCCGGCAATGATTTTGGTCTGTTCCTTGAACTCGTTATCGTGGTCGTTTGCCGCTTTCTTTGAAACCCCTGCCTGCTTCACCGTTACAGGGTTGAAATTCATATTTCTCTGCTCAAACATCCACTTTTCCGGTGTATTGCCCATAAGCTCCTTATAAAAAGGCTTTTTAACTATGCCCGAAGTTTTGGCGTTACTCTTGAACTTCACATCATCGGACAGATTTTTTACGCCTATGGTATTCAGAACATTGTTTCCTCTGTCTGAAATGTTGTTATATGTGTTTACCAGCTTGTAATCTACGAAAACTCTGCTTCCGTGGTTAGCGCCGGCTTTCTTGTAGAACTCTCTGTTGCTCTCTGGGACATCCACCGTGATAATCATCATGGTCTGCCCGGAACCTTCCCAGTTTTCTCTGTATTCCACCGTATAGTTCGACGGGTCGATTATTTTGTAGGTGTAATTCCAAGCCGATCCGCTCACCTTTATGCTTCCGGGCTCCACATAGGTTCCCGCAGGAAGCAGGTCGTAGAAGGCAAGCTTTTTCGCAATATACTCATCTATATAGTCAAAGTTTGTGACGCCGCTGTCCCAAAGACTCATGAGATTTCCGTGAGCAAGTCTTACGGGAATTGTCTGTTTTCCCGTTTTTACATCATCTGTCAAATCGCCGGCTTCCTTGTATATATAGGTATTGTAACTCAGCGCCGTCAGTATTTTGCTGGTGACCCTCATCCTCTGAGAGGTGGTATCGCTGTTATGTGTCCTTCCGCCCTCTGTGGTGACCTTAAGCCTTGCATCGGAGGAAAGGTAAGTTCCTTTGTCCGTTCTTTCTCTGTCTTTTCTTATGAGCTCCTTCATGTTATCGGTAGGATGAAGCTCAAGCATTGGCATGGCATACAGGTCGCTTTTGAAGAATGTGCTGGTGTGCGAGTACTTCAGCCCTGCCACATTCTTTGGGAAGATTACAGGATTTTGGGAGCCTACATTCTTCACCTCTGTCTTGCCGTCTGCGGACAGGTAGTTTTGCGTGCCATCCTTTGCAAATGTAATCTGCCCCAGCTTCTTATACTCTTTTTCTCCCGAGTATCTCACAAATATGTCGATAGGTTTGTATTTTTCGTATTCCTTGCTGGGATTTACTATTTCCTGCCAGCCTCCGTCAGTTTTTCTGGCATCAAATTCTTTCAGGCTGAAATATACGCTCTTGTAGGTTGCATCGCCATCTTTGAGCTCATCAAAATTTTTCGACTGATTGCTGTATGTATCGTTATAGTTGGTGTACTTCGTGCTGTGATACAGCTTTCCGTCCTCTACCTCCGCTGTGTACGGCTTTACCTTTGCCGCGCCGTCCACAAACTCAGGCTCCTCCGAACTTGAAGTCGTCGTATGGAGTGTAAAAGTGCTTTTTACATGAGAGCGATAGTTGAAATCCACATCAAGATCTTGCAGAAGAAAATCCTGTGCCGCCTGCTGCGCAGACAAGCCATCGACGGAACTTGCCGAATCATATTTCCATATATTGTTCCATCCCTTATAGTTATGGATATGTATGTCCGCCTCTGCCGTAACTACATCGTGGGTCTTTGTAACGCCGTTTGCCAATGTGTCCGTCAGCGAAATCCTGTTGGGGATTTTGAAACCGTCCTTTGAAAGATCCGGCCCCTTCTTCTTCTCTTCCTCGATGATGGTCTTAGGGTATCTCTTCAGAATTGAGAACCTTGCGCTGCACCAGTCATAATACCCAAGTCCATACAGGGTATGAATGCCATGACTTCCGTTTCTGTCTTTGAACTCTCCCCAAAGACCGTCCTGCGTCAATATGGATTTACCTCCCTTTGCGATATCGGTATAGGCAGTATCCGTATAAGTATTTAAATAGCCCTTGTAGACGAAGCCTCTTTTTCCTCCATCATAGGTGTCCTTCTTGATTCCTACTATTTCACCGCCTATGCCGTCGTCTTCCGGCTTAACCTCATATTTAAACGGAATCATGCTTGGATTGCTTCTTTCCACATCGGCATACCAAATCACATAGAAATACTTATCAGAATCCGCAGGCTTATCTCCCCACTGATCCTGCCAGTCGAAGTATACTCCCTTGTACTGATCCAGATCTGCCTGTTTGAGCTTGATGTCTGTAAGCTCGTTCTTGTTCTTCACAGAAATCTCAAGGTTCTTTTCCTCTTCCACGGGTTTACCTGCATCAATGGAAAGCTTAACATTTACCGGGGCAGTGATGCTTCCCGTTTCCTCTCCGTCATTGTCCTTGTCAACCTTCAGAAAGTTGGGTCTAAATGTAAAGCCCTGCTCAAATGAAAAGGATGCACCTCCCGAAACGGGCTTGAAATTTGAAACGGTAATGGTGCCGTCGCTGTTTTCCGTATAGTTGAAGTCGCTTACCGTTGATGTTGCCGGAGCCTTGGGAATCTGCCACTTCAGATGTGGTATGTATTCATAAGCTTTTGCATTTGTCTTAGTACCGCCGTTCCAGTCCTTCAGTATGTATCCCGGAACCACAATCTTTATGGCTCCTGCAGGCAGCACCGTATTCGCATCATTTTTGAGTTTCAGCGAATAGGAAAGGGTTGCCGTCTTAGCCTCATTTCTGCTTGGGGTAAAGACCAGATGCTTTCTTGTTTCATCGCTGTAATGATAGTCCTTGACATCGCTTGATACGGCATTTGCCCATTGAACATCAAACTCGTAGTCTATACCTGATGCCGCTGCACCCTCCCTATTTTCATTTCCGGGGTCCTTTGCAAATGCCGTCATATTCGGCACAAGCATAAGGGCTGACATAAGCAATGCAAGCAGTGCAGGCAGCCCCCTCTTCCCTCTGAAATTCTTACTCATACTTTCCTCCCAAAAAAACTTTCACATTATCTTTCACATTATATAGTAATTGCGATTCCTTTATTTTCAAGGTTATCTATTATTCAGGCTTCACAATTATTTTCCGTCGTCATACAGTGCATAAAAGGTAAAGCTTCGGCTCTTCTTTCTCAGCGGTTATCTCGTTGTTTTCTGACCTCGTACATCAAAATCGCCCCGGCATTTGATGCATTCAGCGACGATATTCTGCCTTTCATCGGAATGGAAACGGTGAAATCACACTTTTCTTTCACAAGCCTGCTTATACCCGAGCCTTCGTTTCCTATTACAAGGGCAATTCCCCCTGTCAGATCCTGCTTATAGTATGTCTCGCCGTCCATGTCGCAGGCATAAATCCAAATTCCCAGTTCCTTGAGCTTATCAATGGTCCGGGGAATATTTGTAACTCTTGCACAGGGAAGATATTCCACAGCTCCTGCAGATGTCTTTGCCACAGCCGCCGTAATTCCCGCAGCTCGCCTCTTGGAAACTATCACTCCATGGGCACCTGCACATTCTGCACTTCTCATTATGGCTCCCAAATTATGAGGGTCCTCAAGCTCGTCCAAGATTATTATGAAGGGAGCTTCTCCTCTTGACTCTGCCAGTTTCAAAATATCCTCAACGGCTGCATATTTATAAGGCGATATAATCGCCGCAACCCCTTGGTGACCTGTGCCTTTTGTCTTTTTGTCGAGAAAACTCTTATCCTCATAGTACACAGGAATTCCTCTGTCCTTGGCAAGAGAAATAATCTTTCCTACGGAGCCTGTGGCGCCTTTTTGAACCAAGACCTTCTCAATTTCTCTCTCGCCTTTCAGCGCCTCTGTAACGGGATTTCTTCCGGACAGAACATTACTACTTTCTTTCATACTTCATAAAACGGTATCTTATGCCGTTGTCCTCCATAATTTCATCTTCCCATGTGACCTTGAACTCGTCTCTCTCATCCAAGTTCACAAAATAGGCATCGGCAGGGAATTTATCATAAATCTTTGTGATATAACATGTGTCGCAAAAGGGCAGAAGCTGCCTGTACACCTTTGCTCCGCCTATCACAAAGACATCCTCATCTCCCGAAACGGTTTCCATCAGTTCCTCGATGCTGCCGCACACAACATCCACCCCTTCAGCCGAAAAATCTTTGTTTGTGGTCAGAACGATATTTTTTCTGCCCGGCAAACCTTTCTTTCCCGGAAGGCTCTCAAGGGTGGTTCTGCCCATTATCACCGTATGACCTGTGGTAGTTTTCTTGAAATATTTCAAGTCTCCCGACAGGTGGCAGAGAAGATTTCCCTTATTTCCTATTGCCCAGTTTTCATCTGCTGCTAAAATCAGATTCATCGCATCTCCATAAAATCCTGTACTGCTCATTTCCAAAGGCGTCGCTTCCTGCAAAGCATGGGCATAACTTCAGCTCTGCCCTCACGCCGCTTCAGGCGGCGTCATCCTTGGAATATAACATGGTTAAATTGCAATTTCAATCTTGTAATCAAAGTCGTTGTATCTGTAGTTCTCCAGCCTGAAGCTGTCTTTGTTGAAATCATAAAAGTTCTTAATACTTTTGTCCAGCGTGAACTTCGGTGCTTCAAACTGCTCTCTCTTCAGCATATCTTTTACGATGTCGATATGTCTGTCATATATATGAGCGTTTGCAATCACATGAACCAGTTCTCCCGGTTCATATCCGTAGGCGGATGCCATTGCATAGACTATCAGAGCATACTGAACCACATTCCAGTTATTTGCAGTCAGCATGTCCTGGGAACGCTGGTGCAAAATGGCATTCAGCCTGCTGCCGGAAACATTAAAGGTCATGGAATAGGCACAGGGGTAAAGAGCCATCTCTGAAAGGTCGTGGTGATTATACATGTTGGTCATAATTCTTCTGGAGCCGGGATCGTTCTTCAGACTCCAAATCACCCTGTCCACCTGGTCCATGTCACCTTCCCTATAGCGATGTTTTATCCCCATCTGATAACCGTAGGCTTTGCCGATGGAACCTGTTTCATCTGCCCATTCGTCCCATACACCTGAGCTCAGATCCTTGATGTTGTTCGATTTTTTTTGCCAAATCCATGCGATTTCGTCCCAAGCGGATTTCCAGTATGTTCTTCTCAGGGTTATTATGGGAAACTCCTGTGCCAAATTATAGCGATTCACTACGCCGAACACCGCCAATGTATGGGCAGGTGTTCCATCTTCCCAATGAGGTCTTACCTGTAAATTCTCATCAGAAACTCCGTTTTCAATTATATCTTTCATGTTGGAAACGAAAATCTTGTCTGCGTAACTCATAGGCTACACCTCACTTTCAATAATTTCAACGCTTTCTTTGATAACCTCCTCAAGCCTCTTTGTATCTCCCCTCATATAAAGGTATCCTATCAGGGTTTCAAACCCCGTTGCCATCTTGTAGTCCATAGGGCTTGAGCCTCTGGGTTTCGGGGTCTTGGTGTTGTTTCTTCCCCGTTTCAAAAGCTTCACTTCATCATCTGACAAAAAACCTTTTATCAGCGTCTTTGCAATTCTTGCCTGACCGTCTGCACAAACATAACGAACAACTTTTCTGTTCATCTTGTCCACCTTGGAAAGTCCGCTTTCCAGCACATGCCGTCTTATAAACACCTCATAGACCGCATCGCCTATGTAAGCAAGTGCAGTGGTATCGGTTACCTTTGAATTCACTTTCATAAAAGCAAATTACTCCTTAATTATCTGTACACCCTGTGGTGTATCCTTCAGGGTTATGCCTTGAGCTTTCAGCAAATCTCTAATTTCGTCCGCCCTGGCAAAGTTCTTTTCTTTTCTCGCCTGATTTCTTTCTTCCACAAGCTTTTCTATCTCCTCATCCACGGAGTTGTCATCTTCAACCTGCAAAAGCCCCAGAACATCTGCAAATTCCATCAGCGTATCCAGAGATTTCTGCGCAAACTCCTTGGTGGCACCTCCTGAAACCGCCGTGTTCACAGCGGTAACAAGCTGAAAAACCGAACTTATGCCGTCTGCCGTATTGAGATCATCATCCATAGCGGTTATAAACTTCTGTCTGTAAACATCGTAAGACTTAACGCTTTCCGCTTCGGACTGTGTCATGTTTTCCTCTTTTCCCTGTTTCACAAGGTACAGGAGATTCTCTTTGCAGTTTCTCAGCCTCTCAAGACTTGCTCTCGCCTGCTTCATCAGTTCTTCCCCAAAATCTATAGGACTTCTGTAATGCCCTGACAGCAGGAAGAATCTGATTTCTTCACCTGAATACTCTTTGCGGATGTCTCTTACCGTGAAGAAATTTCCCTTCGACTTTGACATTTTCTGTCTGTCCATTGTGATGTAAGCATTGTGCATCCAGTACTTTGCAAACGGAACTCCGTTGCAGCATTCTGACTGCGCAATCTCGTTTTCGTGGTGAGGGAACTGCAAATCCTGTCCGCCTGCGTGAATATCTATGGTATCGCCTAAATGCTTTTTTGCCATGGCGGAACATTCTATGTGCCAACCGGGTCTGCCCATTCCCCAAGGAGATTTCCACGCTATTTCGCTTTCCTCTTTTCGTCTCTTCCACAGCGCAAAGTCAAGGGGATCTTTTTTCACCTCTCCGACGGCTATTCTTGCCCCGGACTCAAGATCATCAATATTCTGTCCCGAGAGCTTTCCGTACTCGGGGAATTTTCTGGTTGAAAAGTAAACATCTCCGTCGGCTTCATATGCAAAGTCCTTCTCCACCAGGGTGTTCACAAACTTCATAATCTCCGGAATATGCTCTGAAACCTTCGGGTGAACATCCGCCTTTCTGACATTGAGAGCCTGAGTATCTTCAAAGTATTCTTTTATATATTTTTCTGAAACCTCAGGCGCCGTTATTCCTTCTTCCTTTGCTCTGTTGATAATCTTATCGTCCACATCGGTGAAGTTCTGAATATATTTGACCTTGTAGCCCCTATATTCCAGATACTTTCTCATGGTGTCAAATACCACAAGAGGTCTTGCATTGCCTATGTGAAAAAAGTTGTACACGGTAGGGCCGCAGACATACATCGACACCTCACCCCTGCGGATAGGTACGAGTTCTTCTTTCTTTCTCGTCAGAGTATTATATATTTTCATAGATATTTCCTTTTTGATTACGCATTTTACTTTACGGTAATTGTTTTTATCACAACAGGTTCGAGAGGTTTGTCCATTCCGTCTCTCCTTACCTTTACGATTTCTTCCGCAGCCTCGATGCCATCTGTGATTTTTCCAAAAGCGGCATAGCTTCCGTCAAGGTGCGGAGCATCGTCAACCATGATGAAGAATTGAGAGCCTGCAGAATCAGGCATCATGGATCTTGCCATGGAAAGCACGCCTTTCGTATGCTTCAAATCGTTTTTGACTCCGTTTGCGGCAAACTCACCTTTGATGGTATGCCCCGGACCTCCTGTTCCGTTGCCCAGAGGGCAGCCGCCCTGAATCATAAATCCCGGAATAACTCTGTGGAAAGTCAATCCGTCATAGAACCCTTCATTTGCCAGTTTCTCAAAATTTTCCACCGAAATAGGCGCAATGTCCTCATACAGTTCTCCCGACATAACCTTTCCGTTTTCCATCTCTATCGTTACTTTCTTCATATCTGACACCTCTTATTTTCTATCTACATCTATCTATACGCTATATCTACACATTTTAGCCTCTGAGCTCTGCCCTTACAAGCTGTACTGCATTTGAAACTGCATCATCAACGGAGATTTCCCGCTTTTCTTCATCCCTTCTCAGCTTATACTCAACCCTGCCTTCTCCTGCAAGCTTGCCCACCGTAATTCTGATCGGAATGCCCAACAGGTCCGCATCCTTAAACTTAACGCCCGGACGCTCTTTCCTGTCATCTAACAGGGTTTCAACTCCCTCTGCCTTCAGGCTTTCGTAAATCTTCTCCGCAGCTTCCCTCTGTATTTCATCCTCCGGCTTAACGAGGGTTATTATCACATGATACGGTGCAACTGACATAGGCCAAATAATTCCATTTTCGTCGTGATGCTGCTCCACTATCGCCGCCAGCGTTCTGGTAACTCCGATGCCGTAACAACCCATGATTATCGGCTTCTTCTGCTGGTTCTCATCGCTGAAATATGCCCCCATGGACTCTGAATACTTGGTTCCCAGCTTAAACACCTGACCGACTTCAATTCCCCTTGCATGTTTTACAGGGGATCCGCAGACAGGACATTTATCACCTTCTGCCAGAATCTTTATATCCGTAACGATGTCGCCCTCATAGTCTCTGCCGTAGTTCACATTGATTGAGTGATAGTCTCTCCTGTTTGCCCCTGTGCACAAATTCTTCAGTCCCGGAAGTTCGCTGTCGATAACTGTAATGCAGTCGTGAAGTCCCACAGGACCTGTAAATCCTCCTATACAGCCTGTGGCTTTTGACATCTTCTCCTCATCTGCAAACTCAATCTGATGCTCTGCTAATCCCAAAGCGTTCACAAGCTTTGTCATGTTCAGCTCTCTGTCACCTCGGACAAAGGCTGCCACATAGCCATCCTCATTACCCTCTTCATCGTACTTGACAAAGAGAAGGGCCTTGATTGTCTGAGTCTTCTCAATTTCGAGGAAGTTTGCAACTTCCTCAATGGTTTTGGTTCCCGGCGTATGCACATCTTCCTTCGGCAGCATTTCCACATCCTGCTGAGGAGGGGCATCCACACATTCGGCTCTTTCCACCGTTGCTGCCATTGAGCAGTTTTCACAGTAAGCTATCTCACTTTCTCCAACCTCTGAAATCGCCGTAAATTCATGGGAATTGCTTCCGCCTATGGCGCCTGTATCGGCTTCCACCGGCCTGCACTTAAGCCCGCAGCGCCTGAAAGCTCTGTCATAAGCCTCATACATGAGGCTGTAGCTGTGATCCAGTCCTTCCTCGTCCACATCAAAGGAATAGCAGTCTTTCATTATAAACTCTCTGCTTCTCATAAGTCCGAAGCGAGGACGGGCTTCGTCTCGGTACTTGGTCTGTATCTGATAGAGCATCCTCGGCAGCTGTCTGTAAGATGTAATGTCACTTCTCACTATATCTGTAAATATTTCTTCGTGAGTAGGACCGAGGCAGAAATCCCTGCCGTTTCTGTCCTGAATACGCCAAAGCTCCGGCCCGTATGCGTTCCATCGTCCCGATTCCTCCCAGAATTCGGAGGGCTGAATAGCAGACATATGTATTTCCTGTGCCCCGGCTCCATCCATTTCCTCACGAATTATATTCTCTATCTTCCTTATGGACCTCCAGCCCAAAGGCATAAACCCATACACTCCCGACACGAGCTTGCGAATCATACCCGTTCTCAAAAGAAGAATATGACTTGGTATTTCCGCCTCGTTTGGAACCTCACGCAAGGTTTTTAAGTGCATCTGTGATAGCTTCATCTTGTCCTCCAATTACTCGCTGCAAAATCATTTTTAATAGTCTTATTTTTTTATTATCTCATTTCGCCCTTTTGCCGCATCTACCCTGCGACATGCGAATCGTATATATTCCTTACAGTTATTTTTTCTCCAAAAGGCACACAGCTTCTGCCGCTATGCCTTCTTCCCTTCCCGTAAATCCCAGTTTCTCCGTGGTGGTCGCCTTGATGCTTACGGCATCAAAACCCGTCCGCAAAGCCCCTGCAAGCTTTGAACTCATTTCATCAATATAAGGTCTCAGTTTAGGCTTTTGACATATAACGGTTATATCGGCATTTATCAGCCTGTATCCCGCTTCATCAATCTTTGCCGAAACTTCGCAAAGCAGTTTCAGGCTGGATATTCCCCTGTATCTCTCTTCCGTATCGGGAAACAGCCTGCCTATATCCCCAAGACAGGCGGCGCCAAGCATTGCGTCCATCAACGCATGGGTCAAAACATCTGCATCGGAGTGACCCGAAAGACCCTTATCACAGGGTATTTCCACACCTCCCAGTATGAGTTTTCGCCCCTGAGCAAAGGCATGGACATCAAAACCGTGACCTATTCTCATATACTTCTCCTGTTTAAACATGGATTCTTCCGAATATCATACGGCCTGCGGAGGTCTGCAAAACGCTGGTAACGGTAATCTTCGTCGTCTTTCCTATCATCTTGCGACCGTCCTCTGCCACAATCATCGTACCGTCGTCCAGATACCCTATGGCCTGACTGTTGTCCTTCCCCTGTTTCACAAGCTGAACGACCATCTCTTCTCCCGGCAAAACCACCGGTTTAAGGCAGTTTGCAAGTTCGTTTATATTCAAAACTCCCACATCGTTTATCGACGCAACCTTGTTCAAGTTGTAGTCATTGGTAACTACTTTGCCATTCATAATCTGTGCCAGCTTCAAAAGCTTCACATCCACTTCGGGAATCTCCTTAAGGGCCTTCTCGCTGTCCGTATTATATACTTCAACGCCGTAATCCGTCTGCATCTTCTTCAAAATATCCAGTCCTCGCCTGCCCCTCGTTCGCTTAAGGGAGTCTGATGAATCTGCAATGTGTCTCAGCTCCACCAAGACAAATTCCGGAATAACTATCGGTCCTTCAAGAAATCCCGTACTCATAATGTCTGCAATCCTGCCGTCTATAATCACGCTTGTATCCAGTATCTTCGGACATTCTCCCGTTTTCTTCCTGGACTTTCCAAAGGTTTTGACAATATCCTGAGTCTGCTTCCTGCTCTGCAAAACCGGAGCCAGAAGTTCACTGCCTTTGCTGGTTGCCACCACCAAGCCGATAAAGCCGAAAAAAATGTATGCGGCGATGGTTATAAATGCTCCGAAATACGAATGTGTCACGGTGCCTACCATCTGACCTACAAAAAAAGCGATGACAAAGCCCATAACAAGACCTATGAATCCGGACAGTATTTTGTTTATAGAGACATCCTGCAAATCGCTTTCTATGTTGGTTGCCACCTTGAAGCTCTGTCTGCCCAATGACGGTGCCAGTCTGAAAAAAATAATTGCGAAAAAAATTACAAAAATAATAGATATACCAATCTGTTCACCGCCGGTAAAAGTTCTGTCCAAACTGCTTCCCGATTTGCTCAGTGCCAGCGAGATAAGCAGATATGTCAAATAACCCAGCGCTCCGCCTATAACTGTAATCAAACCTTTTCCAAGTTTTTTTAGCATACGGCTTTCCTCCTCTCCCATAAAATATTTAAGCCTAAATACCCATAGTTAGTATAAGGTCTTTCGCAGTCTTCGTCAAGTTTTGTATGCACTAAAAATGACTATTCCCAAGACTTGTCTCGGAAACAGTCATCACATCGTTTCTTAACGATATATTTACGGTATATTCGCAGACTCCGGTGGAAAATATGCAAATTCTGCACCGGAGCCGGGTTTTGCCGGTTTTTCGGCTGTAAATACGCTGCAATCAGTCTAAAACCTATTTACAAGCCTCCAGGATTCCCAACAGGTATTTCCATGTTCTGCCTACTGATGAAATCGAAAGCTTTTCATCGGTTGTATGAACGCCTGACATATCAGGACCTATGGAAACAGCATCAAATCTGCCGTCATCCATCTTGCCTGCAAACAGCCCGCATTCAAGCCCTGCATGGATAGCTTCAACCTTAGGCTCTCTTCCAAACTGCGCCTTAAACACCTCGACGCAGACTTCACGCAGCTTAGAATCTGCACGGTATTCCCATCCCGGGTATTCTCCGCTGTACTCCACGGTTCCTCCCAAGGTTTTTGCCAAGTTGTCCAGTTTTCGGCACAAATGCTCTCTTCTCGTATTGACAGAGCTTCTAACTGCGTAAAATGCCGTCACCTTGTCCGGGAATGTGTTCAAAGCTCCCAGATTCAAGCTGGTTTCAACCAAGCCCTCGATGTCTTTGCTCATGTGCTGGATTCCGTAAGGCGTGTTCATCAGCCATGTAATAACCCTTGTCTTGCTGTCTTGGTCAAAAACCGAGACTTCCTTTTCTTCGCCAAGCTCCACACTCACCTTAACATCAGGGTCGACTGTCTTGAGTTCGTGTGATAACACAGCCTCAGCTCTCTGAATTTCCGCTTCCAGCTTCTTCGCATCTTCTGCTGCAATCAGAATTTCTGCATCTGTTTTCTTGCAGATTGCATTGTCCTTGCTTCCGCCTTCCGCCTTAACTAATTTATATTCAACTACCTGAGCCAAATCGTACAGGACTCTGCCCATTAGAATATTTGCATTTCCATGTTCTTTATCGATTTCGATTCCGGAGTGTCCGCCCAAAAGTCCGCTTACACATACGCTTGCAGAAAGCCCCTTGGCATTTTCTCTTGAAACAGGAATTATCGCTTTGGCAGATACTCCGCCTGCACAGCTTACCGTAATAATTCCTTCTTCTTCGGAATCAATGTTAATCATCTTGCGAGCTTCAATCTTTGATGCGTCCAGTGCAGCAGCACCAAGAAGACCCACCTCTTCATCCACCGTGAATACGCAGTCCAGCTTAGGATGCTTGTACTCCTTTGAATCCAAAACTGCAAGCGCCATGGCTACCGCAATTCCGTCATCTCCGCCCAGCGTGGTATCTCTGGCCCTCAAAAAGTCACCGTCCACATAGAGGTCAAGACCGTCCTTCGTCATGTCGATGGTGCTTCCCGGAGTCTGCTCGCATACCATGTCGATATGACCCTGAATCATAACAGGATCCGCATTTTCGTAACCCGGAGAAGCAGGTTTGCTGATAACTACATTGTTAAACTCGTCCTGATAATATTCAAGACCTCTCTCCTTCGCAAAATCAACCAGATAATCGCTAATTTCCTTTGTATTGTATGAACCGTGTGGAATTGATGAGATTTTCTCAAAAAAATCAAATACCACTTTCGGTTCAAGATTTAATTTCCCATCCATGCTATTTCTCCTTTGCAGGAAGAGTGTATACCGTCTTCCCTTTCACTCTCATCTTCCGTATATGATTTCTTCTAAGCATATAGTCGATGAGCTGCCCTTGAAACTCTGTGCCGTCTGCAATGACCGCAGTTTTCTTTGAATAAAATTCTCTCGCTTTAACTTCCTTTACTAAATGACCTATTCCGTCTTCTGTGATGGTTTCATGCTCTTTCAAGTATTTTACTACCCGAAGAGCACCGTTGTTCAGAAGCATTTCTGTCAGGCGCTCGTTTTCAGTCACTTTCTTTCTCAGACCAATCATATATAAAATTGCAGTTACAACTGCAAATAACAGAACTGTTATTATTAAAATTAAGGTGTGACTCATTTTCTTGCCTCGTCTATGATAACTCTACATACTTTACTTCTAATAAAACCTGCATGAATTTAATCAGTCTCGGATATAGGGGCTCCGCCTCTTCTCCAAACTCCGCCTTCAGCATCTCTCCAATCCGGAAAATATTTCTCTTTCCGTCGATGCAAAGCCATATAAAACTCCCAAATTCGTCAAGGTCAATATTGCTGACCTTAGGTGTATTGAAAAACTTTTGAGCTATTTTATTATAAAATCCTTTGTTCTCCTGTATTACGGTAACCAGACCATTGGTCTCTATCCAATCAAGATCCCTGCAAATTGCAGGGACCTTGTCCAGATAATTTTCCGTATTTATTTCTTTCTTCCTACGCATCATACTTTGCAGCCTGTGGCTTTTTCTTCAGGCAAACATACAGCAGTGTGGAAACAAGAAGTGCAAAAGCGATTAGAGAACCGATATTTCCGAGACTGCTTGTTCCGGAAATGTCGATTGCCTGTCCGAGAGTTTTGCCGCCGCCGACTTTAATGATTGCAAATACCGCAAGAAGAATACCTACGATACCTTCACCTGCAATCATACCGGAGGAGTAAAGAACTCCGCTGCTGATAGCAGCATCTCTTTCTTTCTCGTTTGCAAACTTTTTCTTTTCGATGAACAGTTTTACGAAACCGCCAATCATCAGAGGTACTGACAGGTGAATTGGCAGATATAGACCAATCGCAACAGGCAGTACAGGGATCCTTAGGATTTCAATAACTATAGCGAAGAACACACCTACAAATACAAGTGTCCAAGGCAGATTTGCATTCATAACGCCTTCGATAACCATCTTCATAAGTGTAGCCTGTGGAGCAGGAAGTTCCTTTCCTCCGTATCCCCAAGCCGCATTAAGCAGGTATAGAACTCCTGCGATTGCAAGACCTGATGCAACAGTACCGATGATTTCACCAATCTGCTGTTTGTAAGGGCTTGCACCTACGATGTAACCTGTCTTCAAGTCCTGAGACATGTCTCCGGCCATAGCCGCTACGATACAAATTACCGTACCGATCATGATAGCCGTAACCATTCCCGGTGTTCCCGTAGCTCCTGTCAACTTAAGAAGCATTGTGGATATAATCAATGTAGCAATCGCCATACCCGAAACAGGGTTGTTGGAACTTCCCACAAGACCTACCATTCTTGATGAAACTGTTGCAAAGAAGAAACCGAATACAATGATAATCAGCGCACTGCCGAATCCGATCGGAATACTTGGTGTTCCTACTAAGATGGCAATTACAAGAATTAGCATGATTGCAAGATACTTCATATCAAGGTCTTTGTTCTGACGGTTGATTGTAACTGCACCGTCCTTGTCTCCAAGGCTGGACATGCTGTCTCTGAAAGTGCGAAGAATCAAAGGAAGTGACTTGATCAGCGACATAATTCCGCCTGCCGCTACCGCACCTGCACCGATATAACGAACATAGTTACTCCATAGTCCCCATGTATCCATGCTGCTGATAGGATCCTTTGACGGGAACATAACCATATCTCCGCCGAAAGCTTTGATCATAGGCATAGCGATAAACCATGCTGTGATAGCACCTGCCATCATGTATGAAGAAATTACAGGTCCGCAGATATAACCTACACCTGCAAGAGCAGGAAGTACATCCACACCGATTCCCGATCCGTCATACTTTTTGAAAGCCCAGTCAGCTTCACTTGGGAACAGCTTAATTCCGTCAGCGATGAATTTGTAAAGTGCCGCAACTCCAAGACCTGCAAATACGGTCTTAGCATCCGAACCGCCTTCTTCACCGGCTACCAATACCTCAGCACATGCCATTCCTTCAGGATAAGGCAGTGTACCGTGTTCTTTTACGATTAAGGCACTTCTGAGGGGTACCATGAATACTACTCCAAGAAGACCTCCGCTGATGCAAACAAGTGCTATTGTAAGGTATCCCGGAGGAGTGCCCGCTCCTTCAGCTGCCCACATGAATACCGCCGGCAAAGTGAAGATAGCACCTGCTGCCAAAGATTCTCCGGCTGAACCGATAGTCTGAACCATGTTGTTTTCCAAAATAGAATCTTTCTTTAAAATCAAACGAATAATTCCCATTGATATTACTGCAGCAGGAATTGATGCTGATACAGTCATACCAACTCTTAAACCCAGATATGCATTCGCTCCGCCAAATACAATGGCAAGGATGATACCCAGGATGATCGAGGTTGCTGTAAATTCTGGCATAACTCTGTCTGCAGGAACAAACGGCTTAAATTCTTTCTCGTTCATAAAAACTCCTTTCTCAATAAGCTCTTATAAGTTTTTCTTACCGATATAGTTTATCATAGTATAGTGCTAACATGCAACAATAAAGCGATTTTTTTTGTATTTTTCCACAATTACCGGTGTATTTTTTAGAAAATAAATAAAAAAATTGTGGTATACTCTACTAAAAGGCTTGAGCTTGGAGAGCGACAGATAAAAAAAAGAAAGAGAAAAAGAAAGGAATTTTGATATGGACTACTCTGAGGTTATATCTGAAGCGAGAAAACACATAGGAAATTACTGTAAGGCTTGCCCCGTATGTGACGGCAAGGCATGTAAAAATACTATACCCGGACCGGGAGCAAAGGGCGTAGGGGACACTGCAGTCAGAAACTATGATAAATGGCAGGAGCGAAGGGTTCTTACAGACTGTATATGTGAAAATCACTCCGTCGATACCGGCCTCACCCTGTTTGGAAAAACTTTTAAGTACCCTTTCTTTGCAGGACCTGTAGGAGCTGTGAAGCTGCATTACGGCGATGAATACGATGACATCGCATACAACGATATTCTGGTTAATGCCTGTGCAGAAAACGGAATAGCCGCATTCACCGGTGACGGCACGGATGAAAACATTATGAAAGGTGCCGCAAGCACCATAGCAGCCTGTGGAGGTCTGGGGATTCCTACCATTAAACCTTGGAGCGTAGAAACCGTGGAAAAGAAGCTGGATCTGGCAAAGAAATCCGGAGCATTTGCCATAGCTATGGATATTGACGCTGCCGGACTGCCGTTTCTAAAGGGTCAAACGCCTCCTGCCGGACGAAAATCGGCTTCCGAACTTGGCAGGATTATAACTGCCGCCCGGGTACCTTTTATCGTAAAGGGAATTATGACACCAAACTCAGCTCTTAAAGCCGTTGAAGCAGGCGCCTCGGGGATTGTGGTATCTAACCACGGCGGCCGTGTGCTGGACCAATGTCCTGCCACTTGCGAGGTTCTTGAGTCCATAGCGGATGCGGTGGAGGGGAGAGCCAAAATACTGGTAGACGGCGGTATAAGAAGCGGCACCGATGTTTTCAAGGCTCTTGCAATGGGCGCCGACTGCGCAGTGATTGCAAGGCCCTTCGTAACGGCTCTCTACGGTGGCAAATCCCGTGGAATCAGGTTATACATAGAAAAGATCGCCTCCGAGTTGGAGGACACTATGATGATGTGCGGCGCCAATTCGTTGAAAGACATAAACAGTAGTATGATTCTATAATAGAATTACGGTTATGTGATATTAAAATTTTGTCATTTGAAAAGGCTAAATACCTTTAACAGATAAATAGCCTTTAAATTTATTTACACAAATTCGTATTCATATTTACTTTGTATAAAAAATCTCCGCATTTAAATTATCTTGCCGCATGATTGAGATAATATATCATCATGAGTTTCAATAATCATTGTTATCAATGTTTATTTATTTCATGTATACCTCGAACTCCATTTGCTACACCTAATATCATTGCCATTAGCGATATTAGTGTCAATTCCATTTTGCCTCCATGCACAATAGTTTTAACAAAAACTATAGCGGCAAGTATTCCAACTACTATTTGTAATATTGATAGAACATACCTGCACTTATTTCCCATAGTCCATACCTAAGTCCTTTCAATGTTAAATTTCTTACTTAATATCTCAAATCCTATTCTTAAAATTCCGGTGCCAATTAAAGAGTCTCCATTGCTCCGGAGCCGCTTACGCCATGTTTTACACGATCACGCTCTTCTGCGCTTTTGGCATCGTTCCAATTATCCATAGTTCCCACAAGATAGCCTGTAATCCTTCTGATTCTCTCAAAGGGAACATCTTCCAACTCGTATGTCAAACCCACATACTCTTCGTCTTTCTAGTCCATGTCAATTTTTAGCTTGACAACTTTTCTATTATGCTTTTCCTCAAGATATTTTACATAGTTCTGAGCTTCTCTTTCGCTCATGCCGTCCGGTTTGCTTATAATCATATTATATCTCCTCTTTCCTCTTTTCCTGTCGCCGAAACCCCTATATAACCACTATATATTGTCCGGTAATATATGTTATGCCCTAAATGGAGTGAATTAAACATCTGTTCTGGACAATATTTGCGCCGGAGTCTTTCTCATCACCGATGCCACAGGGAAAAGTCCTACTATCAGGTTGAATCCTAAGACTATGAGGAAGGTGATCAGCGCCGTCATAGGGTTCACAGCATAGTTAGAGGCGAATGTTTCACTTATCTTCACCACATTGCTGAGTACATAATACATAGCGCCTATTCCTATAAATGAAGTGATTAGATTTATGGCGATTATCTCACCTGCAAACTTTTTATATATATCACTTTTTTTCAGACCGATGGCGCGCAGCGTTCCCACTTCTTTGATTCTGGACAGAAAAGATGCTCTCAGCATGAGGTAAATTTCAATAAGTGAAATCAACAGGATTATCCCCGCAAGAATCAGGGCTCCCTTCAGGCTTTTCCTCTGCACCTCTATATATGCATTTTTCTCATGTTCAAAATTCATAACAGGTGAATAGCCTGCATCCTCCAGCTTACCTGATACCGCAGCTGTATCCTTTGCATAAACGGTTACTTTATTGTTCTTATAGAGATTGTTCAGTTCCACGGTATGCTTCGATACGAAGAAGGAATCCTCTTCTTGATTTGCAGAAGTGTAATATCCTACAACCCTCAGTTTCTTCCCTGCCATCTTCTCATTTACGGAATCTCCCTGTTTATACTCTTCCTTGTGAAGTTCATTGACTATAACCTCGAAATCTCCGGCAGGTTTTCTGCCACTTTTTAAAGTAATTCCTCTTGCAAGGTCATAGTTCTTAACCTTTGCCTCCACTTCCTCAGGTCCGTCCTCGGAAATGCCGGCGGGGGTCATGTAAAGGGCATTCTGAACATTTTCGGCTTCAACTGCGGCGGCGTTTGAAACTATATCGGTCATGAAATCCGCTTTAACAAAAAGCGAGGGCGATTCTGTATCCGAAACGCCTACAATTTTGAAATCGGGGAGCCCCTTAACCGTAAGTTTTCTTCCTATGAATTTCTTATAGCTGTTTAAGCCGATAACCGTTCCGAATTTATTTATGATAAATTTCTTCAGAATCATCTTATCCACAACGATATCTGAAGATTTTTTCACGCCTCTTCCCAGAAAAATACGGTCTTTCGGCAGCATATTGCCCGAAGTTATTGAGCCGGAAAGTTTTGCGGATAAGCCTGCCGTTTGGAAATAGTCGTCCATGGGCAAAGTGAAAGAAACCAAACTTTTTCCCGGCAAAACATAGGATACTCCTTTAAGCTTACTTATGCGATCAGGCAGCTTCTCGTCCTTTTTCGGATTTGCCAATGTTATGTAGTGGGGATTGGACGCCATATAGTTATCCTTTTCCACCGTTCTTATTCCGATTATGTTGCTTACGGCGTAGAAGGCAAAAAAGGCGGAAAATACAAATCCCAGCAGGAGCAGCTTCCTTAAGAACCTGTAATTTCTAATGCTCTTAAGCCCTTTCCCCGTGGAGTTGAAAAGGGTATATATGGGTCTATACCTTATCTTGTATTTTTTCGGCAAAAATGCATCATAATTGAAATCACTGCTTTCAAATATGCTCCTGTCGATTTCCTCGTAATGCCCCTCAATAAGTTCGATGTTACTTGTTTCATCTATTACCGAAAACTGATTTTTCGTGTCTATAAACAGGTTTCCGCCTCTGATTGCGATATTAACCTTTCCCGACAGGGGTCTGTCGGAAAAAAGATTAAGTCTCAGTCCCTGGCTCTCAATGCTGCTCTTCACAGGCATATCATGCAGGTATATCCTATTGTCAAGCTGATAGTCAAGATTTCCCGTGTCGTCGTTTTCCTTATCCGATTCCACTTTCCCGTCTTTGATTCTGATTATTCTGCTTGCATAAAATCTCGCCAGCTCCTCTTCGTGGGTAACAAGAATCACAAGCCTTTCCTTTGAAAGCTTCTTTATGAGGTTCATTATCTCAAGGGTATTGCTGCTGTCCAGATTCCCCGTAGGCTCATCGGCAATTATAATCTGCGGGTTCTTCACTATTGCTCTTGCAATGGCTACGCGCTGTCTCTGTCCTCCGGAAAGGTCAGAAGCTTTCTTGAACCTGAAATTATATATTCCGACCGCCTCAAGACAGTAGTTAACCCGCTTCTCAATGACATCCTTGTTCCGTATCCCTATCATTTTCAGGGCTATGGCAACATTGTCAAATACCGATTCATCATCTATAAGGTTGAAGTTCTGGAATATATAGCCTATCTTTGAGTTTCTTACGGTATCTATTTTCCCGGAAAATCTCCTTGTAATTCTTTCTCCGTCCACAAAGATTTTACCGCTGTTAGCCTTATCGAGCCCTCCGATTACATTCAAAAGTGTGGTTTTTCCGCTTCCGGAGGCGCCCAAAAGTGTTACGATGCCTCTGTCTGAAAACTCAAGGCTGGTATTGTCAATAACATGGATTTCATTGGATTTTCTGCGGTTAAAATATTTATTTATTTTCTCTATTCTAATCATCCCTATGCCTCCCCTCTGTAAACTTTCATAGCGCTGTTTCCAAAGATTTTCTTTGAATACCTGCCGGAAATAAGAAGAGACATAATCGTCATAGTTGCTACCAGAAGAGCGTAATCCTTAACCGTGATAAATTTCACTATTTTGTTCATAACACTTAAGGATAAATGCCCCTTGGCAAAGGCTATTATCATGATGCCCACCGCAATTACGGCGATACTCATAACTGTCAGAAGCTCTATCCTCAAAATATTGCTTATATTGTTTTTGGAGGCTCCCAAAATTCTCAGCGTGGAATAGTAGGAGTTTCTGGAGCGCATGATCAGCCTGATTACCACATAGGAGATGAAAAACAGCACTATGAGCAAAATCCCCAGAATCAGCCTTGAAAACATTTTCTTTACAAGATTCAGGATTTCAGCCTGCTTGCTCTTTGAGATATTTTTTATCTCCAAAACAGTATAGCCTTTTGATTTCAACGCCTTTACCGTATCATCATTTTTCATATGGTTCTTAGTAAATACGCTTATCTGATAATCGCCTTTGTCGTAAAGTTTCTTGTAATCTTCATGGTTTATGAAAATAGAATCTGTATATCCATCGTAATCGTCTTTGTCTATTTTCAGCAAGCTTTCAATATTATCCGGTTTTATAACTGCGTCTATGCGGAAGGTTTTCTTATCTTTGAAAAACAGATTTTCTGCCGTTACCGACATCTTGTGTCCCAAGGCACGGCCCTCTCTGTAATAATTTTCCGCATCCCCCTCGGAGATGTATACCTTGCCCGGTGCCACCAAACCTGTGGGATGGATTGCCGAGCTTCCTTTTCTCGTAATCATCTTGCCCTCAAAATCGAATTTCAGATTTGAGGCTGAGGATACAGCAAAAATAATCTGTCTCTCAGCAAGTGAGTCGGTACAAAATATTCTGGAATATCCTCTCTTTACAAGCCTATCGTTATTGCTCTTCTTGAAGGTTACCCCTACAACTTTCAGCGGCTTACCCGTAAGTTCTCCCGAACCTTCGCTGTTTTCTGCGTTATTATCGGCTTGAAAGGTCTTTCCCAGAATACTCTTTCCTTTCTCTTTTATCTCTCCGTAATTACTTGCCAGCTCCTCCGTTCCGATTACAACCTCATTATCCTTCTTTGGCAGCCTGCCGTATGCCAAATCCTCTTTTTTCAAGGATTTATAGCTGCTGAGAGGACCCTCTATGGATGTTTCGTCACGGTATAAAATCACACTGTTGTCCAAGGAAAGATCTTTTTTCACAATGTAGTTTACATTCGGGGTTTCGTTTATGTTCTTAAAGTCAGTCTTTGTAAATTTCTTTTTGTCGTTTCTGTGCAAAACCAGCCGTTCCGGAGATTTATCGAAAAAGAAGGTTTCTGTTCCTATCAATTCGTCTTCGTTTTCGTTGTTTAAATTTGAGGCATAGCCTCCAAGTACAGATATGCTTACAAACATGAAAATGAAAAGCAGCAGGAAAAACTTGGCAGGCAAATTAAAGGTATTTCGCAGTCCCAAACGAAGCTGTGACCACAGTGAAAATTTATTGTCGTGCCTTCTGCCCGCCCTCTTTGGGGGCTCAGGTTTGCTCTCAACGCTTTTTAGCCTGCGGTCCTCAACCACTCTGCCGTCACGCATCATAATCTTTCTCGTTGCGTAAGGCTCCGTCTGCTCGTAGTTATGGGTTACAACGATTACCAGCTTATCCTTTGATATTTTGTGCAGTGTTTCCATGACCATCCTGGCAGAGTCCGTATCCAGATTCCCCGTAGGCTCATCCGCTACGATTATGGGTGCATCCTTTGCAAAGGCTCTTGCGATGGCAACTCTCTGCTTCTGCCCTCCGGAAAGCTTGGAGACCTTGGTTTTCTCGTATTCACTCAGTCCAACCCTGTTTATAATACTCCTTATCAGCCTCTTTCTGTCTCTTCCGCCCTGCCTGTTCAGTATGAGGGCAAGTTCTACATTCTGATAAACTGTATAGCTGTTTATCAGGTTATAGTCTTGAAATATATTTCCTATATATTTTTTTCGGTATTCCTCGTAATCCTCCGTTCTGAATCCGCAGGTGTCCTTTCCCGCTACAAACATTTCCCCTTCTTCGTAGCTGTCAAGACCGGAAATAACATTTAAAAGCGTGGATTTGCCTCCTC
Source organism: uncultured Clostridia bacterium (assembly GCA_945830395.1). Classification (GTDB taxonomy): domain Bacteria; phylum Bacillota; class Clostridia; order Peptostreptococcales; family Anaerovoracaceae; genus Aminicella. The sequence continues at coordinate 51,823 of CALZYE010000007.1, forward strand.
CGCTTTCTCCTGTAACCACCACAAATTCACCTAAGTCAAATTTCAAATCCACCTTGGAAAACCCGGTGCTGACCGTTCCGTTTCCTGAGTAGAATTTTGAAACTTTTCGCATATCAATCATATGTGACATGACTATTCCTCCTTAAGCTCAAACCCCTTTGTTTTAACTAAATCCCCATTTTTCAGTATGAAAAGAGCCTCGAAACCCTCCATGCTCTCTATAAGTTTTTTGCCTTCCTTTGAGCCGAGTATAAGGCATGTGGTGGAAAGTCCGTCACAGTCTGCAGATCCTCCGAACCCTGATTTTACGCTGACTCCCAAAACATCCGACTCTACAGGCATTCCTGTCTTTGAATTCAGTATATGATGATATTTTTTTCCCTTGTATTCTATGTATCTTTCGTAGGTTCCCGAAGTTACAATGGTTCCGTTATCCATATCGCAGGCTCCCACAATTTCACTTCTTTCAGAAAAAGGCTTCTCAATGCCGATATTAAAAGGCTTTCCGCCTTTATTCCCGATACACTCTATATTTCCGCCAAGGCTTATTATCGCGCTTGTAACGCCTTCTTTCTTGAGATATTTTGCAATTCCGTCGGCAATATAGCCCTTTGCGATGGCGCCCAAATCAATTTCTCCTTTCGAGGTTTCCATGCGAACACGGTTTCCTTTGATTTCAACCTGCTTATAGTTCACATACTTCATCGCCTCTGCCAGCTTGGCCGAAGTCGGCGGTTTCGCCTTCTTATTGTGAAAATCCCACGCGTCCTGAGCCTTGCCTATGGTTATATCAAACTTCCCATTGGAGAGCTTGGAATATCTGAGCCCCTTTTTTATAACTTCCAAGGTTATGTCACTGCACCCGACAGCCTTGCCTCCTGCGTGATTGATCTTATATATGTCACTTCCTTTTTTTGTTTTGCTCAAAAGCTTTTCGTATTTTTCGCACTGAGAAAACGCCTTGTCGATAACGGCTTTGGCATTCTCCTCGCTCATATCTTTCATGTCATAGACGGTTACCTGACATATGGTGTCGAAGTAGAAACTTTCCTTAGTTACAGGTTCCGTCTTTTTTACACATCCTGTCTGTGATATAATTGTAATAGTCAGAGCTGTTATAACAGCCAGTTTTTTAATTAGTTTTTTCATGTAAATCCTTTCGGGAGTATGTATGTTCAGAATAATAAAAAAAGCCGACATCGTTCTATTCTTAATCTTGGTAATAATAGGTGCCGCCTTGTTCTTTGTGTCCGCCACAGGCAATGAAAAGGGTAAAAAAGCGGTGGTTTCCGTAGACGGTAAACTTTACGGAACTTACTCGCTTGAAAAGGACCAAACTATCGTAATAAGGCACACTAAAAATATAAACAAGTTTATCATAAAAGACGGTTATGTGCAAATGGTTCACGCAAACTGCAGCAATAAGGTTTGCCTGAAAGAAGGCAAGATAAGCAAGACAAAGCAGAGTATAGTTTGCCTTCCGAATAAGGTGGTAATTGAGATAAGAGGAGGTGACAGCTATGATGCCGTTTCGCAATAAAAAAACTGTCGGCTCTCACCTTTGCGGTGCTTCTCAAAAATCCGAAAAAGCGCACCGAGAGCATCGAAATCTCAGCAGTCATCAGAATCTTAACAGAGCGAAAAAAGAAAATCGCAGCATCAGAACGAAGCGTCTTACAGTAAGCGCCATGTTTGCAACCCTTGCCCTGATATTTACCTATGTTGAGGTTCTTCTTCCCATAAATCTCGGAATTCCCGGCATAAAGCTGGGACTTGCCAACCTGGTGATAATACTTGCTCTCTACAATATGAATTTCAAGTATGCCATGACAATAAACTTAATCAGAATCTTTCTCTCAGGATTTCTTTTCAGCGGAGTGTTTGCGATGCTCTATTCCGCAAGCGGCGGGATTTTAAGTCTTGTTGTGATGTGGCTCCTTAAAAAAAGTGACCGCTTTTCAATGGTGGGAGTAAGTATGGCGGCGGCGGTTACCCATAATTTCGGACAGCTTCTTGTGGCTGCCTCTGTTGTGAGCAACCTGAGACTTTTTATCTACTATCCGGTGCTGGTATTCTCCGGTATCATCGCAGGAATCGGAATAGGTGTCATCGCATATATAATAAACGATAAACTTCCCGGGCATTTGTTCAACTGACGGTCTCAGCGAAAAAACACAGGCAAAAACCACAGTATTGCGGAAAACACGGCGAAAAACCGCGGCAAAACTTCTGCTAAAAGGTCTGCGCCTGTAAATATTAAACGCGAAGCGTTAATTCATTTTAGTTAATTCATTTTAGTTGAAAGGGGAAATTTTGAAAAAAGAAATTACTGAGCTTCAGCATCACATGAGGTCACTTGGTTTAGACTGGTATATAGTTCCTACAACAGATTATCACGGAAGCGAATATGTTCCCCCTCATTTTCGTTTTCGTGAATTTCTGTCGGGATTTACCGGCTCATACGGAACTCTGCTTATCGGTCTTGAATCGGCACATCTTTGGACAGACGGAAGATATTTTCTTCAGGCTGAAGCCCAGCTTTCCGGCTCTCAAATAACTCTGATGAAAATAGGGGTTCCGGAAGTTCCAGGACTTTCTCGGTTCCTTGAAGAAAACATATCTTCAAATCAGACCCTCGGCTTTGACGGCAGACTGATGAGTATAGAGGGGGGAGAAATCTTTGAGTCTATATGCAAGAGGACCGGTGCAAGCCTGATTTCCGATGTCGATTTGGCGGAAAGGGTTTGGAAAAACCGTCCCAAGCTCGTTTCCTCTCCTATCTACAGGCTGCCTATAGAAGTTACGGGAAAGACCTCTGACGAAAAAATTTCAGATGTAAGAGCCGAGATGGCAGCTAAGGGAGCAGGCGTTCTCATACTTACAAACCTTGAAGAAATCGCATGGCTCTTTAACCTCCGGGGATCGGATATAAAACACACTCCCGTGTTTTACGCCTTTGCACTGATTGAGAAATCACACTGCACACTTTTCACTTCCAAGGACATGCTTCCACAGGATTTTCCGACAGATAAGGTTAAAAATTACCACGATATATACAAGGATCTCTCAGCCATAAGCCCTTGTGAAAAGGTGTGGATAAGCAAAACTCAGGGAAGCTTTTCCATTTTCAAAGGTTTAAGGAAGTTCACAGAGGCGGCAGATGATTCAGCAGCTTCGGATGGTAGCCGCCCATGTGAGGGACGGAAATCAGCATCAGGTTCAAAGTTTATTTTTGATCCTACTCCCATATCACTTATGAAGGCTGCGAAAAATCAGATTGAGATAAAAGCAACGAAAACCGCCCACCTGAAAGACGGCATTGCCATGGTGAACTTTCTCTTTTGGATTAAGAGGAATATCGGAAAAGTTCCCATCAGCGAACTCAGCGCCTCGGAAGTTCTGGAAGAATATAGAAAAAAACAGGACGGCTATATGGAGCCGAGCTTTACAACGATTTCGGGGTATGGTGCAAACGGCGCAATCATACATTACACACCTACTGCGGATTCAAATAAAACTTTGAGCCCCCACGGCTTCCTTTTACTTGACAGCGGAGGTCAGTACTGCTGCGGCACTACTGACATAACGAGAACCATTGCACTGGGACCTCTTACAGGCAAGATGAAAAAGTATTATACCGCCGTTTTGAAAGCCCATATATCCCTTGCATCCTCAGAGTTTCCAAAGGGAACTGCGGGCGCCTCTCTGGATGCTCCAACTCGCCTGCCCTTGAAAGCGCTGGGACTTAACTATAACCACGGAACAGGTCACGGTGTAGGGCATATGCTAAGCGTTCACGAGGGGCCTCAAAACATAAGTCCGAGAGGAACGGCACAGCCCTTAGTTCCCGGAATGATAACCTCCAACGAACCCGGTGTGTACATTCCAAATGAGTTTGGAATCAGACTGGAAAACGAAATTCTCTGCACCGAAAAAAAGAACGGTATGCTGAAATTTGAAACCATAACTCTCTGCCCCTTCGATTCTGATGCAATCTTGCCGGAAGAGTTAACTAAAAAAGAAAAGAAGTGGCTCAACGACTACCATGAAATGGTAAATTTCCTCCTTTCACCTTATTTGGATGAGGACGCCGCTGCATGGCTCAAAACTGCCACTTCAGAAATTTAAAATACGGTTAAAACAAACTCGGCACGCCGGAACACCGCAGATTGACGGGTTTCATAAATTAACAGAGTATCTCGCATCACCGGCGCTGCCAAGCTAATGAAGTTCCGCAGATTATAACATTGTCTTTGCAAGCTTTATGAAATCCCACAGAAGATTTGCCCCGTAGAACAAAATAAAGGCGCCGCACACAATGTTTATCCAACGGAAAATTCCGGGGGTGATTTTCGCCTTAAAGAGGGTAATTACAGTGGTAAGCCCAAGCCACCATGAAGCGGACGCTATGCAGACTCCTATTATGAAAACATATCCGTAAGCCTGGGGTATAGTCGCCTTTGAAGCTCCCAGAAGCATAGTTCCGTCGATTAACGCCTGAGGATTGAACCATGTAACGACACAGGCTGTGGTGATGACCTTCGCCAAAGGAAGATCAACATCAGTGCCGCCTTCCATGTTCGCCTCCGATTTCACGATGGAATACCCTATGTAGAGAACCACAAGAGAGCCTATTCCCATTACCACAAGCTCCAGCCATTCAGATGCACTCATTATCGCTCCCGCTCCCAGAAAGCATGCTATGGAAAGCGTGATATCAAAGAACATAATTATAAAAGCCGTTATATACGCTCTCTTTCTCGTCTGAGTAAGGGAGGTGTTAATGGCAAACAAATTCTGTACGCCTATCGGTGCGACATAGGCAATGCCCAACATAAAACCTTTCAAAAAATAAATCATCTTTTCTCCTTTTCGTACGATAAAACTCATATAGATTCCCTGAAGTCACACGGCGGCATGGTATTCAAACCCCTTTTGCCCCGCATTGCTCTGTATCAAGAACTAAGTACTAAAAAAGTACTTGCTACTTTTTTCTGTACGGATATAATTATAGTATAAAATATCTAAAAATCAATAACGCAATTTTTTATTACTAAGAAAGGATAAACTTACTATGGTAAAAACTCACTATAATTGTCCCTGTCTTGAGACCTGCCCCCTGAGCAAATCCATGGAAATAGTGGGAGGTAAGTGGAAAATGCAGATAATCTGCTCTCTGAACAGCAGCGGTGCCACCAGATACAATCAGCTGAAAAAGAAGATGGACGGCGTTTCCAACACAGTTTTGTCAAAGGCATTGAAGGAGCTTGAGGAAAGCGGTTTAATCGTAAGAAAGGAATACTTGGAAGTACCCATCAGGGTGGAATATGAGACTACGGATGCCTGCGATGCCCTGATTCCGATTCTCGACAGCCTGGGCAACTGGTACGAAAAGTTTTGTTCGGAGAAATTATGATATACCAAAACATACACAAGGGAAGATTCATATCACGGCCGAATCGTTTCATCGCAACGGTTGTCCTTGACAAATCGCCGGATAAAATAGAAAAGGTACATGTAAAAAACACCGGCAGATGCAAAGAACTTCTGCTTCCCGGCTGCGAAGTTTACCTGGAAAAATCGGATAACCCAGGAAGAAAAACCCGGTATGATCTCGTTACTGTCAGAAAGGACACGGGAGTTTTGTTCAATATAGACAGCCAGGCGCCCAACAAGATAGTCTACGAGTGGCTGAAAACGAAAAATTTATCTTACATAAAACCTGAGTTTACCTATGGAAACTCCCGGCTCGACTTCTACTTTGAAAAAGCAGGTCAAGGTACTTTAGAAAAACATCTCATGGAAGTTAAGGGCTGCACTTTGGAAATAGACGGAATCGGATACTTTCCGGATGCTCCTACGGAAAGAGGCGTAAAGCATATTCGCGAATTAATCAGAGCCTCCCGGGAGGGCTTCAAATGCTCATTGGTCTTTGTAGTTCAAATGGAGAAAGTCAGAGAAGTGAAGCCAAACGAGAAAACTCATCCTGAATTTAAGACTGCCTTGGAAGACGCCAAGGCAGCCGGTGTAGACATAATACTTTTGCTTTGCAATGTAACGCCATGTGAGGTTTCCGTTTCAGAGGTTATCTGTCAGAGAGGATGAGGAGTCAAACGCAGGCAGCCGGCATTCAAACGGAGTGGTGGCAGGAAAACAAAGGCGGTGGCAGGGGAAGCAGAATTCCGCTGTTTAAAAGTTTACTTCGCCGCCCTTTTCTCATCTGTAACGGCTATGGTGAAGCCGAGACCGTTGACCTCTCTGACGCTGCTTATAGTCATAAAGGCGTGATCGTCTATTGACAGTATCAGGTCTTTTGCAAGGTTCATGAACCGAACGGACAGGACGCTTACCACAACTTTCTGAGCCTCTCCGCGAAAAGCACCTTTTCCATCCAAAACAGTAGCTCCGAAGTCGGCTTTTATCAACGCCTTTGTGATCTCTTCATACTTCGGGCTGAAAATCATGAACTGAACCTGTCCGCTTCCCATGAGAAGAATTTTGTTCGCCACGATTGTATAAATCATAACCATGAGAATCCCCAGAACTATTTCGTTTGAGGTGGCAACAAAGCTCTGAGAAACTAAGATTATAACATCAATGCCGTACAGCATGGGAGCTATGGGCCAGTTGAACTTCTTGTTCAAAATTATAGGGACAACATCTGAGCCTCCCATGCTTCCGCCTACTCGGATAACCACGCCGATTCCAAAGCCCAGAAGGCAGCCTGCGCAGATTGTTGCAAGGAGCGGATCCTTTACCATGTGCCTAATCTGCGGAAACTGCTCGAAAAATCCCAACACTATAGGGAAAACCAAGCTTCCGAATATGATCGTAGCTGCATACCGCTTGCCCAGCGCGATAAAGGCAAGTATCAGAAGAACCACATTTATAATCAGCACACAACTTGATACCGACATGGAAGTAAGCTGGCTTACAACTCTTCCGGCTCCCGTGGCTCCTCCTATTAAAATCTTATAAGGAATGGCAAATGCCTCAATTCCAAAGGCACTTACAACTATTCCCAGCGTAATCCACGCAAGCTTCTTAACTTCATTTATAACTGAATTTTTCATTCTTTTCTCCTACAATTACTTTAGGTTTTCCGGATTCAATCCCTCAAGTTCCGGGATGACAAATAATCCGTCTTTTCTTATGAGTCTTCCGTCAAAATAGATTTCGCCGCCGCCGTATTCCGCTCTCTGAATCATTACCAGATCCCAATGAATGGAAGAACTGTTTCCGTTGGGCGCATCCTCGTAGCACATTCCCGGCGTCAGGTGGAAGCTTCCGCAAATCTTCTCATCAAATAAAATATCTTTCATCGGGTTAAGAACATAGGGATTCACCCCTATTGCAAATTCTCCAAAATATCTGGCACCCTCGTCAGTATCCAAATATTCATTTATGCGCTCAGTGTCGTTTGCCGAAGCCTTTACAATCTTTCCCCTCTCGACCTGAAATGAGACATTCTCGTAGGTGAAGCCTTCGATTTCCGATGGCGTGTTGTATGTGATAATGCCGTTTACCGAATCTCTGACAGGGGCAGAGTATACCTCGCCGTCAGGAATATTCATCTTTCCGTCGCACTTGACCGCTCCGATGCCTTTTATCGAAAAGCTCAAATTCAGACCGGGACCTTTCAGTTCAACCTTGTCAGTTCTGTCCATAAGGTCTTTCAATGCATCCATTGCCCTGCTCATCTTCCTGTAGTCCATGGTGCAGACATTGAAATAGAACTCAGAAAAAGCCTCTGTGCTGGTTCCTGCAAGCTGTGCCATGGAATCGTCAGGATACCTGAGAATACACCATTTAAGGTTATTTACCCTATATTCAAGGCTGGGGGAAGTGTAACGGTTGTACATGTTCATCTTCTCCCCCGGTACATCTGCAAGCTCTGCGGTATTTCGAGGGGCTCTGACCGCAATATATGCATCCATGTCTTTGAGAACATTCATGAACTGTTCATCCATAAGCTTCAGCTGATTTTCGCCGCAGCTCATCATAATTTCTCTGGAAATCCTTGTGTCTCTGATTTTAACAAACGGGTTTGCACCCGCCTTATAAACATCTCTGATAAGTTGTTTTATCAGTGGCATACAGCTGTCTCCCTCATACTCTATTAAAATGTTCTCTCCTTCCTTGAGTTCTGTGGAGTAGTTTACCAAAAGGCTTGACAATTTTTTTATATCTTCGTTTATCATATCCGCTTTCCCTCTCAATTCTCTGTTTGTTTTGTTGTACAACTTTATTGCATGCTCCTATTGTCATTTTGTATTTTAGCACAAAGTTACGGAAGTTTAAATCCCGCATCTTAGACTAAAATATTTATTCTAAAAGCTTTTCCGGCTATTGTCAGAGCCCCAAATCATTACGGGAACTTCAACGCAAAATGCGCAAAAGACGAGAGAAGCAGAATCGTCTTTTTCCGGCTGCCCTTAGAATTTCAGACCGTTAAGCACCAGTTCCACTAAAAGCACAGCTCCCGACAAGCCCAGATGTGTCTTGGGAATCACATCTATATAACCTAAGCTCGGCAGGGAAATGTCTATTCCTCCAAAGTCCGCCCCCTTCAGTTTCAGCCCGCCTATCGTGTTTCCGGAGGCAAGTACGATTTCTGCATCCGTGTCCAAAATAGGTTTTTTTAATGAATCTTCCACTCCATACAATCTCAGGAAATTTTCCAGTTCCTCTTTGCAGTTTTCCATGTCTGCATCCAAAATAGAAATGCTGTCCGGTGTCATTCCGAAGTATTTTAGAAGAAACTTGCTGTAGCCCAAAGCTTCAGAATATCTTCCTTCAACTGCAAAATGACGCCCCGTAGGCATTCCCGTAAGGGAGTTAAGCCTTGAAATCAAAGGATAGCATCTTGCTCTGAGCCTTTGGCTTTCCTCAATTATTTTGTAAGGCTCGGGCAGATCCAAAATTTCACATATTTCCCTTGCCCACTGCTCCGTAGCCTTAAAGCCTATAGGCTGTGAGTCACAGATATAATAACCTGTCCCTGTTAAGGTTTTCAGTTTTTTGGCAATTTCTTCGCCGAATTCCGGTGCTATTACTATGTTCAGATCTGCATCTGAAAGGCTGCATATATCCTGCCAGAAGCAGCCTGCCATGAGCATACAGTTAACTTCGATATCCATCATTTTGCACAGCCTGTGAAGTTCTTCCACATCGCCCTGAAAATTTCTTCTCCAGAGACCTGCGCCTATTATATTCACTTTTTTGGAGGCGTCGCTGCCGCCACAATCTGCAGAATTTCCCTGTCCCGAAATGCTCTCATCGCGACTTACATACTCTGCTGCCGCCTCAAAGGCTCTCACATACCCCTTTGGCATATTTTCTGAAAATCCCGGACTCTCGTAGACTATAACCGGTCTGTCCTTTATCTCCGATCGGGCAATGCCCCGAAGGTCGTCACCTATAAGGGCAGCTCCGGGAGAGTTAACCACAAACAATACATTGAACTTCACATTTTCTCTTAGAAAACGCAGGGTTTCTCTGAGCTTTTCCTCGGAGCCGTAAACATAGTCTCCGTTGTCAATTGATGTACAAGGGACATGGGGCTGTCCGAAATACCATTTTTCCGGGTAATTTAAGGGATCAAAATCAAGACTTCTAATCATCTGTCCGTCAGATAGAGATGAGTGATAGAACTTACAGCCGGACGGACCGTTGAGAAGTACAACTCCGTCATAAATCCCCTCCAGCGCAAAAATCAATCCGCTCAGACTATCGGGCGTAATACTTGTTAAATATTTCTGCATCACCGGTCCAATCCCCCTTTCTGTTTAGCTTCATAAGCTGTGCCCAGCGTTCAACCGTTTTGACTCCCGACTCAAATCCTACCTCGGGACACATGGGGATTATATCTGAAATCCTCACTTTATCGGCTATTGACGATGCGTAATTTGTGAGAAGAACATCGGGCTTATACCTCTCCACATCTTCGGTTCTCTTTTCTTTTTCATATTCAAGCTCTACAGGACAATTTAAATCCAATTCACTTCTGAAGCCTTCATCCTGTGAGAAGCTTAAAATTCCTATCTTAACAATCTCCATGCCTGCATCAATGGCAGTTTTTAAAATCCAATCCAGTTCATGGTTATATGTAATGACAAGAACCTTCTTTCCGTTAAGAACGGGGCGAAGCTTTGCAATCCTGCTGTTATACGCTTCCTGTTCCGACTTTATTATCTCTTCAGCTTCCTCGCTTTTACCGACGCGCTGTCCCAAAGCTCTGAGCCACTTTGCCGTGTTGTCAAATCCTACGGGGAAAGGTTTTCTGAAAATCTCCGCTCCGTACTCCTTTTCAAAGTAGTCGCCTAACATCTTCCCCGTATAATCACCGAAAGCCAGCAAGTTCAATCCCGCTTTCTTGAAATTAACCAGTGCATCCACATCTGTGTTATACAGAAATCTGCAATTCACCCTGAGCCCTATCCTGCCTATATATCCTGATATGGTTTTCAGGTTGCTCTCTGAGTTGGTGTCTATGATTTTCTCTGCAAGGACATTCACCACAGACATATCGGGTTTCACGCTTTTGTCTATAAAGGCTTTCGCAAGGGTGATATACGCCATCAACATTCCCTGAAGGTAGTCTCCTGCCATATTCCCGTCGGTTCTGAGCGGAATCACCTTCGTCTCATTATCAGAGAGCATCTCCGTCTGATTGATGTCGTCTCCGATAATCCCTGCCGGGCAGCTGCTCACTACAACGATTGCCTTAGGTCTACTTTTCTTTATTTCCTCAATCTTTTCTTCCAATGTCTCCATGCCGCCGAACACGATTTCGCTTTCGCCCATTTCCGTACACTGAATGGACGGAGAAAGGGAAACAGGAAGAAGTGTTCCTCTTTCAAAGAGTCTGCGCCTTCCGCTTGAGCTTATGGTCTGATACGAAATATATGTACAGCTTTTCGGCGCATGAGCCAATATAACCGTGCCTTTCAGATGTGCACAGGTTGAAAGGGCTCCGTTAAAGGCGCATCCGTGGAGAGGCTCGCTGTTTTTGAGGCTCTTTGAAAAATAATATACCGGCTTCTCCAAAGGGCTTCCGCAGGCTTCCCCTGCATCAACTGCATTATCGCGCTCTCTTTCACAGCTCTTGCCCGGTACCTTTGAAGATGTGTTATTTCCTAAATCCGGGTCTTTGGAATGCAAGTCCCGGTTTTCCGTGGGATAAAAAGCTTCATTTTCTGTATAGCTTCCGCCCTGCATATTCTCGGTGCGGTTTTCTCCTGCGTTTTCTCTTTCATTTTCTCCTGCATTTTTTGCGGAAAAACCCTCTGAAACAGATGTGTCAAGCAGACATGCCTCAAGTTCTTCGTCTGTTATAGGATTTGCGCTGTAGAGTTTTATCCCCTTATCCAGTTCGCTGGCAAGACGGGAGAATATCTCTTGCAGCCTCTCATCTTCTCCCATCTGATATACCGTAATTCCAAGGGCTTCTGCCTTTGCAAACGCATCGCTTCTCGGAACTTTCACAGCGATAGGAAGCTTCACCGCTTCTGCGAATTTCTTTACGCGCTCATCTTCTCCTTTTACATTCCTCTTATTGTAAATAATCCCGGCAACTCGCTTTTCATCGCCGTCGTAGTTCTGAATGCCCTTCAATATATTGTTGGCGGCGTAAAGAGACATAAATTCCCCTGAGGTCACAACAAAAATATGGTCTGCATACTCTCTCCTTATGGGGACGGCAAATCCGCCGCAGACCACATCTCCAAGAACATCATACACCACCGTATCATATCTCTGCAAAAGCCCGAACCTCTGCAAAAGCTCAAATGTACTGATAATTCCCCTGCCTGCACACCCGACTCCCGGCTTAGGTCCGCCTGCCTCAACACATCCGATTCCCATATAGCCTTCGCCTAAAATATCCTCTACCTTTTGCTCAAGCGGACCTGTCCTTCTCATATAGTCCAATACTGTCGTAAGCTTTCTTCCTGACAACAAAAGCTTGGTGGAATCGTGCTTAGGGTCGCATCCTATCTGCAAAACCCTGTGACCTGCACATGCCATTGCAGCCGAAAGGTTTGCACTTATGGTGGACTTTCCTATCCCCCCTTTTCCGTAAACGGCTATTTTACTCATGTTAAACTTCTCCCGATATATTATTGAATGCCTTTTTTATGCCTTTTCTTGCTTCTTTTCTTGTGCATTTTCTTGCCCCTTCCCCCGCTTCATCTTTATGGGCAAAAGGCATCTGAACCTTCCAAAATCACTGTTTCTCACTACTTCTCACCGCTCTTCGCTTCCGTTGCTTCTGCTCTCCCCTGTGGCATAATCTATATCCACTCCCGGCTGAACATTGTAGCAGTAGACATTGAAAGACAAGCTTTTTCCCCTGTCCTCAACGGACATGGCCTGCATATGCACACCTCTGCAAACCATGTCTTTTCCCTTATATATGGGAACTACTTTATACATCACATGGTTATCGCTTCGTCTTAGGTAATCTGCCAGCTTATTCTCCCACGGAAGCATGCCTTTCACATTCATAAACCTGGTTCCCGTAACAAGGTTCTTCGGGTCCGCCGTGCTTCCCGTCAGCTGCCAACCTATAAGGTGACAACGGTTATACAAAAGTCGCCCCTCTACAAAGGAATATTTCTTGTACTTCCATCCGGTGGGGCGAATCATTCCGATATAGTCTCTCTGCCCCTTTGCCATCCCGTTTCTGTCAAGACATGCCAAAGTTCCAACGGCTCTTCCCAATGAATCCAGTCTGTCATGCCTTTCAAACCTGGCGGTTTTAAGCTGGGATTCCTTGAAATCCGGTTTCCCGTAATCTACCTTTACATAGGCGCTTCTTCCGTTCCAATCGGGGATTTTGTCAAGGGTTACGGAATTTTCTCCGCCTTCACCGAGCATATGCCCTGCGGCTGCAAGTATCAATGCGATAACCAAAGCCGCTAATTTATATTGTTTTCTGTTCCTTCTCTGTCTGTACATTCTTCTCTCCTTTTAGCATGTTCATTATATCACACTCAAAGTAAAAATTTTACACAAAATAAGATTGTAAAAAACAGACTCAAAATATGCTCTAATATTTAAAAACTAAAACGGGAGAACGACATTATCAAAATTTCGTTCTCCCGCTTACTTTGTCTTTCTCAAAAGATGTAGAGTTTCACCTCATTTTCATACAGAAAGTCCTACCTGCGGAAATATTTATTTTTCCCAAGAAATGCCAATATCAATACCGACATGAGCAAGCCGGCTGCATATAGCGAAAATGGCGTGTCATCTCCTGTCTTTATCTTCCCGTTATTTCCATCACCTGCATTGTATTTGTTGACAAACAACGCTTCTTTTACGGATTTACCGTTTCGCGTAATTGTAGTCTTTGCATACAGCGCATTTTCTTTCTTTGTTACTACATGCTTCACTATGTATTTTGAGGAATCATATGTATAGCCCTTAATCTTACCGTAAGCCTCAGTAATCTCGTAAATATATGTTCCTTCCTTTGTGAACTTATATTCTCCGAATTCTACTTTGCCCGATCCGTAAACCTTTGCCGTCATCGACTTTGCGCTTCCTGCTGCTGCAGGCATCGGCATCGGATTGACGCCTGCGTTGTTAGATACAGCTTTCATCGTGAAGGTGAACATGTCGTCTCTCTTCGGATTACCGATGACCTGCTTTCTTACAGGCGGATCAACCTTCCTTAACTGTGTACACGATAGCCGAACCGTCTGCATTGTACTTTTGTGAATCAACATATACCTTTAAATGTTAATAATGTCAGACTTTTTCTTACAGCATATGATACACTGTAAAAAGCTGTAAATATGGAGAAATAAACTTAATCTGTATGTCTGTAAATAAAAGTCTACTTTTTTTACAACAATTTTATGTTATAGTCAGTACAAATGGGTATTTAATAATAAGAAAACAGTTCATTTCATTTACATAGGAGGATTTTTTTATGTTAAAAACAGGAACAAAAGCACCGAATTTTTCACTTTCCGACCAGAACGGTGATATTCATACGCTGACAGAATACAGAGGCAAAAAAGTAATATTATACTTTTACCCTAAGGATAATACAGCAGGCTGCACTAAACAGGCATGCGGTTTTGGCGAAAGGTATCCTCTCTTTCAGGAAAAGGGCGCCGTTGTAATCGGCGTGAGCAAAGATTCCGTAAAATCTCACAAGAACTTTGAAACAAAATACTCTCTGCCTTTCACACTGCTTTCTGACCCTGAACTGGATACCATTAAAGCCTACGATGTTTGGAAGGAGAAGAAAAACTACGGAAAAACCTATATGGGAATTTTGCGCACCACATATCTGATCGACGAGGACGGAGTCATCATAAAAGCTATGGATAAGGTCAAAGCTTCTGACAATCCGCAGCAGATGCTTGAATTTCTGGACTGAAAGGTGTATCTTCCATGAGGATAATACTTTCGCCTGCAAAAAAAATGAAGGAGACTTTTGACGGGATACCTCCCGAAGGGCTTCCCGTTTTCCCCGAAGAAACATGCGAAATAATCAAATACCTTAAAGCCTTATCCTATGATGAGGCGAAAAAGCTTTGGGCATGCAGCGACAAGATTGCCGGGGAAAATTACAGCCGCCTTGCAGGTATGGACTTTGCCGCAGGGACGACCCCCGCAATTTTGGCATACGATGGAATCGCCTTCACCTACATGGCTCCCGGAGTCTTTGAGTACGGCGAGTTCGATTATGTTCAGGAGCATCTTCGCATATTGTCAGGCTTCTACGGGGTGGTCAAACCCATGGATGCCGTCATTTCCTACAGACTGGAAATGCAGGCAAAGGCAAGTATCGGGAAATTCCGCAATCTATATGAATTCTGGGGTGACAAAATTTACAAAGAAGTTACCTACGGTGACAATGTTGTCATAAATCTTGCCTCCAAGGAATATTCAAAAACGGTGGAAAAGTACATTTCTCAAGGCGACACCTTTATAACCTGTACCTTTGGAGAGCTTACGGAGTCAAAGGGAAAAGAAAAAATTGTGCAGAAAGGTGTATATGCCAAGATGGCGCGAGGCGAAATGGTGAAATTCATGGCAGAAAAAGATGTACAAAGCCCTGAAAAAATCAAGAAATTCAATAGGCTTGGCTATACTTTTTCCGAAAAGTTTTCAACAGATACGGAGTATGTTTTTCTAAAGGATCAACCTGCAGTAAAGCAGAAGGGGAAGGAGGATACAGAGAATTGAATATTCAATCTGAAACCCAGATGTCCGACTCCTTTGTAAACAGTATAATACTTGCTCTTTCCGGAGGACTTCAAGACGCCTATACCTACAATGTAAGAAGTGAAGTCTTTGCCAATGCACAGACGGGAAACATCGTTCTCATGAGTCAGAACCTGATGAGCGGAAATTTTGCAAATGCTGTGGAGTATGTAATACCGCTTTTGGCCTTTTCATCAGGCATATTCATTGCGGAGAAATTCAGTCACCATCTCAAGAACTGCAACACTCTCCACTGGCGTCAGTGGATTCTTATGATAGAAATTCTGCTGCTTTTTATCGTAGGGTTCATCCCCCATTCCATGGATCTTCTGGCAAGCGCCATGGTATCTCTTTCCTGTGCAATGCAGGTACAGAGCTTCCGTACGGTGAAGGGCTACAAATATTCCAGCACCATGTGTATAGGAAACCTCCGTGCAGGGACGGAATCGCTTTCCAAATATTTCAGAGAGAAATCTCACGAAAAACTGATTTCATCTCTTCACTATTTCGGTATAATTTTTACCTTTGCGATAGGTGCGGGAATCGGTGGACTTTTGTCTCTGAAGCTGGGAATCCCGGCAATCTGGGTATCCTGTATTCTCCTTGCGGCAAGCACCTGTCTGATGTTTAGGGAGAAAATATAAATACAGGTTTTATAAAGCGTCTTTTGGGTATATTTACATGGTAAAATCACATTGCAAAAGGGAGTAGATCAGGAAATTATGGATATAAGAAATATCAAAGACAGTGAATTTTCTCAAGGGCTTTTCAAAGGAAAATTCGGCTTAGAAAAAGAATGTATACGCATAGACGAAAGGGGGAGAATGGCTCAGACTCCTCATCCCTTCGGAAACAATCCCAAAATCAGCAGGGATTTCAGTGAAAACCAGACTGAATTCATAACCGGCGTCAACAGTTCTCCCGAGGCTGCATGTTCAGAGCTTTTAGAGCTTCACAGGGAGGCTGTCAAAATTATGGATAAGCTGCCCACAGGAAAGGAATATTTCTGGCCTTTTTCAAACCCTCCTATGATTTCCTCAGGCGCCGAAAATCCAATTGCTCAATTCGACGGAGAAGCAGAATGGAAGACGGAATACCGGAATTACCTTAAGGAAAAATACGGCAGCAAGCTCATGCTTTTCTCCGGGGTACACATCAATTTTTCCTTTGAGGAAAGCTGGCTGAAAGCATTGTACTCCAAATTCGGCAAAAATGAGCAAAGTTATAAAGACTACATCAACGATATATATATGAGACTTGTGGCATGGGGTACGAGATACAGCTGGCTGATAGTATACCTGTTCGGTGCAAGTCCTGTATTTCACAGAAGCTTTTTCTCAAGCCCGGAAGAAATAGAAAGGCTGAAATGTTCTCCCAAAAGAGACGGAGCTCCCTGTAAGGTGTGCGGCAAATCTTCCGATGAAACTATAATCAGCAAGTATACAACTCCTCGCTGCAGTGAAATCGGATATTGGAACACCTTCGATCCTATTTTGGACTACAGCTCCCTTGAGAAATACATCACTTCCATCAACCGCTATGTTGACGAGGGCACCCTCTGCATCCCGGCAGAGCTATATTATCCGATTCGTATCAAGTCGAGGGGAAACTTTGATATGAAAAGACTTTTGGAAAAGGGCATCGACCACATCGAGTTCAGAATAATAGACAATAACCCCTATGAGCCTACGGGAGTTTGCCTGAAGGATCTGGAATTCATGCACCTTTTGATGATTTACTTCCTGTTCAGACATGACAGCGACTTCACCCCGGAAAAACAAGTTAATGCTCTTGCAAACATGAAAAAAGCCGCTCTTATGGACGACTCCACTCTGCTCTCAGACGGTCAGTCCGTTAAAGAAAATGTCCACGAAATTCTATTGAAGATAAAAACATTCTTTTCTGATACAGGTTTCACAGAAAAAGATTGCAAATATATAAATTCGGCTATAGAATATCAGGAGGATAAACTGCTGCACGGTCGTTATTCCGACAGAGTTTCTGCGGATTTCTCAACAGACTACCAAGGAAAAGGATTACAGCTTGCAAAGGATTATTCGACTATACTACTGCCTGAGGAAATCAATTAATGAAAAAAAACACAGTTTACTTTTTAATTTTAATAATATCAACTTTTTGGGGGCTATCTTTCATAGCCCTCACTGTTTTGATGAAATGGCTGGATCCGCTGCAAATTATCGCAGTTAGATGGACCCTTGCCTCATTTATTTTCATTTCCATGATGGCGGCGGGAAAGCTGAGGATAAACATAAAAAAGGAAAACTTCAAGTACCTTCTTCTCACCGGAATCTTGGAACCCGGAATTTATTCGGTACTTGAGGTTTACGGTCTATCCTACACCTCAGCTTCCATAAGCTCAATCTTTATTGCCACTATTCCGTGTATGTCCCTGATTTTGGGATTTTTTATATTCAAAATCAGACCGGGCAGAATGGGACTCATAAGCATTTTTGTAGCCTTTACCGGGGTTCTGATATGTACCTATTTTACTCCCGGATTTTCAACAGGAGGACACCTTGTGGGCTACGGTTTTATGATAGGCGCCGTGTTTGTGGGGACTCTCTATGGATTTATCAGCGCCAAAGCAAGCAAAGATTATTCAGCTATAGAAATAACAACGGTAATGGCATTTGTGGGTATGGTTTTCTTCAACCTTGCAAATGTTATCCGAGGAAATTTCGTCCTGTCCTACACAACAATATTTTCACAGGCTCAGGCAGCAGGCTGTATAATTTTTCTCGGAATATTCTGCTCCGCCCTCTGTTATATCGCTTTGAACAAAATACTTGCAAATATCGACCCCTCCATTGCAAACAACATGATCGGAAGTTCGATTACAGTTATAGGTGTTGTCGCAGGAGTGGTTATAAACAACGATCCTGCAGGAATTTACACCGTTATCGGAGTAGGGCTTACTCTTATAGGGGTATACCTTTCCTCAAAGGAAGTTAAAGATACGAACTAAATAATTGTTATTTATCATCTTGCATGACAATTACCATACATTTTTCTTTATTACAGACCCAATTAAATGCCGCAGGCTGAGCCTGCGGCATTTAATTTTCTATTCGTAAAAGCCTGTGATTTTCAAAGCTTTCAATTTTCAGTTCAGTCTATAGTCCAAATCCCGTAACTATTTACCGATATAGCGGGATTCGATGTAGTATCTCTTTTCGTTAGCTTCTCCCATTGAGAATGTCTTTCTTGGAAGCGCTCCGTCTGCTGCAACTGCAGGGAAAAGAAGGGACTTATCCATTGCAGGAAGCATAAATCCGGCATTTCCCTCTTTTGCTGAAAGCATTTCGACTGCCGCAGTACCGTGAATATAGTCTATGTCAGCGGACTCTCTCTCCTTAACCATTACATCAAGGGCGTTCTGCAGCGCTCCGACTTCCAGTTTGTTTGCAGGGGCTTCGATTATAATCTGTCCTCTCTTATCCCCTGTGATGTATGGAACCGAAAAAGCACCCTCAGGGCAAGCTTCTCCCTCTGATGCAAGCCTTGCATCACCGTTCTGCGCCTTAAGAAGTTCAACTGTCTCCTTCACAAGCTCCATTCCGCTCTGTCCCTTCTTTGCGAAGATTACACGATGAATAGGCTCAAACACGATTCCCTCATCGTGAATATTCTCGATTTCACAGAGTGCAAATCTTGCAGGATGAGTTTCGATTTCCTCCGGTGACAAAGTCTTTTTCAGGTTTTCCCAGTTCGTTTTAGCTGTGGCAAGGGAGTGATTTCCGTCTCCCATAGCTTGGAAAATCACCTTTCCGTCACCATATTTTGCTTCTGCCTTGTCAAACAATCTTGAAAGAGCTTCTTTCATTTTCTCCAGATCTTTCTCTTCAATGAAAGCACCCCTTACATGTCCGCCGTTCTTCATAAGCTCAGTATCGTAAATCTGCTTTTGAGGAACATTCTCCAGAGGTTCGATTACCGTTTTTTCCGGGTCATCAATGAGAATCAGAATGTGAGGAAGCTCGATGGGAGCACCTTCTCTGATTCTCAGGCGAGGCGGTATGCGTTCAACTACAGTACCCTCGGTAGCACGGGTCAGAGAAGAAGAACCTTTATTAAAATCGTAGCTCTCCAAATCTGTGGCGATAACCAGTCCTATGCGACTTCTACCCTCTGCAGTTCTATGCACAAGCATACATCCTTTCGGCAGCTTCTGCAAAGTTCCGTCTTTCAGATATTTGTCCATCGTTTCTCTAATCTTTGCAATCTTTTCTGCTTCTCCGTCCTTTTCAAGATAGATTTCGGGAAGCATGAGGCGAAGTGTTGAAGGCGCATCTCCTACAATTTTTTCCGCCTCCTCCCAGTATTCCGGCTCCGATGTATACTGGTCACAGGCTACAACTGCCCATTTGCTGTAGTCTGTTCCATCTCTTGGAATCATCATTTCCGGAATATGGAAACCGAATTTTCCCCAATCGTATGTTGACATATTAATTCTCCTTATCGTTAAAAAGCGTTATTTTCCTACACTCAAAATTATAGTGGCTGAACGGGGAAAAATCAAGGTATTGTTCCTTCTTGCAAGGTCTCTTTTTTCAGATAACGGATCTTATATTTTTCCACAATATCCGTCTCATTCAAACTCTCTGTTCCTTTTCAGCAGCGACAGAACATTCTCCCTCGCATACTTTTTAATGACCGCAAAAAATTTTTCATTGAGAGGTATAAATTCAAACTCGTAACAGTAAAAAGCAACAGCCCCATCAGCATTATTATGATTATACTGAAATTCATAGAGTCAGCGAACTTATCAAAAGCTTTAATAGTATATTCCACGCTATACTTTTCGGATTCTAATTTTTTTGCAATGCTTTCAACATCATCCAAGTCAAAAACATATACAAAAATTCTCGACACTGCTTTTGTCCCTAAATCCTCCCCTTTGTCATATTTCGACACAAATCGGTTCCATCCGATACCGTAGCATTTGTTAACAATATATTTAAATTCTTCTAATCATTCTTTATAATATTGTTCCTTCTGAAAGAATATCGACATACTTTCTATATACATACTGTTTATAGCGTTTCTTCTCTTCTACAAGTTCCAGTATTTCAAGTTCTGTCAATGTTTCAAGTAATTTATTTACCGTTGGTTTACTTAAATCTGATAAACGTCTGATATCTTCCGTTTCCAAAAATGGATGCTTTAACAGGTAATCATATACCAAAAGAAGATTTGAAATATTTCCCTTGGGTATATTACGAATTTTTTCAATATCAGCCTTTTTTAACTCTATAATTTTTTGAATAGATGAAATTGCATCTTCGGATATTTCACATATACCTTCTATGAAAAATTTAATCCATTCTTCAAATTCTCCCTTGATACGAACATTATTCAATAATTCATAATATCTGTTTCTATTTTTTTTAAAAAAGTAACTTAAATACAAAACGGGATATTCAATCAACCCTCGCTCTTTTAAAAACAATACAATAAGTAATCTTCCTATTCTCCCGTTACCATCCAAAAAAGGATGTATTGTTTCAAATTGATAGTGAATCAAAGCAATTTTTATCAGATTTGGAATAAAGTTATCTTCATGTATATATTTCTCTAAATCACTTAAGGACTTTTCCATTTCACCGGGAGAAGGAGGAACAAAACTTGCTGTATTTAATGTGCATCCTGCATATCCAATCCAATTTTGAGATTTCCTAAACTCTCCGGGTAATTTTTCATTACCTCTAACACCTGATAATAAAATAGAATGAGTTTCTTTAATTAACCTCATACATAAGGGGAACTCTTCTAATCTTTTAAATGCATAATTTGTTGCTTTTATATAATTAACAATTTCTTCAGTATCTTTTATTTTTTCATTTTTTCTATCTTTTTGTAAAACATCAATCAGTGAAGCCTGTGTCCCTTCTATTTGTGAACTAATAACTGCTTCTTTTTGCACATACATGGATACAAACAGATCAATATCCGGTAATGTAGTTGCCATACCGTCTAATCTTCCTAAAAGAAGATAAGCCCTATTTATTAAATTCTGAAGTTCTTCGTCTATGTTAAATTTCAAATATTTTAAATCATGAGGAACAAAACATTCATAATCACTTTGCATCCTCTTTAAAACACCTGCTCTATCCGTTTCTAATTTCATAATTCCAATCCTTTAAGTTAAATTTATTTTACTTAGCTCAAGTATATCAGGTTTAAGTAAAATTTTCAATCATTTTTATTACTTATGGCATTCGTTGTTTTCCTAAGTAAACTTTTTTATCATAAACCATACTCTTTAATTTCGTTTTATATTATAATTCCCTCGAAATCGAGGCAAAACCAAAAGAATTGGAGTTGCCTGCGGTACAATACTTGAGATTATCTATAAAGGTATATATTGAATAATTATTCGCTCCGAAAACTTTTGTACTATGATTTTTTAATTCATATTCACATAAATCCTGGTTATAAAAGTCTATCAGCAGTTTACTCCCCTTTGCTGCAACAATTCTTTCATAATCAAATTTCACTTTTTCACCATTGCCGGCATTTTTACTGCAGGAAGACAATATTAACGCAAGCAGAGGCAGAAATATAAATATTATAATCAGGATTTTTCTGCGCTACTGACATCATATAATTCTTATTCATTCTGTCCCTCCCTCAATACTTCTTAAGCCGTCTGAAATTTTATCTGCTTCTTCTACAAATCCAAAATGTCCCTGAAAACTTCTGAGGCAATCATAAGACCTGCGGCTCCGGGAACGAAAGCCGATGAGCCCGGTACGGATTTTCTCTGTTTCTTCACATCTGCCTTTTTCGTATAATTCCCATCATCCTGAGCTTGCATGGGCTTTATCGGAGGCTCCGTCGAGTATACTACTTTGAGGCGTTTCACACCTCTTTCCCTAAGCTCCTTTCGCAAAACCTTTGCAAGAGGATCCATCTGGGTCTTATAAATATCGGTGCATACAAGTTTTCCCGGGTCAAGGCGATTACCACATCCCATAGCGGAAATTATGGGAACCCCATGTGCCTGTGCCTGTATAACAAGGTCAATCTTTGCAGAAACCGTATCTATGGCATCCACTATATAGTTAAACTCACCGAAAGGAATCTCGCCGCTCATTTCCGGTAAATAAAATGTTTCATAGGTGTTTACCTGAATATCCGGATCGATGGCTTTTATTCTCGCCTGTGCAACATTGACCTTGGATTTGTCAAGGTTCTCCCCCGTTGCGATTATCTGCCTGTTGAGGTTGCTCTCTGCAACTGTATCATTGTCTATCAAATCCAGCGTGCCGACGCCGCTTCTTGCAAGGGCTTCCATAACATATCCGCCTACGCCTCCCACGCCGAATATGGCGATTCGCATTTTTCTGAAGCGCTGAAGAGGCTCAGTTCCCACCAGCATTTCTGTTCTTGCCAGATGGGGCGGGGCTTTGCCTTCATTTTTGCTTACGCTCATAATGACTTCTCCTTTGCGTGTTTTATAAATATTTTCCTTATTTCCTCGTATTCTCCAAGTCCTTTCTTAATGCAGGAAACCTGAAATCCCGCTCTTTTCAAAACAGACTTGCAGCTGTCTTCGTTATCTGAGAAAATATCATTATTTGCATGATCACCTGCCACTATGAGAAATGGAGCAAGCCAAACCCTCTCCGCCCTTACAACCTCAAGCTTTGGAATTGCCGTCTCAATCCCCTCTTCGCCCTCGATGGTCGTGATAAAAATATTTTCAAGTCCTCCATCACGGAAGCTTTTTTCCAGCTTCTTGTAGACCCGGTCAACTCTGTGCTTAGTTCCGTGTCCCACCAAGATTACCGCTTCAGAAGGCTTTACATAGGAAAAAATCTCCTTGACAGCTGTCTGCATGTCCGCAAAACTCTTTTCGCCGTGCAGCAGCGCATCGCCTATCCTCACCTTCTCGAAAAAATCGCTGTGCCTGCAAAACTCTTCCCTTATCTTATTATCCTCAAAACCATTTAAAATATGAGTAGGCTGAACCAAAACATCTTTTATTCCATCGGCATGAAGTCTTTCTACAGCCTGCTGAATATGGTCAAGTTCAATACCGTCACGCTCTCTTATCTTCTTCAAAATCATTTTGCTGGTCCAAGCCTTATAGAATTTCCTGTCCGGAAATGCATCCGCCAAATCAGCCTCAATTTTGTCTAAAGTAAGCTTTCCGGTTTCCACATAGGATGTTCCGAAGCTCACCACAAGCAGTCCTTTTTCCATAAAAACCTCCATTCCGCCGCCTGTTTGCGGCACAAATATTAATAAGCCTACAGGTTTTTCTTCTTATATATAAAATTCACCGATATAAGCGAAAAAATCACAAGATATGATACAAGCACCAAAATTCCAAATGCTCCCGGAGCCTGCCCGTGGGCGATTCCCCTAATCATTGCGCTTGCCTGAGACAGCGGCAGAATATTTACAACCTCTCTGAATCCTGACGGCATCTGATCTGTGGAAAAAAATGTGTTGCACAGAAACGACATGGGCATGATTATATACGAGGTAAACCTCGGTGCATCGGTGTAACTCTTTGCCAGAAAAGAAAGGGTCAGAGCGATTGTAGAGAAAACAAGGCCGTTCAAAAACATTATTCCAAAGGAAAGTGCGTTGAATATAAGCCCTGTGTGGATGGGGTATACCAAAATCAAAATCATGACCGCCGCATAGATTCCCCGCAGGCTTCCTCCTATAATCTGCCCTACGATGAACTGCCAAAGAGGAGTCGGCGACACCATAACCTGATCCAGAGCCTTCTCGTAAAGCCTTTGTACGCTCATGTTCTGAGCAACTGCACTGAAACTTCCCGTCATGGTTGACATGGCAACGATACCGGGAATAAGAAAATTCAGATAGGGTTCACCGTGTGAGGTGGTCTGAATTCCCATTCCGAATATTATCAGATACATGAGGGGCGAAACCATCGCCGCCAAAGTAATCTTATAAAAATCTCTCTTAAATTCCGTCCATTTTTCCCAAAGAACAGTTATGATTCCCATACAATTCTCCTATTTTTTCATCAAAGATCTTCCGATACGCTCTACGAACACATCTTCCAAGTTAGTGTCTCTCATGGAAGCTTTGCCCTCCAAGTTCCTTATATACTCGATTGCATCATCTCTGGTGGTAAAGAACCGGGATTTTGTCATATTTTCCTGAAAAACATCTACCGCAAAGGCTCCAAGACTCTCAATCATCTTCTGAGGGCTGTCTACAGCATCAAGCCTTCCCTTGTTTATAAGTGCAACTCTGTCACAGAGAGACTGAGCCTCCTCCATATAATGAGTGGTCAGAATAATGGTCATATCCTTTCCGTTCACCTGCCTGAGAAGATTCCACATCTGCCTTCTGGAAAGTGCGTCCATTCCGGCAGTAGGTTCATCTAAAAGCAGAATCTCAGGGTCAATCATAAGCGCTCTGCATATCATGAGCTTACGCTTCATTCCTCCCGAAAGATGCCTTACAATCTTTCTTCTGTGGTCTATCAAGCCGCTAAATTCAAGGAGTTTTTCGGTTTTCTCCTTAATGTCCTTCTTCTTCATAAAGTAGAGTCTTCCCTGATATTCCATAACCTCATCCATTGTCATGTCCTGTCTCATGGAATACTCCTGAGTTATAACGCTGAGTTTTCTCTTTTCCTCTGAATTTTTCCTGGTAAGAGGCTTTCCGTCTATCAAAATCTTCCCCTCAGTAGGCAGAAGAACCGTACTCATCATGCTTATCGTGGTGGTTTTCCCTGCGCCGTTTGGTCCCAAAAGTCCAAAGAACTCTCCTGTCTTTACGGTGAGATTCAAATCCTCCACGGCAGTATATTCACCAAATTTCTTAGTCAGATGGCTTATCTCTATCATTAAATTTCTCCTCTATTTTATCGGTTGCTCCCCCTACTTATTATGATATAATGAAGACATGAAAAAAATAATTTACTCATGCACAACAAAATACATATGGGCTATAGTTTTCACCATTATCCTTTCCATCATCTTTACAGGAGAGGACAGCTTCGCGGCTTCCAAAAAATCGATTCTGAAGTACGGAATGACTCCAATTTCTCCTTCAGAAATCAATGAGGGAACCTACGATATAAAAGTTGTAACCGACTCAGCTTATTTTACCATAACTAAGGCTGAATTGGTTGTAAAAAACGGAAAAATGAAAGCCAAAATAACATTGTCAAGCAAAAGCTACCTGTATGTCTACCCCGGCGATTCCGCCGATGCAAAATTTGACGAGGAGTCTAATTATATCAAGGGGAAAGAGCAAAACGGAGTATCCACCTTTCTCATCTCCGTACCTGCGCTGAACAAGCCCTTTCCTTGTGCCGCTTTCAGCAAAAGGCGAAAAAAATGGTACGATAGAAATCTTCTCTTCGATGCCTCAAGCCTTCCGAAAAAGGCAGCAGATTTCGATTTGCCTAATTACGATGCCATTGCAAAGGCCATGGAAAAATACAAAGGCGAAAACAAGAATAAAAAAAATGAATCCAAAACTTCAGGCTCATCTGCAGATTCTGCCGATTCTAAGTCCGAAAATTACAAAGCTTTGGGGAAAAATACGAAACCTGTTTCTATCCCGGGAAAAAAAGACGGCAGCTACTCTATAGAAGTATCCATGACCGGAGGCAGCGGAAGGGCTTCCGTAAGTTCTCCTACATGGCTTACAATAAAAGACGGCAAGGCCTACGCCAAGCTTCTGTGGAGCAGCAGTCACTACGACTACATCATAGTCGGAGGAAAGAAATTCAATAACGAAACCACTGACGGAGGGAGTTCCACATTTACAATTCCCATTACCGCATTGAACAAACCTATGCCCATTATTGCAGACACCACCGCCATGGGAAATCCCGTGGAAATCGCCTACGACCTTACCTTCTACGAAGATTCCATTGCAGGCAAAAACATGGTTCCTCAGGAAGCTGCAAAGAATGTTCTAATTGCAGCGCTTATAATTATCGTTTTAGGTGGGATTATAAATCATTTCATAAAAAAACGGAGGGGATAAAGGAAGGAAATAAGGTCAAAAGATAAGAACGAACGGTAAAGATAAACAATAATGGCAGGAAAATATGACCTGCAGCTGAAACACATTTTCTAAGAGACTACCCCATTGCCGCGCAAACTTAACAGGGAGATGGAGTCAAAATCCATCTCCCTGTATTTATTTTTGAAATTCTTCTAATGTCCAAATTCCTCTACATGATGTCCGCCGCTGAATCCTATGCCTATCCTTGTGCTGTCGGGATAGAGAATCTGCTCTGCGCACTTAGGATCGCTTTTTTCTCCGAAATATGATGCTACGACAGCTTCGGCATAACCGCCGGTTCCGTTGTTTCCTGCAACATTTGCGCAAGTTTTGCCTGCCGCATGGAATATGGCTACTCTGCGTTCATCACCGGTTTGATTCGCCAAAGGTCCTTTTATACACTTTTTCATGGAATGCTCGATATTATCTACTTTTTGACCTGCTTTCACGCTTTCATTTACGGTTTCTGCCATTGCCTGCGCTCCGTATCTGGTAACATCGCCCACCTTCAGCTTAGGTGTATCGCCATTTGCTATATTTTTAATGAATTCAACAAATTCTTCGGTGCATTTCCATGTCTTTTCCCCACCGTCAAGAAATTCATTGTATTCCAGAGGCTTACTTCCTGCAATAGCTCTCACCGCGTTTGTATAGTGCAGTCCCAACATCTTCTCGTCGCTGCCGAGTCCGCCCTTTATTTCATTCACGCCTGCATAGTTTGCAGATACTCCGTAATATGTTTTTCCTTCCCGGCTTCCTTTAGCGGAAAAACCTCCGATAAGGGTTGCTTTTTCAGGAAGATCTTCAAACCACTTCTTCGATACTTTATCGAACTTCCTTACAGTCGAAACCGCACCCCTTGACTTATATCCATCCGTTACAGTTCCTCTTTTAACCTCCTTGCCGTCAACTGTTCCAATGACCTTTCCGTTGGTCTCCCAGCCGAAAATTTTTCCGGATACAACATTGATTCTCAAAAAGTTTCCATAATCTTTCGTTCCGTAACAGTAGATTTCACAGTCAACAAGCCTCTTGGCAACCTTTTCCCCGGATTTTTCATTACCTTTCACCTTGTTGTACTCGATAAACTTAGGTCTTAAATATTTTTTAACAGCAGAATCGCTTTTCTTTTCAAGCAGGACTTTCAACTCCTCTGTCCACGCCTGACCTATATAAATTTTAGCATCGCCGTATTCTAAGCGGACATTCTTGTCCTCTCTGATTGCTTTTGAAGCGAACTCTTTCTCTGAGATGCTCTCTTCACCGCTTGTTTTAGTTTTGAAGGAAATAACCTTGCTGACCTTCCCCGCAGTCTTCTTATATTTGTCGGCTTTCTTCCTCTTGTTCTTGATTTTCTTCCATGTCTTTCCGATCTTCTTATACTGAAAACCTTGGACTTTAACATAATATACGGTTCCGGCTTTCAATTTACGAAGCGTTACGCTCTGAACCTTGGATTTTTTAGTCTTTATAGTCTTGCTTTGCCATTTCTTAGCCTTTTTTGCCTTGTAAAAGACAGTGTAATTATTCGCATCCCTGCCTTTTTTAAAAGTTATTGCAGCACTTTCCTTGGAAGGCTTTACCTTTATGCTCTTGTGGTCTATCCTTGAAGGTTTTTTCGCCTTCGCACGGGCAAATGCCTCAGACTGCATGCCCGCCACAAGTGATACGACGATAAAAACTGCAACAAGCATCGTAAAAATCTTTTTAGTTTTGATATTTTTCATAAATTTTCTATATTACCTCACTTTTAATCGTATAGCCTTGCTGTATGAACCGTAGATGTTCTTTCCTTCCCGGCGAATAAATCCGCGAATGCGAACATACTTTGTTCCTTTTTTCAGCTTAATCGTTTTCAACGCTTTTTTAGGAGCGGTCAACCTGACAACCTTCTTTCCTTTTCGGAATTTCTTGTCGTTTGCTATAACTATCTCATATCCCTTAACCTTTGGAGTTTTCTTCCAACTCAGAGTAATTTTTTTCTTTCCTGCCTTGCCTTTTAGGCCTTTTACCGCTGCAGGCTTTGGGGGGTTAGGTTTGCCGCTGTCCTTTTTTCGCACAATGGTGACATAGTAATTCTTTGAGCGGCTTTTGTCCTGTGATGTAACGCAAACCTGTACGGTAGTATTCTTCTTAAGATCATAGGACTCAATCTTGTATCCCCGTGACTCATCAAACTGATCCTGCCAGTCGTAGTCAAGTCGCGTTCCCTTCTTTAACAAACCTTTTCCCTGCGCTTTTTTTACATTGTCCCCCGCTTTCACCAAAACTTGGGCTTTTGGATGAGACGGCAGCAGCCAAAGCTTATACGACGGCTTCGTCTTACCCAGAAATTTTGTCTTATAGTTCAAAGTATCCTCATCGAAGTTTCCAAGAACATTATCGTCATATCTGCCGTTTTCCGTCAGTGCTAAGAGGCTCAAATCTGCATTTTTCTTCGTGATTTTTTTAATGATAAAACGATAGTTTGCGGCAAGACCTCCGCGCTTCACCTTTAACAGAACTTCCGTCTTCTCCTTATTTCCCAGTGCAACTTTTGTGTTATCTCCCTGAGATTTTCCGTCTGCGGTAAGGGTAAATGAAGTTTTGTCATCTATCCTGCCTATATTAAAATTTATCGTGGAATCCGTATCCTGGGCCTTAAGCTCATAATCAGTCACTCCCGGCTGAAAACCCTGCTTCTTCCATTTGAGATGGTTTTTTCCGTCCGAACCCAACACATCCACGCTTTTCAGAAGGCGAGGCGCCACTGCCATAAGATGGTTACTGTCATTTTTGTAATAAATGATTCCGTCAGTGCTAATGGACAGATGACTGATACAAAAGTTCTCCTGTGCTCCGGCAGGTGTAAATATTTTCTCCACATTTCCTCCGGTCTGCTGCTCCTTCGTATCGCTGAAACAATAAAGCCCGCCCGGAGGTACATTGCAGGTGAAATACAGATGTCCAGCCTTTTCCGAGTCCTCGCTTGGCACAGACAGAAGGGGCGCTCCCACAGGCGGACCTTCAATATATTTTCTGTAAATCGTAGAGTACTGTCCCAGTTCTTTGCTGACATCCAGTACCGCATAGAAGTGTTTTCCCGCCTTTTTATTTGAAACTCCCACATAGGCTCTTCCCCCATGTATTACGGCGGCACCTCGAATCGACTCACCCAGGTCGATATAGCTGAAGTCCTCAGTCATGCTGCCATCTGCCGCAGGCTGCGAAAGTACACCGTCTTCGCTTATTCGGATTCGATAAAAACGACCTCCCATAGTTCCGGCATAAATGTAGTTTCCGCTGCGCACAATGGTACTGCGAAAATCCCCTTTCAGATTTTTAACTTGGCTGATAGTTTTCTTTCCATCCAAAGGGTCTACCGTGCGTATAACAGAGCCGTCCGTATCCAGCGCCCCGGGATCTCCGTTATCTGAGCCGAATACCGCGTATTTGTCGGTAATCAAAGCTCCTGCCCAGTAAAAGCCTCTTTCTCTGTCAGGCAAATCCCATTTCACTTTTCCGTCTTTTGCAGAGACGCAGAAATAATGCCTTATAATACCCTTTGCAGGAATACTGCCTTGTGCTTCTTCGTAATGCTCTCTCTGGTGGTCATAAACGCCGGTTCCTGTATAAAGATAGCCTTTTCCTCCGATTTTTCTGTAGGACAGCTGAGTTACACCCATCCCGGAAAAACCTTCGCTGCTCTTCCATAGATGTTTCAAACTGCCTGCATCCACAGCCTCAATCATCACGCCTTCCTTCTCCCCGTCAGTTACAACATAGAGCCTGCCCTCCGCATAGACCATAGGATGCATAGCCGTACCTGCGCTGCCGCGGAGCACTGCCGCTTTCTTTTCCACCTTCCCTGTCCTGCGGTGGATTTGATATACGGTATTTCCTCCTGCAACATAGAGGCTGTCGCCTACAATCAGAGGGGGCGTTATTGCTGTGTCAAATTTCACATTATCCCATAAAGATACCGCATGTTCTGAATTTAAAACAGCGGCTCTTGCGGTGACGCCGTTATTGTCTTCGCTGTTTTGAAAGCGCGTCCAATCAGAAGATGAATCGCCTGCACCTGCAAAGCATAACGATGCACAAACAAGCACAGCAAGCATCGCCAAAACGACGATGCCTGCCTTACTTCTGAGCCTTATTTTCTTTTCATTATAACTGCTCATTTTTCTCTTCAATTATTTCACCTTTACCTTTTTCGCTGCGGAAAGAGGACCCTTTCCTGTTGCGTTGAAGGCACATATCTTGTAGTAATATGTCTTTCCTTTTTTCAACTTCTTATTGATGAATTTTAATGTTTTTCCGTTCTTTATAACCTTAACTTTCGCATATTTTCCGTTTTTCGATGTGCTGCGATAGATTATATATCCTTTAGCTTTCTTGGTCTTTTTCCAGGAGAGAGTAACCTGTCTCTTTCCGCTCTTAACCTTAAGGCTTACTTTACCCGGAAGCTTCTTCTTGCGCGCAAGATCTTCTTTCTTTTTCGCCTTTTCCAATTCAGCAAGCTTTTTCTCAGCGTCAGTAAGTACCTTATAGTTCTTTACTTTCTTCTTCGCTTCATCCCTAAGTGCATCGTACGCTTTTCTTGCGCCTGCAATAGCTTTCTTACTTCCAAGTGTTACTTTTCCGATTGCAGAGATTTTTTCATCTACCGCCTTTGCTTCCTTTTCAAGCTTTGCGTCTTCTTCCTCTGCTATAGCCTTTTTAAGCTCTTCAAGCTTCTTCTCCGCAGCTTTCAGATCTTCGTATTTTTCTACCTTTTTCTTCGCTCCGTCGCTGAGAGCATCATAAGCCTTTCTTGCGTCATTGATTGCCGATTCCTTTTCAGTCGTAACTTCACCTATTGCAGAAATTTTTTCATCTACCGCCTTTGCTTCCTTTTCAAGCTTTGCGTCTTCTTCCGCTA
>CALZYE010000008.1 GCA_945830395.1 uncultured Clostridia bacterium
TAATTACTATTAAATTTTTAATTGGATAATTTGTTTGTACTGTTTTTTCAGTCTAAAACTTGTCTTTACATTTATAGCTTAATCATTTGCCACTCTGCATTAATTTAAAAGTTCTAACTCCTTTTCAACCTTTGTAATCGCTTTATCGACTCTTGTTACGATTTCATCGATTTCTTCTTTAGTTACAACGAACGCCGGGGAAATAACCAATCCGTCGCCTGCCTGACCTCTGTTGCAGCCCTGACTGGCTTCGATAAGCATGTTTTCTTCCAAAGCCGCATCCTGAACTCTTGGCGCGATATTTTCCGACATAGGGAAGCTCTCCTTTGTAATTTTATTCTTTACAAGTTCAATGCCTACCATAAGACCTTTTCCCCTTACATCTCCTACGATTGGATGATGCGAAAGTCTCTTTGTCAGTTCCTCTTTAAGATAATCTCCCATCTTCTCACAGTTCTCAATCAATTTGTGCTCCTTCAGATACTTCATGACAGCAACATTAACTGCAGCACCCAGCGGATTTCCTGACCACGAGAAACCCGGAGGATAATTGCCGTTGTCCTCTGCCATTCCGTCATAAACCTTCTGAGTAATACCTACTGCTGCAAGAGGGAAGTAACCACCTGAAATAGATTTTCCCATAGTTACAATATCAGGAACTATATTAAAATGCTTGTAAGCAAACATTTTACCCGTTCTTCCCATTCCGGTCATAACTTCGTCCAAAATCAAAAGTACATCGTACTTGTCGCAAATTCTTCTGATTTCTTCAAAGTATCCCGGAGGTGGGACTGCCGCACAGAGTGACATTCCTGAAATAGGCTCGGCAATAAAGGCCGCCACCGTATCAGGTCCCTGTGCAAGAATTTCATTTTCCAACGACCTTGCGCAATTTATCGCATAGTTTTCATCATCTTCTATCCAAGGTCTGTATGTATATGCAGGCTGGATATGACCCATTTCAGGAAGATAAGGTTCGTATCCCTTTCTGCGCTTTGCAAAACCGCTGATAGAAAGGGCTCCGTTGGAGATTCCATGATAGCTCTGCCATCTTGACAGAATCTTATACTTTCCTTCATTTCCTCTCTGAATATGGTATCTCCTCGCCATCTTGATGGCCATTTCATTTGCTTCAGAGCCTCCACATACCTGGAATATTTTTACTAAATCATAGTCAGATGCCTCACATATCATTTTGCAGGATTCTTCAAGAACTGCTGTTGTACAGTCGTCTCTGTGAGCATAAGCAAGAGTTACAGCCTGCTCTCTCATGGCATCTGCAATTTCTTCAATTCCGTGTCCTAAGCTTACAAGTACCGGACCTGACGCTCCGTCGATGATTTCTGTTCCATCTTCTTTGTACATGTAAATGCCTTTTCCGCTTTTTATCTTTGGATATTCTCTGTGAAAATCCAAACTCAATACATAATTATTTTCCGACATCAATAAACACCCCTTTTATTAATTAATCGATCTTTTCAAAGATAGCTGCAGAACCTTCGCCGCCACCTACGCACATAGTTACGATTGCATATTTTCTCTCGGCATTCTGCATTGCATACGCCGCTTTAGTTGTAAGAACGGCACCTGTTGCTCCCAGAGCATGACCCAGCGCAATAGCGCCTCCGTTAGGATTTACCCTTTCCATATCAAGACCAAGTTCCTCGATGCATCCTATTGCCTGTGATGCAAAAGCTTCATTAAGTTCTATGAGTTCAACTTCATCCAATGTAACGGAAGTCTTTTCAAGTACCTTTCTAACTGCTCCGATAGGTCCGAATCCCATTGTGTACGGGTCTAATCCCACAGAAGCAAATCCTTTCACCTTGAGAAGCGGTTTTAGCCCAAGCTCATCAGCTTTTTCTCTGCTCATAATTACAACAGCCGCTGCCCCGTCATTCATAGGACAACTGTTTCCTGCCGTAACGAGACCGTCTTTCCGGAATACAGGTTTCAGTTTTGACAACTGTTCCATGTTGGTTTCCGCTCTTGGACCTTCATCCGTATCAACTATAACTTCTTTTCTTTTAACCTTTGTTTTAACAGGGAGAATCTGTTCCTTGAACACACCTGCTTCTATAGCCTTCAGTGCTCTCTGATGTGACTGATATGCAAATTCATCCATCTTTTCTCTTGAAACAGGATGCACTTTCAGTACATTCTCAGCCGTTTCTCCCATTGAAGGATTTCCTGCCTTAGGCGGCGACATCATTACATAGTTAAAAGACGGATATGCGTAGCTGTACGGTCTCTTTGACTTGCTCATAAAGTATGGGTTATTTGTCATACTTTCCGCTCCGCCTGCCACATAAATATCTCCGTGTCCGCTTTCAATCATCGCTGCCGCCATGCATATCGTTTCCAAACCTGACGCACACTGTCTGTCAAACTGGATTCCCGGAACTGTTTCAGGAAGCTCCGCCTCAAGTGCAATAACTCTTCCTATGTTTCCCGGAGCACCTTCTGCATTGCCCATGTAGACTTCTTCAATTTCTTCAGGGTTAATCCCCGCTCTTCTAACTGCTTCTTTTACAACCAGTCCTCCAAGTTCGTAACCGTCAAGTCCTGCCAAAGCTCCACCGTATTTACCTATAGGTGTTCTTACCGCAGACACGATTACCGCTTCTCTCAACTTACTCATTTCTACGCCTCCTTATAATCAATCAGTCTCAAATTATTTGAAATTTCAACCGGTGCGCCGGTCTTCGTAATAACTTCATCAGTGGTATGACCGTAAAAAAGTTCCTTTAAAAGAAATCCGTTTTCCGTAACTTCCAGCACTCCCAAATCCGTTATAATAAGCGAAACGCATTCTGTTGCGGTTAGAGGAAGCTCACATCTTTTCTTAAGTTTAGGATTTCCTTTCTTATCTGTATGTGTTGTGATTGCAATGACCTTTTTAGCTTTTTTAGCAAGATCCATTGCGCCTCCCATGCCCGGAATAAGACCTCCCGGAACCATCCAGTTTGCAAGATCGCCGTTTTCTGCAATTTCCAAAGCGCCCAGAATTGTTATGTCAAGTTTTCCGCTTCTTACAAGACCGAAAGAATCTGCGCTGTCAAAATACGATGCTCCTTTGATAGCTGTAATCGGAACGCATCCCGAATCCACTATATCAGGATCTTCCTTTCCCTTTTCAGGAGCAGGTCCCGCACCTAAAATCCCGTTCTCAGCGTGAAAAAAAACTTTCTTTTCCGGTGGTATGTAATTAACCACTTTCTGAGGAATACCGAATCCCAGATTTACAACATTACCGTTTTCAATTTCTTCTGCGGCTCTTTTTGCCATCATTTCTTTTACTGCCAGCCCCATGTCCAATCTCCTTCCCCGTGAACGATTACATCAACATATGCGCCGGGTGTTATAACATCTTCCGGATCAATTTCACCAAGCTCAACGATTTCCTTTGCATCCACTATTGTTACATCTGCTGCTCTTGCCATTAGAGGGTTCAGTCCTCTTGCAGTCTTGCTGTATACCAGATTTCCGAATTCATCCGCTTTTTCTGCAAGTATAATAGCCACATCTGCAGTCAAAGCAGTTTCAAGCAGGTAGTCCTTTCCGTTGACTGAAATCTTTTCCTTGCCTTCTTCTATCACAGTTCCCATTCCTACATCCGTAAGAATTCCTGCAAGACCCACGCCGCCTGCTCTGATTCGCTCTGCCAAAGTTCC
This sequence comes from uncultured Clostridia bacterium, assembly GCA_945830395.1. Taxonomy (GTDB): domain Bacteria; phylum Bacillota; class Clostridia; order Peptostreptococcales; family Anaerovoracaceae; genus Aminicella. The sequence continues at coordinate 3,675 of CALZYE010000008.1, forward strand.
CTGCGGAGAAAATTCAATGTCAAGCTCTCCTAAATTAAAAAGGTCTCCCGCAGCTTCCGTAGCTCCAATATGGCTTGTAATAAGTTTTTTACATTGTTTGTTCCCAACTATATGATCCGGACCTACATCAGGATCGCCTGCATCAATGGAAATCAGGGTCAAATCTTTTACTCCCTTTTTTATAATTGCCTGAATCAAGTCATAGGACGACCCTATTCCTCCAAACCCTGCAATCATAATCGTGCAGCCGTCAGTCACATGTTTCATGGCCTCTTCAATGGTTTTAATCTTATTGAATCGATTTTTCACTGAAACTCTCCTTTCAAATTTTGATTATTCCGATGGCAAAATCAAACTTATTGCCTTTACCTTTTTATATAGCAATTACCGTGCCAAAAAATAAAAAAACCTGCAACTCATTAAAATACCTAAGTTACAGGTTTTCCTGTTAAATTCTCGTGTTTTGTAAATCCGGCTGCCGTTGTCAATTCCGAATAAAACCTATGTCAAATTCGACATATTGAACCGCTTATGAACATCAATGTAAAAGACTAAAGCAATAAAGATTTAGCCGAATAACTATATATCGTACTTCTTCTTTTTGCGCATAAGCTGAGACTGACTTATGTCCAAAGCATCTGCAGCCTTTCTCGTAGTTCCGTAGCGCTTAAGAGCATCCTCTATAATTGCTTTTTCATGATTTCCTATGGCTTCTTCCAAGGTCATATTCCTGTATGCACCGCTTTCATCGTAAAAATCTTTTTGCTTTTTCTCAGTAGCGGCATTATCACATATTTTTCCGCTTCCTTCAAGAGTTTTCTTCTCAATTACATTATTTACAATTTTATCATCTACAACATCGGTTTTTGAACTTATTACTATGGTATGAACCACATTTTCAAGCTGCCTTACATTTCCCGGCCAATCATATTTTTTAAGCTCGTCTATGGCATCAATCGTAAATTTTCTTGCCAGCATATATTTGTCGTTGTACTTCTTCGCAAACATCTTGACCAGAGGCTCAATATCATCTGTTCGCATCCTGAGAGGAAGAATTTCAATCTCGCATATATTCAATCTGTAGTACAGGTCTTCTCTGAAAGTTCCCTCTCTTACCATTTCTCTCAGGTCCTTATTGGTTGCGGATATTACCCTTACATTAACATTTATAGGTTTTTCTCCGCCGACCCTGTAGAACTGCCCCTCCTGCAAAACCCTGAGCATTTTTGCCTGAATAGACAGAGGCAAATCTCCTATTTCATCTAAGAACAGAGTACCTCCGTTCGCCATCTCAAATATACCTTTTTTTCCTGTGTCATTTGCCCCGGTGAAAGAACCTTTTTCGTATCCGAAAAATTCCGATTCTGCAAGACTTTCCGTTATGGCTGAGCAGTTAATCTTTATGCACTGCTTACCCTTTCTTGAACTGTTTTCGTGGAGCAAATCCAAAATTCTTTCTTTACCTACTCCCGTTTCCCCAAGTATCAATACATTGCAATCATAACTTGCAAGGCGAAGAACCTCCTCAAGCATTTTCTCCGTTTCTCTGCTGCCGTAGGCATACTCATCTATTTTCTTTATGTTCTTAAGATCGAAAGTAAGCTTGCTGTCATATTTCAGTTTATTTACTATGGTTTTCCCCACATAAATATCATGAATCCTATTGAGTTTCACTCTGATCTTGTAGAGAAGATCCAAAGTGAAGTCGGGAAATCCGCTGGAATATTCCTCCATCGATATAGTGTTAATGCTTTTGCCAAGTGATTCCGCTACAAGAACCACCAAATTATAGTTATTTATTAAATTAGTGAAGAAGAGGTTTCCGTGCTGCTTGGTCATCAGAACTCCGATTACTTCCATCCCCATCATATTGGAGCAAATAACTGTGCTGTCAAAGAGATCTTCCTCTGTCGGTTCCTGCGCAAATTCTTTTTCTATGATTTTATTGTAGCTGTCCATGGGAGATACTCCGTTTATTGTGAAAAGTTTATCCACATAGGGCTTGAACAACGCCCTTATATTCTCCTCTAAAATATAATTTTCATCATCGAAGTAAAGGCACACCGATATGTAGCAGCCCACACCGTTTGAAAATCTCATTGCCGCGGCGTACAGAATTGTTGTAAAAATATCACTTCCCAGTATAAAAAATTTACGGCCTTCCTCTGCCAGATATGCGGCTTTCGCAATGGAACCCGACTCATCAAAGGCTACAAGAAGCACTTCTTCGGGAATTTCTTCGGGAATTTTTATCACGGGACTTGCAGAAAAAAATATTCCGTAACCGTCAACCTCTATCTGACTGTAATTGAAATTAAGCGACTTAATCTCGTTGATTTTTATCGGGATAGAAGTAAGCGAGGCGATTCCTATCACTCTGTCACCCACTTTAAAACCGTAGGGATTATTATAATTATCACCTATTTCTTCGATTACGCCGCAGCATATACCTCCGCTGTCTGTAAGCTGGTTGTGCAGTTTCCCTCTTCTCTCGGTTATTCCCAATATTCTCTTTTTGATTCTCTCATAATCGTATTCACAGGAGCTGCATATCTGCCTGAAATTTCCCTCTTCCAGCTTTATCTTATGAATCGAAATTCTCAGTTCCGTATCATTTATTTCTCTATTGTTGTCCAATCGCCAAGCCGATACAGGAAAAAATCCTTTCGGTTCAAGGACTCTTTCTTCTCCAAATGTTCTCATAGTATTTCTCTTTCTATCAAATTACAATCTCATTATCTAAGGAATTGTGCACACTTCTTTAATTTTCAGTCAGTAATCTATGGCTCTCTATGTACATCTCCACAATATGATAACAGCCGTCACAACCTCCAAGAGCACTCACAATGTCTTTCTTCCTTATATCTTTCAATTTTCTTCCTGCCAAAGCGCCGTTGTTCTCATCGTTGGTGAAACAACTGATTCCCGGGGCTCTGATTATTCTTATTTCATTCCTTTTTACCACATCTTTGCTATCGACTTCAATGATGGTTTCCATCTCGTGATACGAATCTGAAAGATGCCCTTTACAACAAACTGTACCGTCTGCTCTCTTAATCTCATATTCCTTTTCCCTTTCAAACAGCACTGTGCTGCCGAAATTATCGGGAACATAATCCATCCACGGAACATCTGAGGCTCTTGCATCTTTTCTGCTGTCGCTGTACATTCTACATCCGTTTTTTTCAAGGATATCCCAATACTCATTGTATTCTTTTTTTGACTCAAAACCTCTTTCTCTGTAGACATATGTTTCCGCCTGCAGCAGAGCTGAAACGCACTGAAGAAAAATATCTTCAAATTTGCTGTTTCTCGCTTCTGAAAGTCTCTTTTTGATTATTTTCTTGCCCTGAATATATCCCAAAACACCTATAAGTTCTGTAAAAAGGTAATGAGATGATCCTGCATCATTATATCTTTCATAATCGCCGCAATTTTGCTTAAAGCATGAGCCTGAGGCATGTTTAATTATAAAACCCGCTTTGTCCACAACAAGAGAACCTGACATTACATTTTCTTCTTTTGTAACTGTCACTGTTGCTTTTAAATCTTCTCCCAAATTTCTGACGCACCAATTTATTCTCATTTTGCTGTTTCCTTGTGAATCAATTCCATAGTTTTGATACAATGAGTCTTACCGTTTTCTATCAGCTTTCTTTCTGTTTATCATAATAAATATCGTTCCCAGTGATAAAAATACAATTCCCATATAAAACCGCAGGTCGGACCCATCTCCCGTACCCGGCAAATGGTTATCCGTCGGTCTTTTATGCTTTGTCATATTTTTTGAATCAGTTTTCTTCTTGTGTATCTTTCCGTCCGATGAATCTTCTTTACCTTTCTTATCTCTCTTTGCTGCTTTGCTAACGCTGAAGCCTGCCTCTCCTTTATACTTGCCAACGGTAATTGCCAATCTGTGCTCCCCCGTACCGAATTTTTCAATGATGTCCTTGTTCATCTCAACCGATACGATGTTTTCGCCTTCCGTTTTGACTGCTATATCGTAGTGTTTTCCATCAACGGTTACAGCTGCCGGCTTGCCGTTCACTGTGCCGCTGCCTTTCTTTGCATTAAATCTGAATACGGCCTTTTTGGATATTCCTTTCGTAATATACAATTTCCCGTTTTTTATTTTAACTTTATTATAGGCATTCAACTCTTTCAATGTCTTTCCGTCTGCAAGATCGAGAGTTCTTATTTTTTCAATCTTTTCCAGTGCTTTTCTTACGGCTTCTTTAGTAGAGTCGCAGCAAAGCGTAGCGTGAGAAATTGAATCCACATCCCTGTAAGTATCTTTTGTTTTTCCTAAATAATTATAAAAACCTCCATTAGGCAGAAAATCGTCTTGATAATGCTCATTATTATACTTTCTGTAGTAATTCTCCTTATTTTCGTTTATGGCATCTTGGGTACCTGCATCTTCGATTTTGACTATTCTTCCGGCATCATTAACATATATGCGTACCTTCATGGCATATCCGTAATCTCGATTTTCCAGCGGGTGCTCACCCTTTACGCTGCTCAGCTATAAATTTCTTAAAGTTTTCTTTTTCCTGTCCGTCGTAGTCATTCTCGTCAAAAGCATCTATCTTAGCCAAAATTTCCTGTTTCACACGGTTATTGACTTCCGCATCCTTTACCGCTTTTTTTACGGTTGCAGATGTTTGCGTAGCGCCGGAAACATCTGCCACACTATCAATCTGCTCAAATGTTTTTCCTGCAAATTTTCCGAATCCGTCACCGTCATTAAACTTCTTCCACGCCTCTAAAGCCCTTTTCTTAAAATCTTCACTTGTCTTATTTATGTATGTTTCTGTGCCTCGGTCCTTAACACTGATAATTTTCCCGCTTGCAGAGTCGTATTCAAGTTCAATCTTCACATAGTACCGCCCCCCTCTCTGATTAATTCTCTTCCGCCTTTCATTGTGATTCTGCCTTGTCCTTCTTCTTTTTCCTTTGCAAATATTGATATTCCCATTACTGCTTCCAGTATCAAACTCAATATAACAGCCATCACTACAATTTTACAGTTTTTCCCGTACCTCATTTTTCTCATCACCTTTCTTTTCCATCAATATGCATAAACTGCAGTCCGTCGTTTATTTTCTACTGTTTTCGGAGATACAGACAGAGGACACACATTATATACTAAAAACGCGTGTCCTCTACCTGTCCTATCCGACTAAAAAACAAGAGTACACATAAAAATGTGCACTCTAAATAATCACTTATAAAACTTTTTTCGGAGAAATCCGCTCCTAAAAGTTCTTCATTGTGCATGTTTCCCGACTTACGCATCTCCATTTTTTCTACCTTCCCGATTTCACAGTGGCATCTCAGAAAAAACTACACGCTTACGGTGGCGGTTCCGTACAGGCTTCTCACCTGTTTCCATCTTAGCTTTTAAAATTATTAAAAGAACACTGATATTCAACTGTTAACTGTCTATTTTTCTGCTCATTTCACTTCTTTTTATGCTATCACAAATAATTGTAAATATCAAGCAAATTAACAGTTACTATCAGAAAAAAACGGTCTATCCGTCAACAACTATTTTTGTTGTGAAACTAAACAAAGAGCTATTTCACTATTTTTACTTTGCTTGAATTGCTCAGTCCCAAGGCATTGGCTTCTTCCGTGTCCACATGACAATCCAGTTTGGATTTATCATTTGCCCTGATTATCACATTATTCAATACTCCTCCTCTTTCTCCGAGAACTTCGATAGAAACAATTTCTCCGTCGCATACCCCAAACCTCTTTGCATCCTCCAAGGTCATGTGAATATGTCTCTTTGCAACTATTGCTGATTCCCTTGCATACACCGATCCGCATGGTCCTACTATAGTTACATCAGCTGCTCCCTTCAAATTTCCTGAGAGCCTTACGGGAGCCTTGATTCCCAGCTTAAAATTGTCTGCTGAAAGCAATTCAACCTGACTTGCGGCCCTTACGGGTCCAAGCACTCTAATCCTCTCTATGGAACCTTTTGGTCCTACCACCGTAACGGTTTCCTTACAGGCGAACTGTCCCGTCTGAGACAGTTCCTTTGTAGGCGTTAACCTGTAACCTCTTCCGAAGCAAACTTCCAAATCTTCTCTGCTCAAGTGTATGTGCCTGTTAGATACGCCAACGGGAATGTTAAACCCATCGTTTTCCTCCGTTTCCTGCGAAGAAATATCTATCCCCTTTTCCTGTAAAACTTTAATCACAGCCTCCGTCATCTTATCTATGTCTCTGTTCATGTTACTGCTCCATAGCTTTTATCACTGCTGAAATCATATCTTTCAATTCATCTGCAGTAATCGATACATTGATACCGTCCTTATCTGTAATTCCGTTCCCGTGGTATTTCTGAAATATTTCATCTTTTTCGGCGAGAGTGTCCACATCTTTTATACCGTAAGCCAAAACTTTTTTGTTAATCAGATGCATAGGTGTGACATTCTCAGACACGGAAGAGCCTCCGATAGTTCCGCATCCCAAGGTAAAAGAAGGAGCAAGTCCTGTGGACGCACCTGTACCGCCCTGTGTACCTCCTGTATTTACAAGAATTCTTGATGCAGGTTTGGATGCAAATTTAAGTGCCATATCAGGACATTCTGTATGGATATTCATGGTATGTCCTATTCCGTTCTGCAATAGCTTTATGGACAATTCACAGGCTTCTTTCCAATCTTCTGCCGTATAAAATGCAAGTACGGTCGTGAGTTTTTCATAGGAAAGGGGATTTCCTGCTCCAACTCCTGTCTGTCTTCCTATAAGTATCCTTGTGCCGTCAGGGATTGAGATTCCTGCAGCCTCTGCAATAACTTCAGGACTTTTTGCAACAAATTTCGCATTCATGGCATGACCGTTCTTAAACAAAAGGTCACACACCTTGTCTGTTTCTTCATCAGACATGAAGTAGCCCCCCTGAGCCTTCAGTTCGGAAATTACCTCTGTTTCATTTGCCTTTTCGCATATAATTGATTGTTCAGATGCACAAACGGTTCCGTTGTCAAATGTCTTGCTTGCCATAATCTTTTTTACAGCTTCTCTGACATTTGCGGATTTTTCTATATATGACGGTGAATTTCCCGCTCCCACTCCTATCGCCGGCTTTCCTGCGCTGTATGCGGCCTTGACCATTCCGGGACCGCCTGTTGCAATGATAAGTTTTACATCCTCTGCATGCATCAGCTCATTTGTGGCTTCAATGGATAGCGTCTTTAGGCATCCGATGGAGTTCTTCGGCGCTCCTGCCTCCACCGCCGCCATCTCCATAAGCTCGGCAGCGCGAAGAGTGCATCTTGCCGCAGAGGGGTGCGGTGAAAATACAATTGGATTTCTCGCTTTCATCGCAATTATGGATTTAAAAAGTACGGTGGATGTCGGATTGGTAGAAGGTACAATTCCCATAACCAAACCTACGGGAACTGCAAGAGTTACCGTCCTCTTTTCTTTGTCTTCTTCGATTATCCCTGCAGTTTTCATATCCCTGATGTAATCATAAAGAAGTCCTGATGCCATATGGTTTTTGTAAACCTTATCATTTACAATTCCAAAACCCGTGTCTTCTACAGCCATCTGCGCAAGCTCAAAAGCGTGTTCCTCACCGACTCTCACCATATTCCTGATGATTTTATCTATTTGTTCTTCCGTATAATCTTCTAAAGCTCTTGCGGCTTTTGCACCGAGAGAAGCTAAATTTCTTGCCTCCTGTATTGATTTCAAGTCCTTATCAAATTCCATTTTTTTCCCTCCTGATTATCTGCCAATCTTATCTAAAAGACCTTTTTCTTTTAAAACTTCCAGTACCGCCGCAACCACAACTTTCCGGCTGATCTCATCGCTTTCATCCCCGCAAGAGATATCCTTTCCGGCTAAGTCTTCTAAAGCTTTCGTTTTCTCATGTCTTTGCGAAATATTGTCATAAGCTTCATTTGTACACACAAATTTGATGCCGGTATTTCTCGCTAAGTCCTTTGCTGACGGTGTTATTAAGGTATCATCATTTATCGGAAACTGTCTTAAGCCCTCCTTGGCAAAACCCTCTATAATCTTTGCTGTAATAAGTTTTTTCATTGTTTCATCCCCTTCACACTGAAAATATATTAGATGTTAATATAATCTTTCCACCAGTTTTTTTGACGGTGATGGAATAACCTCCGCATTGATGAGCATTCCGTTTCCGCCGATAATATTTTTTCCGGCATCAACGCCTGCCTCAACTGCCGCTACATCGCCTGTGAAAGTAAAGTACGACCTTCCTCCCAGACCTGTACCAAGTCTTATTTCCAAAGCTTCAAGCTCTGCCGCCTTGAGAACCGCATCAGATGCGATTACCATGGTTGCAAGTGAATACGATTCCAAGATGCCTATAGCCTGTATTTGTTCAGGCATCGTTGTGGATACAATCGCCGGGAAAACCCCCGGATGAACATTGGGAATAACCATCTGATCTACTAAAAATTCGCCTGCGGCATTGACTCCGCTCTGTACCGAAGTCTCAACCGCCGATACATCACCATGTACAATAGCAATGTACTTCCCCGGACATACTGAATTTGCGGTAACAATATCAACATCAGAGGTTTTAACCATCTGGTCTGCAGCATATATTCCACGAGCAATGCTGTTGAATTCAATCATTCCTATCGCTTTTGCCATCGTTAATTCCTCCTTATTTTGATAAAATTGTTTTCTATGGATTCAACTCTTCCTGCAATGCTGGAATGTACCGATGCTCCCAGGGAATTTTCCGGAATTTCTCCGATTTTCTCTCCTGCCTCTACCATGTCTCCAATCTTTACCACAGGCAACGCAGAAGCTCCTACAAAGTCATTGAGGGAGATTCCTACAAAGTCCGGCACTATCTCATTTTTTAAATCCAAAGGAGCCTTCACATCAAACCTCTGAATGTTTAATCTCGCTATTAATCTCTTGCTTGGCACGAGTCTGTACTCCCGCATTTCTCTCGGCTTAAACTCTTTGACGATAGCTTTGTGCTTTACACCCTTTTCTCTAAGTTTGGTCATGTAATATGCATTCGCCATCTTAGGATTAATTCCGGCCGGACATGAGAAATACTCGCAAAGATTACACTGGCAGCAGGTCAATGCAACAGTTTTGCTTTCATCTGCCTCTAATCCGAAACCGACTGCTCTCACCATTTTGTGAGGGCTTGTACTGTGTCCCAGTAAAAATCTCGGACATAGATCTGTACACATCCTGCACTGCTCACAGGCTGTTTTATTCATGAGAACCGCACTTCTCATAGTCTTCTTTTTCTTGTGAATCAAACTATGATTTTCCTCTAAAACTACAAGACCTTTAGTTTTTCTCGTTACAAAACCGTCGCGGTCGCACAGAAGAGGTCCCATCATAGGACCGCCGTCCACAACTTCATAACCGATGAGATCACTTCTTCCCGCAATTTCAAAGAGAATTTTCAACGGTGTTCCCACGGGAGTCTTAACCGTAACGGGATTCGGAACATCTCCGGCTATGGTCACATATTTTTCCGTAACCGGTTTGCCCTGCGAAGCATTAAAGACATTTAATGCAGTTTCGGTGTTGATAACGACACAGCCCACTGCAATGGGAATACCGGTTTCCGGCACAACTCTGCCTGTCAGTTCATAAACTAAAACCTGTTCATCTCCGGCAGGATAAATGTCCGGAAGTTCTCTGACTTCCATCTTATCTTCCAAACTGAGTTCTTTTATGTCCTTTCTCAAACTTTGAATAACATCTTTATGCTTAACCTTTATCCCTATTATTTTTTTCTTGGCACCGACTAACTCCCCTGCCATGTGAAGACCTGTAATCACTTCTTTTCCCTTAACTGCCATGAGCTGTTGGTCAACCCTGAGAAGGGGCTCACATTCTGCGCCGTTGAGAAGTATATATTCCGCATTTACATTTAGTTTCACATGGGTGGGAAATCCCGCACCGCCTGCGCCTATTACACCTGCATTTCTTATATTTTCAAGCAAATTCATCTTCTGCCTCACTATACAATTTCCACTTCGCAGTCTTCGTCTATAATTCCTACAACTACCGCATCTACAGGAATGTTATCGTTTTCAAGCATCTTTCTGGCCGATGAACCTGTGGTTACTATCACTCTGTCACCTATTCCTGCGCTGATATTATCAACAACTACGATATGTTTTCCCACCTCTGTGCCTCCGATTACTTCAGCCAACATCAGTTTATATCCCTTCAACGCCTCAGCCTTTCTGGTTGCCCATATATTATCAATAAGTTTGGCCGTAATCATTATACATCCCTTCTTTCAATTTATTCTCAATTTCAGACAGAGCATCGCTTACAGATGCCGTGTCTCCAAATATTGCCAACAATGTCATATGCTGCGGACAAAGTCCTTTGATGTCATAAACCGTCACGCCCGTTGCTTTTTCTGCAATATCTGCCGCACAGACCATATCTATCATCTTTCCCTGCACCAGACCTATTGCATCAGCATCTTCCACCGGATTTTCTTTAAAAAATCCCATACGCCTTTTTATGAGTTCAAGGGTTCCCGGCGATGGTGACTTAATTATTCTGAATTCCATCATGTCACCTCACAAATCAATCCATAATATCGGTGGTACAGCTCAGTGCTATGCCAAGAGGTGTAACAAACATAGGATCACCCGGTTTTAAAGTTTTAATTCCCGTGCTTTTTTCAATAATCTCCTCAATTCCCGTAAGGCAGCTGCTTCCTCCTACCAGTATAATTTGTTCTATGTCGTAATTTTTTATGGAGTTTTCTATAATAGTTGCAATCTTTTGAACTACAGGCTTTACTACCGGTAAAATCTCTCTGTGATTAGACTTGTCTCTCTTATATTTATCCGCTTCCTCAAATTTCATCCTATACGAGCCTGATAAAACAAGAGAAAAGTGTGTGCCTCCCGTGGGTTCATCATCTACGGAAATAACCTCTCCGTCTTTTAGTATCGAAATCCCTGTGGTACCTCCTCCTATATCAACTACAGCACCGTTGGTGACTTTCAATACATTGTTTGCTGCCGTGGGCTCATCCAAGATATTAGTTACTTCAAAACCCGCTGCCTGTACCACATTTTTAACAGCACCGCCGTCCAAAGTATCAGTTCCCGGTGGAATTGCACAGGCAGCATACAACAGTTCGGTGCCAAGTCTTTCTTCTATGTTCTTCTTCATGGACCTCACAATCTTTATAGCGCCTATATAATCAACGACCATTCCGTCTCTAACCACATCCGCATATTGATAAGCACCTGCAACCGGCTGATAATTTTCATCCAAAACCGCAACTACAACACAAGCCGTGCCAAGATCAACCCCTGTATAGTATATTTTGGAACTGCCTTTTATCGGGTTATCTATAGTTTTTTCAAATGATTCAACAAAAGCATTACACTTTTGAAAATTGTTTGGCTGATTTTCCATAGTAGTCAAAACTTTCGCCCTTTCTTTCCATCAGGAGAAGGTGACATATTGTTGCCACCCCCTCCTGCATATTTTTACTGCCAGTCTGCAGGATATACAAAGTATGCATATCTGGCAGTAGTAGATGTTTGGAAGTGTATATGACTGTCCTTAGGGATATAGATTATATCTCCCGGCTGCCCTTTAACAACTCTTCCGTCAATTTCAATTTCAAGTTCTCCGTCGATAACATAATCATATTCATCGTAGGTAAGTGTCCATTCAAAACTTGTATGATCAAGTTCCATGATTCCGCAGCCCATTCTGGGAGCTTCTTCCAAAGTAACGACATCTTTCAGATAGACACCCTCAGCACCGTTAAACTGTTCACATTTAACAGTAGATGGTCTGATTTTAATAATCCCGCTCTTATCTTTCTCCTTTAGAAAATCGTCACCTGATTTTTTCTTCAAAGTTTCTTCAACTACCTTGGCGATGATGTCTTTCAACGCTTTTTCATTAATTTCCATGTTAGCTGCCCTTTCTCTAAATACTCGTCTATTTTTCTTCGCCCTTTTTACCATCAACTTTGGCAAGGAGCATCGGTGCAAGCATATTGGCCAAAATCAAAGCAGTTATTCCGGCAACAAGTTTTCCGACTATAACAGGGAAAATCATTTCGCTGTTAACACCTGCCGTAAATCCCAAATGATCTCCGAATACGAAGGATGCGGAAACTGCGAAAGCTACATTCAGAAGTTTACCTTTGGCATTCATGTCTCCCATTATATTGAACATGGCGATATTGTTTGCAAGGGTTGCAATGAGTCCTGCCGAGCCTTCCTGATTCATTCCAAGCTTTCCGCCAATCTTTTCAAGAGGTTTTTCAAATGTCTTTGTAATCCATTTAACCATCGGAAATGCGCCGATAAGCACTACTGCAATCTGTCCGCAAACCAAAAGTCCGGCTTCCAGAGGAACGACTCCGGCTGCATCAGGTTCCACCATCTTGTTAAACAACGGGAACTTGATTCCTGTCTGATACTCAAATACGGCAATGGCAGTAAAGATGGTTATAATAACTGTAACTCCCGTACCGAATTTATTAAATCCGTTAATCATTTTCTGTGGTGCAAACCACAGGCCTGCAACGATTAGCGCTGCAATTATGATTACAGGAATCAGGTTTACAAGAATAGTCATAATGTTAATCTTATATGGTGTCATATTCATTACAAGTCCGCCTACTATACATCCTATAGGAACTGTAATAAGACCTGCTAAAATACCTGCTCCCAAGTAGCTTCTATCCTCTTTTTTTATGATACTCAAAGCCACAGGGATTGTGAATACGATTGTCGGCCCCATCATGGTCCCGAGAATCAAACCTGAGAAATTACCGATTGTATCATTTGCCGCCATTTCCATGGCAAGAGGGTACCCGCCCATGTCGCAGGCAAGAAGCGTCGTTGCAAACATGGAAGCATCGGCACCGAAAATTTCATAAATAGGTACAATGATGGGTTTTAAAATAATTGCAAGTACCGGTGCTGCTGCTACAACTCCTGCCATTGCAATCGCCAAAGGGCCCATAGCGTTAAAGCCTTCATCAAACTGTTCGCCGTATCCCAGCTTATTTCCGCGGATTTTATCAACAGCTCCAACAATCATAAAAATCATCATTACCAAAATAATGATCTTGTTGATAGAGATTGTTGAAACCCACTGGTTCAAACTGCCGGTGAATACACTTGCATCAGTGATGCTTTTAATTAGTTCATTAAACATTCTTTTTTCTATCCTTTCCGGGTAAAATTTATATTCCCGCAGATTCATCTACAATCGCCACAATTGTGGCGTCCAAGGGAGGCTGATTCATTCCTTCACAGATTCTTGCACCACTGCCGCCTACTAAAACTACCGTCTCGCCGATACCGGCTCCCAGTGTATCTGCTGCAACAACATATCTGTCACCTTCATTATTTAGAATTTTCACCGTAAGAAGCTTATACTTTGAAAGTGAATCCGCTTTTTGCGTTGCCCAAACCGAACCTGTTACTCTTCCTAAATCCATACATCCCCACGACCTTAAAACTTATTAATTTTGATTTTATTTTTTTCAATCAATTCCATAGCAACATCTGTCACTATGCTTTTTTCTGATATGCTCATCTCCCTGCATCCTAAATTCCATAAAGAGCTTATATCTTTTGAAGTTATAACTCTCTTATCCAAAGTATTTGCTGCATTACCGTAATTCTTCCCTATTTTTGCATATTGTTTTCGCAATTCACCTATCAGCTCGGCCTCCGGCTTAACAATAATCTTCCAGCGTTTAAGCTCATTTAATTTACCGTTAAAATTCTGCATAAAAGCTACGGGAGCCGTTTTCTCATATTTTAGAAATTCAATACCTTCTTGAGGAAGAAAAACTTTTTTTCCAAGCATAATCGCTTTATTGATAAGTCTCAAATACGGTGTTTCAAAAATGCCGCCTGAAAGTTTAGCAAGATAATCATTGTCCAAATTTTTTATAACAATAAATTCGTAATCTGTTAAATCACAGTTATTATTAAGGTCTGAAGAATTGATAAATGTGCATACTTGACTAAGTTCTGCTTCTATATTTGATGTTGCTTCAGACTCGGCTTTGGATCTTGTCATCATCAAGGCTTTGGGAAAAGAGCTGTCAGAAGCTGTTTCCAACATGATTTTCACCTGGTTATATACCTGATCAACAATTTGTTCTATTGTCATATTCACTCCTTCCCCTTTCACTTTTTCTCATATTCACCTGCCAAGTACTTGCACATCATTATGTGTAAAGCGCTGGATAGCCTGTTTAATTCTTCGATTATATCTGTCCTTGCAAGTTTTCTGTTTTCTTTGAATGCATCTACTGCCAAAACTTCAGTTTCTCTGATAGAGGTTCTTATGATATTCAGCTGAGAATGTGCGATTCCCATGGTGTAATCAGGCAAAAGCATCTGCTTTATCTTGTAATATTTCATTGGATTGTGAGAGTGTTCCCTAAGTTCTGTATGATTGAGTCCGATAATATATTCATTGGTAAATGCCTCATCCATAACCTCACACCTCATCATTTCCCTTAAAATATCCAGTATATTGCCCAAATCCTTTATGAGAAGTTCATTGCTTTCCGCCATACCTATAACACACTGTGCATTTACCACTTCCGCCTGGAGCCTGTCCAATTTTCCTCTGTACTTTATCCTTGGATGGTTCTTGTCAACGAGGAAATTTCCATACAGCTGTGTCATATGCTCAGGTTTTTTCATGTACGCCGCACCCGTTTCATAGTCGATATACTTCGCATCGGAAACACTGTGAACCTGCTCTTTTTTTACAGTATTCTCTGTCTCTGAAAGTTTTTTCTGTTTCTTCGCTTCATTCGCCCTACGATTTTTCTCAAAGTCTATTTCAACCTGCATTCCCTGAAGGTATTCTCTGGCAGCGGGAGATAATATTTTGCCTTCCTGTATGTAATATACTTCCGGCTTTGTAGCTTTAAGTTCCGCTCTAATCAAAGCTTCTGTAACAACCTTCAACTACAACACCTCCTTTAAGTAATTTACATGTCAGCCAATTGTTGGCAGAATCATTTCCACATCGCCATGTGGTCTTGGAATTACATGGATTGAAATAAGTTCTCCAACTCTTTCCGCCGCAGCTGCTCCGGCATCCACCGCCGCTTTTACCGCACCTACATCTCCTCTTACCATTACGGTTACAAGACCTCCGCCTACATGTACCTTTCCGATCAAACTGACATTCGCCGCCTTTACCATGGCGTCTGCCGCCTCTATTGAACCTACCAATCCTTTAGTTTCAATCATTCCCAATGCCTGCATATTTGTCATTTTATTTTCCTCCTGTATAAGTTGTTCTATTTCTTCAACTCCCTAATTAAATCAACCTTTTTAGCAAATTTAATTTCCTGTTTTGTCATAGGAAATCCTTCTGTATGTCTTGCCAAAGTTCTGAGCCTGCTAACGGTCATAGATTCCAAATTCTCCCAAACATCTTGAGTTTTTTCGGCATTTTCTGCAGTTTCTTTTGAAATCTCCCCATTAACAGCTTCATCCTTATTTGCAGATTCTAAAATTTCCCTTTCATTTTCTTTTTTCGTATCATTATTTTCTTGAAGCGATACGGAAAGTTTTGTTTCTTTTTCCAAAGCTATTTTTAATAATTTCGCTTCAGCAGTTTCCATATTCAACATATCCCTAACTGCTTTATCCGGTCTTGGAATAACATGTTGAGAACAAAGTTTTCCGACTTTCGATGCAGACGCAGCCGCTGCATCAACAGCCGCCTTTACTGCACCCACATCTCCTTCAATGAATACGGAGGTAAGTCCGCCTCCAACTCTCACCATGTTTACCAGAGAAACATTTGCAGCTTTTAAGGCTCCGTCAAGACCCTCAACAGCTCCGATTCTTCCATAGACTTCAATCATTCCTAAAGCCAACATTTAAGTTTCTCCTTACTTTTCAACCCTTTAACAGATGGCCGGTGCTGCTAACCCTCAAGAGTCGGCAGAATCATTTCCACATCGCCATGTGGTCTTGGAATTACATGGATTGAAATAAGTTCTCCAACTCTTTCCGCCGCAGCTGCTCCGGCATCCACCGCCGCTTTTACCGCACCTACATCTCCTCTTACCATTACGGTTACAAGACCTCCGCCTACATGTACCTTTCCGATCAAACTGACATTCGCCGCCTTTACCATGGCGTCTGCCGCCTCTATTGAACCTACCAATCCTTTAGTTTCAATCATTCCCAATGCCTGCATATTTGTCATTTTATTTTCCTCCTAATTAAAATACTGTTGGGTTTTCCGCTACGAATTCTACGGCTGCTGCAAAAGCATCGCAAGCCGATTTACAAGCTGACTGACTTCCTGTCAGAAGTGCCCCTCCGAAGTTTGTTTCCGATGGAGGTGCGTAAAGCACACAGAGTTCTACATCTGCCGCCTTAATGGCTGCATCAACTGCATACATCGCTTCAAGCGGTGGTGCAATAAGGTACGCAAGAGCCTCTCCTTCCGGAATTCCTGCACCTTCAGAAAGGTATGAACCTGTTCTTGAAATACAATGTGCATAGTATGCAATTGAATCGTCCTCGTTGGCCGAAATAAAGTAAGCCTCATTTTCTATCACATCTATTGCCGCCTCAAGACCGCTTTTCACCTCCGCAGGATTTGGTCCTGCCAAAATTCCGATGATTTCACCGGCGAGCTTTGTGTTGGCATTGGCTGCTCCTCCATAAAAACTCTTTGCATAAGCTACTACAACATCAGCTTTCTTTGTTGCTTCATCAAGTGCTGTGTAAGTCACATCATCGCAGTCTGCTGTAATAAGTGCAAGAGATTTGTAGTTTTCAGGAACATTGTCCAAATCTTTCAACATCTCCGGACTTGCATTCGGAATGATCTTTGCAGCAAGAACACTTGATTTTAATGGATCTCTTTTCATTTCTTCTCTCCTTATAATTTTAATTCAGTTCCGCTTATCTTTTTATCTAACATGATTTTAATTACTTCTGCTAAATGAGCACCTGCTTCGGCAGGAATAGTTCCTGCTGAATGAATATTGGAAACTACGGTTCTGTTTGATTCCGGCATTCCTATCGTCCCTTTGTATGCCATATATGCAGACATGGAGGTTGCAGTAATCAGACCGGGTCTTTCGCCTATCAGAACGCAGGTTACATCTGCATTAAGAAGTTCGGAAACTTCATCCATTGCGCCCACTCTTCCGTATTTTACAAAGAAAGGAGTTCCTACTCTAACACCTTGTGCCTTAAGCCCCTGCATCAAACCTGAAAGAACATCCTCGGTGTTTGCCGCCACAGCCGCAGAACTTAAACCGTCGGAAACGAATATTTGAACCTGCGGATTCATTTCACATTTTTCCTTTATTGTTTTAACTGCTTCTTCTGAAAGTCTTCTTCCAAGGTCAGGTCTTGTCAGATATTCATCTTTGCTGCGGCATCTGGTTTGAACTGTGAAAAGTCCGAGACTATCTACGAAGTCCTGATCCACATCTGAGAATACGGCATCTTGAGCTGCTGAATGAGCCGCTCTGAACATAAGCTGAGGAAGAGTCTTATAACGGGCTCCCGCTTTACCTATTCCTATTCTGCACGGTGCAAACTGTTTTAGTTCCATAAAGCCCTCAGCATCCACGGGGTTTTCGACAAGATATTGCTTCTTAACATCAATCTTTGTTATATCTTCCAGACATTCATCTGAAATTGCAGCTTCATCATCTGCCGTATTTGCAGATGTCTTTTCCGCTTCTGCGGCTTTCGTATCTTCTGAAGCTGCATCTTCACCTATGTTCATTTCAGAAAGAACATCTTCAATAAGTGCTTTTAATTCTTTTGTATCCACTTGTATTCTCCTCTCTATTTCCTAAGAAATACTGAACCGTCACCTGCAAGTGGTGTTAGCTTTCCGTTTTCGGAAAAACCCATTTTCTCCAACCACCGATCAAATTCTGCAATAGGTCTTAATCCAAACACTTCCCTCAGTGCTGCCGCTTCATGATAGCCCGTACATTGATACATCAGCATGCAATCGTCCCCTTCGGGAACTCCCATAATATAGTTGCATCCTGCCGCAACCAACAATGTTGCAAGGTTTTCTATATCATTTTGGTCTGTTTTCATGTGGTTTGTGTAGCAAGCATCACATCCCATTGAAATTCCTGTCAACTTACCCATGAAGTGATCTTCCAATCCTGCACGGGTCACCTGCTTGGAGTCGTACAGATATTCAGGTCCAATAAATCCAACTACTGTATTTACCAAGAAAGGACTATATCTTTTGGCAAAACCGTAACATCTGGCTTCCATAGTGAGCTGATCCCATCCGTTATGTGCTTCTGAGGAAAGTTCCGAACCTTGTCCCGTTTCAAAGTACATTACATTGGGTCCTCTTGCCTTTCCTTCGCGAAGAGCGTATTCCCGGGCTTCTTCAATCATTTCCGGAGTAATGCCGAAACCTTCGTTTCCCTTCTGCGATCCTGCTATTGATTGGAATACAAGGTCTATAGGTGCATTCATCTTCTTCGCAGCTTCAATCTGTGTGGAAACATGGGCAAGTACGCATGTCTGCGTAGGAATTTCCCATTTGTCTCTGAACTCGTCGAATTGTTTCAGGATAGTTGCAACGCTTTCCACAGTATCATCAACAGGGTTAAGTCCCAAAACCGCATCACCGCATCCAAGGCTGAAGCCTTCCATTGTCGATGCGAGGATACCTTTCGGATCGTCAACTGTGTTGTTTGGCTGAAGCCTTGAAGAGAATGTACCGCGTTTGCCGATAGTCGTATTACAGTGTGCCGTAATTTCTATTTTCTTTGCGCCGTATACAAGGTCAAGGTTACTCATCAACTTCGCGACGGCTGAAACAATTTCACTGGTAATTCCCCTTGATGCACGCTTAATCATTTCTCCGTCGGTCTGCGTGTCAAGCAGCCATTCTCTAAACTCCGCTACAGTTTTATTCTTGTGTTCTCTGAAGATAGTTTCGTTCACATCATCTTGAATGATTCTTGTAACATTATCTTCTTCGTAAGGAACTGCAGGGCTGTTTCTCAAATCGTTCAGAGTCAGATTTGAAAGCACATGCTTTGCCGCAATTCTTTCCTCGGCAGATTCAGCGCCGATACCGGCTAAAGTGTCACCTGATTTTTGTTCATTTGCCTTAGCCATCACCTCACGAATCGATTTAAATTCGTAATTATGACCGAATAGCTGTGTTTTTAAAATCACTTTTCTTCACCTCTTAATTTTTTCATTCTTTTAGCGATTGAATATTAATGTCTTTGTAACGACAGGTACGACGCGTCCATTGGCTACAGGCTCTCCAATGTCAACAAAGTCACCATCCTTAACAAAGATATTATCGATACATATAATTTTTTTGTCCAAGCCTGCCATAACCTTCAGGGTATTGCCAAGAACTTTTCCGATGTCATTTTCACATATAACCACAATAGGAAACCCTAACTTGTTATATCCCTCAAGTCCGTCTACGATGGCCTTTCCCATTTCCTGAACCGCTCTGAAAGTAGTATGGAAATTTCCGCTTATAGCAACTGCAACACAGTCATAGGCATCCGTATTTGTAAATATTTCCATTTTGTCGGACATTTTCTTTGAAAAACTCTTTAAGTCTTGCTCATCCTCTTCGCTCATCTTCACCACCGGTATGTTCTTGATAGGCAGACAGTTCTCCTCGTACTTAATCGTACTTCCGCTAACCTCTGTTGTGTGTGTCCCCGCACCTACCACCGTAGCTCTTATGGTTTCAGCTGCGTCATATCTTTTCACGCCTGAGAAGTAACTGCAGTCATTAATTGCTTCTCCCAATATGGGGCCTATATCTTCATAACGGAAAACATTTTCCCCGGAAGGATTATATATCATATCTGCAACTCCCCCTGAAAAAGTAATTCCGTCAATCTTTATATCCTCTGAAATAGGACTTCCGTCATTTGTATAAAGTCCTTTGTGATATTGGTCTTTAGGCAAAAGTCCCAAAGCCATAGCCAGCTGTTTTGCAAATATATCTGCAAGCTTTCTCAGAACACTCTCGTCAGCCCTGTCTCCAATCTTCAAATTGATTCCGTGTGCAGCCGCAAGCTCTGATGTCTTTTTATAGATATATGTGATTTTCCCACCTTTGACTTTGATCAGCCTTCCTCCTATATCAAGACATGATGTTCCCACAGCAGTCCCTTTGCTGAAAACCGCAATATTACTTGTGCCGCCGCCGATGTCAATGTTTGCAACGGTACATCTGTCCTCATCAGAAATGAAATCTGTTCCTGCACCTCTGGCTGACAGCAGCGACTCAAGATCCGGTCCTGCGGTTGCAACTACAAAATCACCTGCCATATCGCTTAACGATGACAAAACCTCGTCTGCATTATCTTTTCTCGCCGTCTCTCCGGTTATAATCACTGCACCGGTTTGAAGGTCCTCAGGCCTCATATTGGCAAGCTTATATTCCTTATTGACGATAGCCTTAACATTTTCGGAATCAATATTTGAGGAAGAATCAAGAGGAGTAAAATATATATTGCTCCTATACACCACCTCTGTATTTACGATGCTTATTCTTGGAACAGTATAGCTTGTGGCCATATTTTCAATAGTTAATTTACTGAAAATAAGTTGTGTAGTGGAGGTTCCTATGTCGATACCTACACTGTTAATGATTTCTTTCATACCTTTTCCTCACTTATTTCACTAAATCTCATTTAGGCAAAGTCATTTTTTTGTAAACAAAAAATGCAACCCAAACCAACCCTCTAAAAATTAGAGAACCATTCGAGCTGCATCGCTTGAATTTGGCTTAACTACATCGCTACGCCATTCATATTCTTAAATTTTCGTCAAGAGCATACCGTGCTCACAGTTATTATAACACATTTTTTCTAAATTAAAAGACAATTTTTACTCTTGTTCCCGAATTATTCGATCTCACCGTCAAATGTCCATTAAGTTTTTCTTTTACAAGAGATCTTATGATGGTCCATCCCATGCTTCCGGAAGTAGTCTTTTTAATATTGAATCCGCATCCGTCGTCCAAAAAAACAAGTTCTATATCGTCTGCTCTTCTCTGCATGGTCATCAGGCTTATTTTACCCTTATTTCTGCCTTTGAATGCGTATTTCAATGAGTTTTGCATAAGTTCATTCAGTATCAGCGCAAGAGCCGTAGCTTTCTCAAACTTGATTTTAAAATCCCCTCCGTAACATTCCACTTTCAAATCTATATTGTCGTTGTTGAAATATACCAAAGTGTTTTCTTTTACACTGGCGATTATGTCGTTCAACATAACTTCTTCGACATCGTTTTCTATGAGAATCTCATGGGTGGATGAAATTGCAAGTATTCTCGTAATCGTTTCATTCAGAGCTTGTTTTCCCTCTTCCGAAGATATTGTATTTCTTTGTAATCGCAACAGAGCCGCCACGGTCTGCAGATTATTCTTTACTCTGTGATGCATTTCCTTAAATGCAACTGATTTAAGCACAAGTTCTTTTTCCTGCATTTTACGGGTTGTAATATCACTTATGGTCACCGCATAGTCTATATCCTCCCTGTCAACATCAACGGTCTTTACTATAAAATGAAAGTTCCCCAAGACAACCTCATTTATTCCGAATTTGCAGCCTCCTTCACATGGCATCGGCACCAAAGAGATATCCTTATAGTCCTCTCCCAGTATATCGTTTATGAAGCCCAAGCGTCTGAAAATCATGGAAGCTGACTTGTTTCTGAAAATTATTTTATTGTTATATCCCACAAACAGCAATCCCTCTTCAATGTTGTCTGTGATATTTTTGTTATCATTCAATAAGGTTACATCATCAACATTGTCTTCGACTGCCTGTTCTTCCTTCTCAAGGGGTTTGTAGGAATGAACATTCTGCTCCATCTTCTGCTCTATGATGAAAACTCCTATAATTCTATCCTTATGATATATAGGCTCTACAGTCTGTATTACATGCACATTCTCCTGTGTCATCGCTTTCATGTGCTTTGTTCCCACACCTAATTGAAGGCTTCTGTACACCGCAGGCTCCTTCTCTTTGGTGGCAATTAAGCCTACAACCGTTCTCGTATACGAAGAATCGCAATCTATCGGTTTAGCTTCAGCCACAACTATAGCATCTCCGCTTCCGTCAGAAAGCCGGCAGTCTATAAAAGCATCTGCATTAAATAAATTAGCCATGGCGGAAAGGGTCCTGGAGGCTTCCTTAATCTCCTTAATTTCTTCTTGATTGAGATTCGTATATTCGCTGCATAACTTTTGTATTACATCCATTACCGCTACACCTCATATTGCTTTATAAGCATTGCTGCAACCTTGTACATCGCAATGTTTCTCTTCTTGCTGATTTCTCTTATATACTCATAAGCTTGTTTTTCGGTCATATTACGATGCTCCATTAAGAGGCCTTTACACTTTTCTATTATTTTTCGGCTTTCCAGCTGTTCATTCGCCTTAACATAATGCTTTCTGTATTCCAAAAGTTCTTTATTTCTGGCAACGGCAAGTTCTATGTTAAATACAATCATCTTCTCATTTATAGGCTTTACCAGGTATGTACTGATTCCGTTTTCTCTGGCTCTGTCTATGTACTCTCCCTTGCTGTATGCCGTAAGCATTATGATGGCAGTTGTCGGCAAGTCCTCATTTATATATTTTGCAGCTGAAAGGCCGTCTAAATCTCCCATCCTTATGTCCAGTATCGCCACATCCGGTTTGTATTTTTTGCACAGTTCTACAGCCTCAAAACCGTCTGAGGCTTCTCCAACCACATTGTACCCTGCATTTGCGAGCATAGTCCTAAGGTCCATTCTTATAATCGGTTCATCATCTGCAATTACAACAGTCAATCTGCACATATAGGTTTTCCTTTCATCATTCCTTCAAATAATCCTTAATTTCGTCTATACCCAAATTCTGGTAACTACTAACCTTGAAAATGCGATTTACTCCTGCCGTTTTTAAAAATTTTTCCGCTTCGCAAATTTCTTCTTCCGTTGCAAGATCTATTTTAGTCACTATGCCTATAACATCCTTGGCGTATGAGCCACCGTATCCCGGAGGAAACATCCTCTGACTGTCAACCGCAGACTGAACAAAGGCTATTACCTCCGCATCTGCGGAAGTAATCATCAAGGCTCCCCTGTAATGATTAAGTTCAAGATATTCTCCCGGAGTATCTAAAATATTTGAACCTCTGACCTCTACAGCCTGCGTCTTCTGATATTCCAGTTTCTCTCCTAATATTGCCTGACTTAGTGTGGTTTTTCCGCAGCCGATATTTCCAATAAAAATTATTTTTTTCATTTCAAATCCTGTAAAATTTTAATTTCCTGTAATCTGTGTCGGTGTAAAGTTCATCTGATCACATAAAACTCTGATCACATCATTCATAGACTCTCTAACCGCAGCAACATCACCGTAAATCAACAGTGAGCCGCTGAATCTATCTACAAAACCTATGTGTACATCCGATGCCTTTGTCGCAACATCAGCTGCGATAATCGCACCTTCACTGGGGGTAATGGTAAAAATTCCAATCGCGTTGTTTACATCCATTATGCCCAGTTTGCCGTATAGCTCCGGTACAGGACTTGCAATTATATGTGCCAAAGTTATCTGTCTGCCGGGAACAAATTCCTGTATAATTCTTTCTTTATTCTCAAAAGCCATCTTTTTACCTTTCCTTTTTCGTCACTACATCTTCTTTCATCTTTATTTAATAATGAGTCAAAAATAATAATGAGTTAAAAATATCTGCCGGCTACAAACTTCTTCCTATTGCTCCAAAATAAGCATGAGCATATACCTTCTTAATTTCATCCACCGAAGCTTTTCTGGGATTTGTTTTTGTGCAGCTGTCTGCGTAAGCCGCTTCCGCCATAGAATCCAAGGCATCCCTAAAGTCATCCTTAGCTATACCCATCTCTCTTATATTTGAAGGCATCTCAAGCAGATGGTTAAAACTTTTGATTGATCTTATAAGGTTAAGGCTGCTCTGCCTTATACTTCCTGAATCGACATGTATCAAACGGGCAATGCGAGCATAAGTTTTTGCAGAACCTGTTAAATTGTCAAAGCATCCTGCATTGAAGCCTATTACATAAGGAAGCAAGACCGCATTAGCCTTGCCGTGCGGAATATGAAAATGTGCTCCCAGGGCATGCGCCATTCCGTGGTTAAGCCCAAGACCCGCATTATTGAAGGCGATCCCCGCCATACATGAAGCGTTGTGCATGCCTTGCCTGGCAC
The DNA here is from genome assembly GCA_945830395.1 of uncultured Clostridia bacterium. Lineage (GTDB taxonomy): Bacteria > Bacillota > Clostridia > Peptostreptococcales > Anaerovoracaceae > Aminicella. The sequence goes on from CALZYE010000008.1 coordinate 27,930, forward strand.
TGAAATTTTCCGGTTCTTTGTAAGCAACAAGCAGATTGCTCCTAACAAGTTTTATAGCCTTTTCCGCCATAGCATCTGAAAAGTCACCGGCATCCGTTGATACTATAGCCTCAATTGCATGGGTGAGCACATCCATACCTGTTATTGCCGTCGTCTCCTTAGGCACCGTCAAGGTTAATTCCGCATCTAACACAGCTACATCCGGAAGTAAGTTCGGATCGATCAAAGGATACTTTACCGCTTTTTTCGTATTGCTTATTACTGAAAAATCCGTAACCTCCGACCCTGTACCGCTGGTGGTGGGAATTGCAATGAATTTGCAGTTTTCTACAATATTTTCCTTTTCGGCGAAAAACATCATAGCCTTACAAGCATCAATTGCAGAACCTCCTCCAAAGCCTACCAATGTATCAGGTTTTACATCTGCAAGAGCTGCTATCCCCTCTGCAACAATTTCTATGCTGGGATCAGGGGTAATACCTGAGAAAACAGTATACGAAACACCGATATTATCCAATTTGCCGGTGATGTATTTTATTTTGCCGGTTTCAGCCAAAAATGGATCACAGACTATAAAAACATGTTTTCTGTTTTCAAATTCTTTCTCTATCTCTTCGCCTCTAATTATAATTTTTTTACCGCCGCTGAATACGCTCAATCATATCACCCTCTAAAATTTTTCTTTCCCATATTTGTAAGAACAAAAAAAGTGCCAATTCGCCTGTGAATTGACACTCCATCGTATCCTCTTAATAACTGCATCGTTATCATTCTTGCGTTAAAAGTATCACATTATGCTCGTAAAGTCAATAGCTTAATGCATAAAAGCTCGTACAAAGTCTACGATTGTCAAACATATGATTGCTAAAGCAATAAGTACAGTTATAACTACCCAATTTTTTTAACGAATAACAAGCCTACTATAATGAGCCATGCCCGGATGCTAAAAGGTACACCTAACCTAAATCGCTAAAAGAGGGAGCTTGCTGCTCCCTCCTCATGCTTTAGATTAAAATCTAATCGCTCAAAATTCAACTGTTAAACATCCAACCTAACCGGTTTTGGAATTCTGCTCATAATGTCTGTCATCAAGGCATCTGTACAAGCCAGTTCATCCACCAGTTTAACAGTCTTTGCTTCTAAGAATTTAGGCTCATAAGGTTTCATAGCTCCTCCCAGAACTTCGCCCTCTTCTGCATACTTGTACATCGGAATTTCATTATTCATTTCAAATGAAATGTCGTATTCGTCTTCAAACGGGAATTCAACCTCAAACACATGTGCAAGTTCTGCAGCTATTTCCCAGTTATTGAAATCAACATCCTCTTCAATTGCAGCTTCTACAGGAAGAAGTCTTCTTTCTGTATTGGTGTAAGTTCCTGAAGTGCTTGCAAACCCGGTACCCGGAATAAATACATCCGCCCTTTCACCGGTCTTTGTCATGAAGATATCTGAAACTCCCAAAAATTCAAGGTTTGAAAGGTCTGCATCTACAGGATCTTCTCCGAATACGATGAGTCCCTTAAGACCTTCAAGAGTCTCCGCTCCGGCACAAATTCCCATGTCAACAAGTCCCTGTGAGTTATTCTTACCTTTAACCTCAAGGATACCGTCTCTCGGTGAACCTATATGACCTGATAGAAGCGCAAGTTCACCCACAAGTCTTCCCGCTTCCTGTGAAAGCACATTCTGCTGGTATACAATCATCGCTTTCTTAGCGTTCATATAGAGTTCTGCAATTTCTTTACATGTATCGCAGGTTTTCACATCATCAAGGGACTTCTTAAAGTCCTCAAAGCCTTCAATATCAGAGGTCTTTCCAAGTTCAATCATAGCCTTTGCAAGTTTTTTAAGGAAGGCTGTATCATTTGGCACTTCAATAACTTTATCGGCAAATTTCCATGAATCGCAAGCTCCTTCAGTAGTAACTGCAACCACTTTTACACCTGCTTCCGCCGCCTGTTTAATCTTATTCCAAATAACGGGATTTCTTCCCTTGATGAATCCGGGAACCAAAATCATATTTGTTGACAGCAGTTCATCTATGGTGTTTGGAGAAGCTTCATGACCTAAGCCGAGAACCTCATTAACTCCGCTTGCTCTTCTGTTAAATGTAAATGTCTTTGCCCCTATAAGATCCGCAAATTTCTTGATTGCATAAGCCTCTTCGTTTGTGTATCGGTCCGAAATGGATACTCCTATGGAATCTTTACCGTTTCTCATAGCCACCGACTCTAATTTCTTAGCCATCATAACGAAGGCTTCATGGTAATCGGTTAATCTGAATTCTCCGTCTACATCCTTGATCATAGGATCCACAATTTTGCCTTCCAGTACCGATTCATCAAATCCGAATTTACCCTTACCGCAGCATATGCCTTTATTCACATATCCGTCCTTAGACGGGTTTGCCTTAATAAGCATATCTCCGTAAGACTCAAGGTCAAATGTACATCCTACCGAGCAGTAAGAACATGTTGTTTCCACCAGATCGGTATCTAACGGAACTTCTTTCTGCACTGTCTGAATTTCCTGAAGAGCGCCTACCGGGCAGCATGTCACACATTGTCCGCAGGATTCACAACCGGATTCGGCAAGCTTCATTCCGAGGGTAGGCTGAACAACAGTATCAAAACCGCGGTTTACAAGACCGAGGGCTCCAACTCCCATTACTTCATCACAGACTCTGACGCATAGTCCGCAAAGAATGCACTTGTTAGGATCGCGAACAATAAACGGATGGTCGTCATCGAACTGATTCATGGTCTTTTCGCCGCAGAAGCGATCTTCCCTGACACCATACTGGTTTGAAAGTTCTATAAGTTTACATTCAAAGTAGTCATGACAGCCGCATTCCAAACATCTTCCGGCTTCCTTAACAGCCTGTTCTTCTGTCAATCCGCCAAAGACTACCTCTGAGAAATTATCCTTTCTCTCTTCAGCATTTAGCTGTTCAGCCTTTTCTCTGCAAAGTCTTTCTCTGTCCTCAAAGGTCTTTTCGTCTATATCATGCCGCTCTACAAAGAACGGTTTCTCGTATTTGATGGTTTCGCCGTTTAAATATGAATCTATTACGGCAGATACTTTTCTTGCATCTGCAATTGCTTCAATTGCTATGGAAATCTTATCGTTACCGCAGTCTCCTCCTGCAAAAACACCCGGGATACTTGTCATGAAGGTATCCTGGTCGTATGCAACTGCATTTTTCCTTGTTTTTTCTACATCAAACAATTCAGCATCCACAGCCTGACCTATGGCAAGAATAACATTGTCCACATCAAGTGTTTCTGTCTTGCCCTCAATCGGCATAGGGCGGCGGCGACCTGAAGCATCAGGTTCACCAAGTTCCATGCACTGAAGAACAATCTGCTTAACATGCCCCTTCTCATCTTTTATGATTTCAAGAGGGTTCGTCAGATTTTTAAAGATTACTCCTTCCTCTTCACCTTCTTCAATCTCAATCATGTCCGCAGGCATTTCATCCTTTGTTCTTCTGTATATATTATAAACTTCTTCGGCACCAAGCCTAACGGCAGTTCTGCATGCATCCATTGCGGTATTACCGCCGCCTACGATGGCAACCTTCTTTCCAAAATCAACAGGTTCATTTCTTACTACTTTGCGCAGAAAGTCGATGCCACCTATTACACCTTCCGCATCTTCACCCGGACATCCGACACCTGTTGAAAGCCAAGCACCGATTCCGAGCAATACCGCATCAAAATCTTCTCTGATAGTTTCAAAGGGAATATCAACGCCAACCTTTGTATTTGGAATCATTTCAACGCCCATTGCAGCTATAAGTGAAATTTCACTGTCCAAAACCTCCTTTGGAAGACGATATTCAGGGATACCGTAGCGAAGCATTCCGCCAAGTTTAGGCATCGCATCGAATATAGTTACATCATGTCCCATCTGTCTCAGGAAATAAGCTGCGGAAAGTCCCATAGGTCCGCCGCCTATGATTGCAACCGACTTTCCCGTTTCTTCTTCAATTTCCGGCAGATACTGCTCTTCCTCGTTAAGGGCAAGATCCGCAGCAAAGCGCTTAATTGCCATAATGCTGATAGGCTCTTCCACAAGTCCTCTTCTGCACGCATCTTCGCACGGGTGAGGACAGACACGACCTATGCACGCAGGCAGCGGAATCTTATCCTTGATAAGTTCATTCGCCTTCTCAAATTCCTGGTTGGCAACAAGTCCGACATATCCCTGGCAGTCAGTTCCCGCAGGGCATGCAAGTGAGCACGGACCTACACAGTCGCCGTTGTGATTTGAAACGAGAAGCTCAAGGTTAGTCTTTCTGGATTCCAAAACTCTTTCAGTACTTGTCATAACTACCATTCCCGGAGAGATTTCCGTAGCACAAGCCTTGCACAGCTTAGGATTTCCTTCTACCTCCACAACGCAGATTCCACAAGAACCGTACACTGTCGTTCTCTCATCAAAGCATAGTGTCGGAATAAATATATCGTTTTCTTTCGCAACCTCAAGAATAGTCTGTCCCGGAAGGCCGAGTACTTCTTTTCCATCTATATTCAATCTAAAATTTTTCATCCTCTTCCTCCTTCCTATATTCTAACTACCGCGCCAAAGTTACAATTGTCTTCGCACTTTCCGCACTTGATACAGATGCTTTGGTCAATTACATGCTTACCCTTAACCTCACCTGTAATTGCTTCTACCGGACAGTTGCGGGCACACTTTGTACATCCTACGCAGTTATCCTTGATTTCATACCTGATAAGCGCCTTACATGATTTTGCTGTACATGTGTGGTTGTAAATATGATCTTCATACTCATTTCTGAAGTAACGAATTGTGGAAAGTACAGGGTTTGGAGCAGTCTGACCCAGACCGCACATTGAGCCGTCCTTAATTTTATTAGCCAGTTCTTCAAGCTTTTCTATGTCTCCGTCTTCTCCCTTGCCTTGAGTTATACGCTCAAGGATTTCCAGCATTCTCTTGGTACCTATTCTGCAGTAGTTACATTTTCCGCAGGACTCTTTCTTCGTGAAGTCCAAGAAGTAACGAGCCATATCCACCATACATGTATCTTCGTCCATTACGATCATACCGCCGGAACCGACGATAGCTCCCGTTTTTACTATATCTTCATAGGTTACCGGTGTGTCGGAAATATCAGCCGGAATACATCCTCCTGACGGTCCGCCCATCTGAACCGCTTTAAACTTTCTGTCGTTCTTAATTCCTCCGCCGATGTCAAATATAACATCCTTAACTCTGAGTCCCATAGGAACTTCCACAAGTCCGCCTTTTTTAATCTTTCCTGCAAGGGCGAATACCTTCGTTCCCGTTGAAGGACCTTTACCAAGCTTTGCAAATGCTTCACCGCCGTTTTCAATAATCCACGCAACATTGGCAAATGTCTCTACATTGTTGATGTTTGTAGGAAGCTGCCAGTATCCCTTTGCGGCAGGGAAAGGCGGTTTCAGACGAGGCATCCCTCTTTCACCTTCCAGTGAAGCAATAAGTGCAGTTTCCTCTCCGCACACGAATGCACCTGCGCCGGCTTTAATTCTGATATCAAAGTGAATTCCCGTTCCGAAAATATTATCTCCTAAAAAGCCTTTTTCTCTCGCCTGCTCCATAGCAATTTCAAGTCTCTTGATAGCAAGAGGATACTCGGCACGGCAGTAAATGATACCCTCTGTCGCTCCCATTGCAAACCCGCCGATAATCATACCTTCAAGCAGGGAATGAGGATCTCCCTCCAACACGGAACGATCCATGAATGCACCGGGATCCCCTTCATCGGCATTACAGACGATATATTTTTCTTTTCCCGGATTTCCCTTAGCTGCGTTCCATTTGAACCATGTTGGAAAACCTGCACCTCCGCGGCCTCTCAGGTTTGAAGTTTTAATTATATTTATAACTTCATCCTGTGTCATGGATGTTAAGACTTTACGGGAAGCTTCATACCCTCCTACGGCAATATACTCTTCGATGATTTCAGGGTTAATTATTCCGCAGTGACGAAGAACTACCCTTTCCTGCTTAGCAAGAAACTGCTGATCCTCCACATCTATTGCATATTCAGAAACAACATTTCCGCCTTTGAGGTGCTCTTCAACGATCTTTTCAACCTTTTCCGGCTGAACCTTCACATATCGTGTCATTTCGCCGTTGTCTCCGTAAATATCAACGATAGGCTCCAGATAACATGTTCCCACGCAGCCTGTAACTGTCAGTTCAACATCAACATTATGCTTTTCTATCGACTCAACAAAAGCACTTTCTGTTTTCTTCGCACCTGTGGCGATACCACAGCTGCCCTGTCCGATTACTACCTTCATTCTGCACCTCCTAAGCCCTTTCTCTGATTTCAGTTAGGATTTGCTTAACTTTATCTTTTGTCAGATTACCGTAAGTTTCATCTCCTTCGCTGCTTGTAACCATCATTACCGGAGCTAAAGAACAGCACCCGAGACATGCTACATTATTCAATGTAAATACGCCGTCTTCCGTGGTTTCGCCATCTTTAATGTTCAGATGTTCACCAATTGCTTCTTCAATGCTATCAGCACCATTAACATGACAGGCTGTACCCTTACATAGCATGATCAGATATTTGCCTATGGGCTGCAATCTGAACTGTGCGTAGAATGTGGCAACACCATAAATTTTAGCCGGCTTGATTCCTGTTGCCAATGAAATGTGGTTAATCACTTCAACGGAAAGATATCCATATATCTCTTGGGCTTTCTGAAGTATTGTGATTAGGCTGCCAGGCACTTTTGCATACTTATCCAGTGTAGGTTGCAATTCTTTGAATTGCTCCCCTGCACAAGAACAGACGCAACATTTTTTTTCACTCATTATGACTCCTCCTGTTGCTTAATAGCTGTAACAGCTAAAATAACTATAACCTGTATTATACAATAGATTAATACAGTTTATCAATGCAAGGTTTTACGCAGCACCTGCATGGATATACATTTCTTATGCACGAACCAATTTCAACTCATGTCTTTTTCGCGCGATTCTTTTTGAGTTCATTAAAGTCGATTTCCATATAAAAAAGTGAAATAATAACTATTACTTGACCTATAAATTCCTTAAGTGTAGGCATCTCGCCTGCAAATATGAAACCTACTATGCCGGCAAAAACAGGCTCCAGAGAAAATATAATCCCCACATGGGTCGGCTCTGTATATTGCTGTGCAATGGGCTGAATGACAAAGGCAACGCCTGTGCAAAATATTGCAAGGAAAACCACCCATATCAAAACTTCGCAGCTCTGAGGGATGGCAAAGGTTTCCATTGAAAGACTTAACATAAGCATTACTAAGCCGCAAAATCCCAAACTGAAAACTCCCGTAATATAAGGATCCACCCTTTCGTCGCTTACCGCCTTTGAGGTGATTACGATTTGAATTGCATATGATATTCCTGTACTTAAGCTGAACAAATCACCTTTTAAATGGGCTAAATTAAAAGAAAAATCACTTTTCAGTGTCATGAGCATGATTCCTATAAAACATATGGCAACTGCGATCAAAAGTTTCTTTTCAGGATTTTTTCTGTATATGATAAACTCGATCAGTGGAGTAAAAAATACCGTAGTTGCACATAAAAATGCACAATTTGAAAGGGTTGTATACTGAACCCCTATGGTTGCTCCCGTATAAACCATCGATAATGTTATGCCGATTATCGAGCTGTACAATAATGTAATTTTATTGATTTTTTTTACGCGGTTAAACGACAGCACCACCGCAACTGCAAAAGCACCCAAAAATCTATATGAATTCAGAGTAAATGTGGGAATTTCCTTCAAGGCCACCTTTATTCCCAAATATGAAAACCCCCAACACAGTGCCACAAGGAGCAGCATCAAATCTGCCCTCAGTTCTTTTCTCTTATCTAACTGCATAAACTCCTCCGTCACTTAGTTTTAAACAATATTTTCATCTTCAGATCACTCTTACCTTAAGTTCATTCTCATTCTTTTTTAAATCTTTGCAATAAACATCTCCAAAGCCATCTGCGGATTGAGAACTCCGGTTACCATACTGCCGTATGCTTCATAGATTCCTTTGAGCATATTTCGCAATTTATCCATGGGATACTTAGATGCGTATGCCATCGCCTTTTCTATTCTGAATCTGTGAATATTAGTATATTTGCTGATGGCATGGGCATTATAAAGACCTTCAGACCCCTGAACAAATTCTTTAATTTCAAACATCAATTCAACCTGAGATGCTATTGCCAAGGCTATCGGTATACCGCCATACGGATCATCTTTCATCTTGTTGTGAAGAATCTCCAGCGCCTTTGTCTTATCATTTCCGCTTATTCCGTCTATAAGGTTAAAAATAAAAGTATCTCCGTCCCCTTCAATCAGCGTATCTATATCTAATTTAGTTATAACACTTTTTTCATTATATGCAATAAGTTTATCTATATCATTTTTAAAATTATACAGCCGGTATTCGCTTTCCCTGTTCAAATATCCCGTGCGATCAATCAGTTCCCTCATTGTGCCTGCATCTATATCGATTTTTGCCTCCCTGAACCTCTTTGATGCAAAGGAAATAAGCTGGGCTTCTGTCAAAGTCCCGTATTCATAAATACTTGCGGTTTTTTTTAGAGTTTTTGCAAGCTTACTTCTTCCGTCAATCTCAGAATTGCTGAACACCGCTATCGTGTTTTCGTTGGGGTTTTCCAAATATGAAGTTATTTCTCTTATTCCCTCCTCCCCATAGCCTGAAAGTCCTGAAACTGACTTAAGCGCCCTGAAGTTTTTAATCCAAACAACTCTTTTTTCGGATAAAACGGGGAACATCTGACATGATTCTACGATTTCCGAAGGGCTGACCGTTTCTCCGTCTAAAACAAGATAATCCATGGCCTGCACGGATTCATTTATATACTTTTTTCTTATCTCGGACAATGACCAGTCGATTAAATATTCTTCCATGCCAAACAGCAATACTGTGCTGTTGAGTAAACCTTTTTTATTGTCCACTGCAAAGTCCCGAAAACCTCGCTCCTGCTTTTTATTTGGCGGCATACGCTGATGTTACCTTTCTCTTTAATTATTCCTATTGCTCCGTCATTATCCGTCCTATATGTAATTATACCTTTTTGCTTCAGCTTTTCAATAACTTCATCAGAAGGATGACCATAATTATTTTTTCCTACACCTATAACAGCCAAATCCGGGCTTACGGCATCAATAAATTCCTGAGAGGAACTGTACTTGCTGCCGTGATGTGGAACCTTCAAAACATCACATTTAAGTACATCTGTTCCTCTGTACTTCTCAATCAACTTAGCTTCACCATCTCTGCTTATATCTCCTGTTATTAAAATACTTATTCCGTCTATATGCACCTTAAAAATCAAACTGTTTTCATTTTCATCTTCTATGGTAAAATCCTGTATTTCCGGCCACAAAATTTCCACGGTTAAAGATTTTCCGATTCTGTATCTGTCACCTTTTTTGCCCTTATATATAATTTTATTCACTTTGAAGCAGCGGGACAATTCCTGAATGCCTTTATAGTGGTCTGTATGAAGATGGGTTACAAAAGCCGCATCTATGCCGTCTGCTCCGTTGTGTAAAAAATATGGTTTTAATATCTTCTTTCCCACATCATATTCCGCTTTTCCGCCGCCGTCAAATATAACATTTTTTCCGTCACCTGTCTTGATGTGAAGGCAGTCTCCCTGTCCTACATCCACCATCACGGCATTTGCCCTGTCAAACCCATTTTGCTCCTTTATGAAAACTGCAAATACGATAATAACAGCTACACACAATATTTTTGCAATATCAGTGTATCTTTTTCGGTGCAGAAGCACAAAACAAATTTCACTTGAAATAAAAAACATGGCAAAGTAAACTGCCGTTACGGAAAACAGATGAGGAGAAACAACATCTGCAGAAAACATACCGTTAAAGTTCAGAAGTTTATTCAATTTAATGAGCAATGTGCCCATAGAACAAATAATGTTTCCGAGAAATTCAAAACTGTTAGAAGCCAAATTTGCAGCGAATGCAGCCATACTTACGGGAAGCAGCACAGATAAGAGGATAATTACCGGTATATTGCATAATAAAGCAATGAGCGGTATTTTGTTAAATGTATATGCAGAGTATGGAAGAATGCCCATTTGGATTCCGACAGCTGCGGCAACTTCTTCAGCCGTCCATTTGCCTAAAAACGGTAGTAAAAATGCAATCGCAGTGACTGCAAGAAATGACATCTGGAAATCGGCGCCGAAAACTGTCCACGGGTTAAAAAGCATCATACACAAGCATGTAAGGGATAGTGAAGACAGTAGATCAAATCTAAGGTCAAGCTTATCCGCCAGAAGCTTCAACAAAATCAGTATAATTGCTCTGGTAACAGATACACTCCATAATGTAGCTACGCCGTAACACAAAAGAAATATAACGAAAAATGCCGTATAAACAGAGGACTTCTTTCTCAGGGTAAGTCTTTTGTAAATCGAATATAAAATCCCCACATGAATACCGCTCACCGCAAGGACATGTGCAGTACCGTTTTCTCTGAAATCTTCCTGAAGTTCTTCAGACATCATTGCAGTATCGCCGAACAAAATCCCCTTTATAATCCCCTTAGTTTCATCGTCGCTTCTTAAATTTTTTATGAAATTTTCTCTTTTTATGAAAATATATCTGTGCAATCTGTCTATGAAATTGAAATTTGAAACCTCGGGCTGAATATACTCCGGGGCGCATATAAAATAAATTCCCCGGCTCTTCAAATAGGTTTCATAATCAAAGCACCTTGGGTTTCCGTTGGGCTTAGGCCTTTCAAGTTTTCCTTTGAATACCACTTTCTTTCTGCACAAGTTATAATCTTCATATCCGCCATTATATTTTTTTACTAAAATTTTTGTCTGCGTATAAACTCTGCCGCTTCTGACATTAACAACAAGTTCGGAATTCAACGAGCCGTTTCTGCCTTTTTTTATTTTTACAGACTCAACTATGCCTGTATGACACTTTTCCGTTTTTAAAAAAACATCATGTAAATGGAGTTCCCAAAGCTGAGAGAAGCTCATAACCATAAAGCCTGCCATAAAAAAACAGACTATTACCTTACGCATAGCCTGCTGAAATACAAATTCATCTAATCTTCGTGTAAAAAATACCGCACTTGCAGTAATTACCATAAAAAAGAAATAATAGTAACTTGCCATTATTCCGAGGATAAAAAATAAAGTACAAATAAAAAGTTTTCGTCTCATGTTGTTTCGCGCCTTCCGGCATCCTATCCACTCAATTTTATACCATAATTTTACATTTTTCAACAATTATATTCTTCGCATTAAAACACTTAACTTTAACTGCATATTATGATATAATACACATATATTTTTTGAGAAAATTTTTTAACAGAAGAGGAATTGAAATATGCAATTATTTAAAGGTAAAAAAGAGCGCGTTAAAGAGAAGGATGTCCATTATCGCACATTGACAATTGCGGGACGAGAGATTGCTTTATCACCCAAAAACATTTTCAAAACCGTTCTGCTGCTCCTTGCAGTGATGATTTTGGTATTGATAATTTATGTCGTTGCAGTTATTGCCACGGCGCCAAAGATTGATACCGATAAAATTTATGAGACTCTTAGTGAAAGTTCCATAATATACGACGATCATGGAAAGAAAGTGGACTTGGTGTATTCGGGAGAAAACAGGACAAATATCAAGTACGACAATGCTCCGAAAAATCTGGTAAATGCGTATATAGCATTGGAAGACAAGACTTTTGAGAAACATCACGGTTTCAACTTCATCCGAATCTTAGGCGCCATTAAGGAAACGATTTTTTCCGGCGGACAGGTGGGCGGAACCAGTACCATCACCCAGCAACTCGCCAGAAATGTTTATCTGAAATCAAGAATGACAGAGCGTTCATTGAGCAGAAAGATTGTAGAAGCCTGGTACACCCTTAAACTGGAAAACAATCTGTCTAAGAAACAGATTATGGAAGCTTATCTTAATACGATATATTTGGGGTTCAACAGTTGGGGAGTAGAGTCCGCTTCCGAAGCCTATTTCCAAAAGAAGACAAAGGATCTGACCCTTGAGCAGTGTGCGGCACTTGCAGCTTTGCCCCAGTCTCCTACAAATTATGCTCTTGTGGTGCTTTTGGAAAAAGATGCAAAACCTAAACCCTCCCAGATTCTCAAGAGAGACTCAAGCGGAATTTATGTAATAAATGACATATCGAAGGACAGACGAATCACATGTCTGAAGCTCATGCTGGAGCAGAAGTACATAACGAAGAGCCAGTACGACAAAGCGGTCAAGGCCTCTCTCAAATCAATGCTTAAACCTAATTTCCATATGAATGATTCTAATATAGCCTATTTTACCGACTACACGGTTGCTCAGGTAATAAAAGATCTTCAGAAAAAGGAAGATTTAAGCTACGATGATGCCTGGGATAAAGTTTACAAGGGCGGACTTAAGATTTACTCTACAATGGATAAAACTGCTCAAAACACAATACAAAAAGAATTTCGTCAGAATTACAATTTCCCTTCAATTACGAATATAAGCTACGATGGAAACGGCAACATTTTGAATAAAAAAGGACAGGTTGCGATGTATTCCATGGATAACTACATTAAAAACGGTCGTTTTACCTTTAAAAAAGATGAAATTGAGAAAAATTCGGACGGTTCATTCCTGATAAAAGCCAATAAGAGACTTAAGATATACACCACCTCCGCAAACGGGAAAACAGATTACAGCTTGGAGTTTCCTAATATGTACAAGTGGAGAGACGGCAGACTATATTCCGTATCGGGAGGATACATCAATATACCTCAGCAGTACAAACAACTTGATGACAACGGAAATCTTATGGTATCTGCAAAGTTTATGGAAACCAAGGAAGGAAAGAAAACCATACTGCACGATAATTCAGGATACTATATAACAGAAAATAACTACAGCGTAAACCAAGGTGTAATTCAGCCTCAATCTGCCATGACAATTATAGAAAACTCCACAGGACAGATAAAGGCTATGGTCGGCGGTCGAAAAACCAAAGGCAAACTGCTCTACAACAGAGCAATACAGCCAAGACAGCCGGGATCATCCATTAAGCCTCTCGGGGTATACGCTCCTGCGATACAGCAAGGTGCCGAAGAAGCCGCTGCCAAGAAAACTCATAATTTCGTAGACTATCAAATAGACCGACAGGGTTCTCGCGGCTGGGGAAATTATATAACCGCAGGCTCTGTAGTTGCAGACGAAAGAACTACTAATAACGGAGTTGCATGGCCTGTAAATGCCAGCGGAACTTACAGCGGCAGGAACACCCTGAGAAGTGCCATCAAAAATTCTATAAACACCTGTGCCTATAAAATATGGCTTCAAGTAGGACAGCAATATTCCACGAAGATGGTTAAGAAGTTCGGTATCACTACCTTAGTCACAAAGGGCTCCGTAAATGACAACAATGCCGCAGCCCTTGCTCTTGGAGGTATGACTAAAGGTGCAACCACGCTGGAGATGGCAAACGCATATACCACCTTCCCAAACAACGGAACCCGTGCGGAAAAACCGATCTGCTATACGAAGGTAGTTAATGCAGACGGAGAAACCATACTTACAAAGAAAGCTAAATCCACAAGAGTTCTAAATGAGGATGTGGCTTGGATAATGTCCGACCTGATGAAAGGTGTAGTCTCAGGCGGTACCGGTACTGCCGCAACCGTATATGGAGTTCGTGCAGGCGGTAAAACCGGTACAACCACAGACCAGTTCGACATCTGGTTCGACGGTTTTACGCCAAACTACTCGGCAGCTCTCTGGATTGGAAATGACATTAACATATCTCTGACAAGCATGTCGGGATACGCTGCTGCCCTGTGGGGTAAAATAATGAATCAAATCCCGGCTGCAAAAACGGGAGAATACAAGGCTATGCCTTCCGATGTACAATATGTAAACGGAGAATATTACGCAAAAGGTACCTACAGTTACAGTAATTATGTAACACCTGAAGAAATATTGAAAAAGAAAAAAGAGGAAGCTCTAAAAAAACAAAAGGAAGAAGAACAGAAAAAGAAACAAGATGAAAAGAAGAAGATTCAGCAAAATCCGGGAAATTAAATAATCAAATATCGGTATCAACTGCTGCGAAAGGGGCTATGCAAATTGCATAACCCCTTTTCTTGCGCAACAAAACCCCGCATTTGTGCAGGTTCCCAAAAGTCAGATCTTAAAGTCTGATAACTGAAAGTCCGTGCATTTACGCGGGGCTGATCTCTTCCCTCATAAACAGCAAAATCGTTATGCCTGTCCTATCTTATTGCCGAAAGGAAGTCTTTAACGGCATTATCTATATCTCCATTGCCAAATACAGCTGAGCCTGCAACCACAATGTCCACGCCGGCTTCAACGATTTCCCTCACATTTTCCATCTTAACTCCGCCATCAATTTCGATTTGGAAATCGTATCCCATTGATTCTCTTATCTCCGCAAGTTTTACGATTTTTTTCAGTGCAGAAGATATGAAGCTCTGTCCACCAAATCCCGGGTTAACGGACATAATCAAAACTAAGTCCACATCTGCCAAAACTTCTCCCAAAGAAGATAGCGGAGTTGCAGGGTTAATGGAAACTCCCGCACCTACGCCGTAAGACTTGATGTGCTGTATGGTCCTGTGCAGATGAGGACAGGCTTCCTGATGCACCGTAATAAATTCCGTCTTTTCTGTTACGAAGTCCGGGATATACTTGTCGGGGTCCTCAATCATAAGATGCACATCGTAGCCTGCTGTATCATACTTGTCAAGACTCTTCATAACAGATGCTCCGAAGCTTATGTTCGGAACAAAATGACCGTCCATAACATCAATATGCATGTAATCTGCGCCTGCTTCGGAAGCTTTGATTACATCCGCCCCAAGATTTGAGAAATCTGCCGATAAAATTGAAGGTGACAATTTAGCCATTACTACCACTTCTTCCTTTCTTGTAATTCTTTATAATTTTTTATATAGGATTCGTATCGTTTAGGATTTATCTTTCCATCCCTAAGTCCTTCCAAAACCTTGCAGCCCGGTTCATGTATGTGGCTGCAGCTTCCAAACCTGCAGCCGGCTCCTGCCATGCTCAGCTTTTTGATTTCAGGATAGAATTCACTTAAGTCACCTTCTTCAATGCCACTTAAGTCAAATGAAGTAAAACCGGGAGTATCATATATAAATCCGCCTAAATCCGATTCAAACATTTCCACATGCCTTGTGGTATGTTTGCCCCTTTTCGTCTTAAGGCTTATTTCTGATATTTCCGCACCCGCTTCAGGTATCAGGGAGTTGATAATCGTAGATTTGCCTACCCCCGAAGGTCCTGCAAATGCTGTACATTTGCCTTCTATCAAATGCGCAAGTTTATCCGTTCCAATCTTATCCTTTGCTGAAACCATGACAACATCATAGATATCCGTATATGATTCTACAAGCCTTGCTGCAAGCTCTTCTGATACCAAATCCACCTTATTCATACACAGAATCGGACTTACTCCTTTGCTCTCTGCCATTATTAAAAATTTGTCCACTAAATCAAAATTGGGTTTCGGATTCTTTGCAGCAAATGTAACTGCAATACAATCTACATTCGATATCGGCGGACGAACAAAGTAATTTTTTCGCGGCAAAAGTTTATTTATAACACCGTCGCCATCAGGTAAAATCTCAATATCCACCATATCTCCCACGATCAGCGTGATATTGTCCCTGCGAAAAATTCCGCGTCCTCTTGTCTGTATAATACCATCGGCGGTTCTTACATAGTAAAAACCACCGATTCCTTTAATAATTCTACCTATCATATTTATTTATCATCTTTTTTCTTCCCGCTGTCCTCCGTATCCGGATTGACATTAGGTGCGCCCTTGCTTATCTTAATATTAACCTTGGTTCCGGCCTTAAGCTTAGTACCGGCATCATACTGCTGCCAGAAAACCGTACCCTTCGGATATACATCATTTTCTTCAGGCAAACTTTCTCCTATTTCAAGCTTGTTTTTGCGAAGTGCATTTACCGCCTGTGCATAAGTCAGCCCCATCAAAGACGGCATGGCATATTCCTCGGTTTTCTTGCCGCTGCAAACCACCAAGCTTACCTTTGTGCCTTTTTCCGCCACTGCATCTCCTGTGGGACTCTGGCTCATAATTTCACCCTTGCTGAATTTATCGCTCTTCTCATATTTAACATTCGGATCCAGTTCAAATCCTTTTTCTTTCAGAAGTGCGCTTATAGATTCCTGATCGTAATTTTTTCCCACCAAATTCGGAACTGCATTGGTAGCTTTGCCTGCGCTTATATTAAGTGTAACGGTGGTACCTTTTTCCACCTTTTCGTAAGCCTTCGGATTCTGCTTTGCAACTTTTCCGGCTTCCACCTTATCGCTGGTAACCTTATCGCCTCTTTCCACCTTGAGACCTGCATCTTCAATGCTCTTTTTAGCTTCCGAGTAGGTTAAATCCACCACATTAGGCACTTCTACTTTCTTCCCTCCAAAAGTGGCAAGAAGAGCACCGAAAACTGCCGCTGTTAACAACACTACACCTGCAACTATAGCGATAATTTTCTTTTTCTTGTTATTCTTCTTTTTCTCAGGTTTTTTATTCTCTTCGTAATCGTCATACAAATCGTTTCTGACTTTATTTTGAGATACTCCTTTAGCCTCATGTTCATCCTTTGCAACAAATACGGAATCTCCCACCATGCGCGTTACAAATTCAATGTTCTTCAAATCTTCAAGCATTTCATCAGCGCCGGAAAATCTGTTAGACTGAAATTTGTCCGTTGCTTTCATCACTATCTTTTCAAGCGCCGGGGGAACTGCCGGTATAATGCTTGAAACAGGTTTTATTTCGTCATTTATGTGCATCAAGGCAACTTGAACCGGGTTATCACCGTCAAACGGCACCTTTCCCGTTAGCATTTCGTAAAGAACTATTCCCAAAGAGTATATGTCGGATCTTTCATCCACATAAGAACCTCTGGCCTGCTCCGGTGAAAAATAGTGAACAGAACCCATTATTCTGCTGGTATCTGCAAGGGTTGCATCGCTTACCGCCTTTGCGATACCGAAGTCTCCCAGCTTTGCAACTCCATCTTTTGTAAGCATTATATTATGCGGTTTAATATCTCTATGAATAATGTTGTTTCGATGTGCTAAACTCAGCGCCGATGCCACCTGCTTTGTAATTTCTATAGCCACCTTGTAATTCATCGGCGCCTGCTCTTTTATTATATCGCTCAGAGGCTTTCCGTCAACAAGCTCCATAACTATGAAATGAATATTCCCTTCGCGGCCTACATCATATACGCTGGTTATGTTTGGGTGCTGAAGACCTGCCGCCGCCTGGGATTCTCTTCTAAAACTGTCCACAAACTGAGCGTCCTTAGTATATTCAGGTCTTAAAATCTTAATTGCAACAAAGCGATTCAAAAGACGGTCCTTGGACTTATATACCACCGCCATTCCGCCTTCACCGATTTTTTCGATTAACTCGTATCTGCCTACCAATAGTTTATTACTCATCTAAATCATCCTCCGAAATTTTTAAACAAATGACAGTTATATTATCGCCTCCGCCATTATCATTTGCCATTTCGATAAAATCGCAACACAGGTCTCCCATAGTTTTCCTGCGCGAAATCATTCTCCTCATATCTCTTTCATCGACTTCGCCGTAAAGGCCGTCTGTACACATTATTATAATATCCTCAGAACTTACCGGAGTTACGAAAAAATCAACATCAATTTTTTCTTCGGCTCCCACCGCTCTGGTTATCATATTCTTTTTTTCATGTTTTTTTGCTTCCTTGCCGGTTATTACGCCTGCCTTAAGCAAACTGTTTACATATGTGTGATCTTCCGTTATCTGAATCAGTTTGTCACCTCGATAAAGATACGCCCTGCTGTCGCCTATATTACAGATATATGCTTTGCCTTTACTTACATAAGTAACCACCATTGTGGTTGCCATACCTTTATTTTGTTCAAACCTCTCTGAGCTTTCAAGGATTGCCTTATTTGCCGAATTAATCCCCTTTATCAAATAATTTCTTATATCCGCTTCAGTCGCAGTATCTGTTAACTCATTTTTATCCACAAAATCTGCAACCTCCATCACCGCCGTCCTGCTGGCAATTTCTCCGGAATTGCTTCCACCGACGCCATCGGCAATTATGAAAATGTTTTTTTTTGGAATGACATAACAAGCATCTTCGTTATTGCTTCTTCGTCTCCCCTTGTCGGTTTTGAAACCTACCTCCATTATAAAAAAGGCTCCTTTCTGCCATCATATTATGCCACATCTTTCTAAAATTGCAAAGTAAAATCCGTCAGTCCCGTCAATATTAGGAAAAAGTTGTCTCTGCATCTTCAGTTCAAATTCTTCGTGTCCTTCTAAAAATTTCAAAACTACATCTTCGTTTTCAACTTTATTTACGGTGCATGTGCTGTACATCAGTCTGCCGTGTTTCTTAAGGTATTTGGCACTGTTTTCCAAAATCCTGAGCTGTTTATCTGCCAGCACTTTCGCAAAGTCCCTGATTTGCTTATATTTGATCTCGGGCTTTCTTCTCATCACTCCAAGCCCGCTGCAGGGCACATCGCATATCACCTTGTCGGCTTTGCCTGTCAAATCTTTCCTAAGCTTCAGAGCATCACCAACTCTCGCCTCCACAATATGAAGTCCTAATCTGTCAGCTTGACTACTCATATTTAACACTTTTTGATTGAAAATGTCAAAAGAAATAATTTTCCCTTTATTTCCCATCATTTCCGCTGCACAAAAAGACTTTCCTCCCGGCGCTGCACACACATCTATGATAAAGTCATTTTCCTCCGGGGCAAGTGTTGTAACCGCTGTAACAGACGCCAAATCCTGTACTGAAAAAAGTCCGCTCTCGTACTCTTCCGCCTCCAAAATATCTTTCCCCGAAACAACGAGCATCTGTGCTGTCTCACCGGTCTCTTTCACTTCAAAACCTTTAGAAATAAGATGCTTTGCCAGTTTATCTTTGGATATTTTCGTGGTGTTTACCCTTATGAAAAGGGGTGGAACCTGATTACTTGCCCTTAAAAGTTCCTCTGTGAAATCATAACCGAACTGAAGGCTCCAAAGCTCCACAATTGATTTATCCACGGAGTATTGATTTACCAGTCTTTTACCTCTTTTTCTAATGTTTTCGGGAAATGAGATTTTTTCTCTGTTTCTTACAAATGTTCTCAAAATCCTGTTAATCAATTTATAGTGTTTTCTGCAACTTGTCTTGGCTATTTCTATAGTCTCGCTGACGGCTGCATATTCGGGAACGGAATCCATAAAAATAAGCTGAAAAATTCCCATTCTAAGCAAAACTTTAGTCTTAGATGAAAGCCCGCCATAGTTTCCTTCTGCAATTTGAGAAAGAATGTAGTCAAGATATAATTTTCTCTCTATGACTCCGTAAGTAAGCTCCCTTGTGAAAGCCGGCGAATCCGGTTTAATCTTTCTGATTTGATTGTTCAGCTCTATATTTGAATAAGTATCATGCTCCTCAATTCTAAAAAGAACCTTATATGCTGTAAATCTGTTTTTATCCATAGGTAAATCCGTTTTCGCCGCTTCCGTTTAACTTCTGTTTCTTATAACCAAAATTCTCAAAAGATTGGCTGCTGCCACCGCTACTGCTGCAATGTATGTCATAGCGGCTGCCCTGAGAACTTTTTTAGACCCGGAAATATCCTGGCCTGAAACCAGATTAAGCGCCTGCATCTGCTTTATCGCTCTGTTGCTGGCATCAAACTCCACAGGAAGCGTAACCAGATGAAATACCAAAACAGCTACAAAGGCAAGGATTCCCAAATCCAAAAGCATTAAGCCGAAGCTGTTGTTTACAGAGTTAACAGACATCAGTATTATACCTGCTATAATAAGTATACATGATATTCCCGAGGAAAAATTAACAAGCGGAACTATTGCATTTCTAAACTTGAGAGGAAAATACCCCCTTGAATGCTGAATAGCATGGCCTGCTTCATGACATGCAACGCTGACTGCACTTACCGTTGCGGCATTATACACAGATTCTGATAAATTCAGCGTTCTGTTTCCCGGATTATAATTATCCGTCAAGTTTCCTGAAACCTGTAAAATTCTAACATCCTGAAGCCCGTTATTGTCTAAAACAATTCTGGCAGCCTGTGCTCCTGTTAAGCCCTTTGTATTTCTTACTCTTGAATACCTTCCAAAAGTAGACTGCACCTTTGCCTGAGCTATCATAGAAAATATAATAGCCGGAATAAGTAAAATTATCGTACTGTCATAACCAAAAAACATACCCTCACTCCTTTATTTAAACATTTCACCGACTTCTATCCTGTGTCCCCTGATAAAATCGGCTGCATTAGTTCTCTTTTTTCCCGGCAGCTGAAGTTCCTCTATTCTCAGAACTCCAACGCCGCATTTTACGGAAATTCCGTCCGAATCCGCTGACAAAACAGTCCCGGGTTTTAATATCTCCTGTTCCCCGGGCATTTTTTCTTCGCAGGTTTCCGGATTCTCACTGATTTTATCACAATATGCCACTGCTTTCCACAGTTTCATATTGCCATCTTTGTACCTGCAAAAAGCCCCGGGCCATGGATCAAATGCCCTTATCTTCCGGCAGATTTGAAAGGCGCTGTCTTTGAAATCTACTTCTCCATCCTGTTTTTCTATTCGCGGAGCATATGTGGACAGTCTGTCATCCTGTTTCTCGTATTCGACTTTTCCTGCTTCTATTAGAGGAAGTGTCTCTGCCATGAGCTCTGCTCCCATATATGAAAGTTCATCGTGAACCTTTATGAAGTTTTTATCTCCGATTTCGGTTTCCGCCTTTGAAATCATCTCTCCTGAATCCAAACCTTCATCCATCTTCATTATGGTCACTCCCGTTTTCTTATCACCCTGTAAAATTGCCTGCTGTATAGGTGCTGCACCTCTCAGCCTCGGAAGAAGCGAACCGTGAACATTAAGACATCCCAGCTTTGTCATATCAAGAATATCTTTCTTTAGAATTTGCCCATAGGCTGCCACTATGATCGCATCTGCGCAGAAGTCCTTCAGCTTGGCTTTATCTTCCAAGGATTTGTTTATATTCTCTGGCTGCAGCACGGCTATTCCATGTTCTACCGCAACCTCCTTTACCGGTGAAAAAGTGACTTTGCCTCTGTTTCTTGCCCTATCCGGCTGGGTTACAACATAACCTATGTCATGACCTTTTTCTATTAATTTTTCTAAAACGGGAACTGCAAAGCGGGGTGTTCCCATAAAAATCAGTTTCATAAGTTTCTTCACCTTCTATAAATATTACACTTCTTCTTCGTAGTCTAATACCGGATCATGAATATTGCTTGCTTTATCTGTGTACAAAATCCCCTCTAAATGGTCATATTCATGACACATAACCCGAGCCTCAAATCCTTCAAACTCATAATCCTGCCAATTCCCCTCCAAGTCCTGTGCCTTCATTTTGATTTTCTCAGGTCTTTCAACTGTTCCGACGAGCCCCGGAACGCTTAGGCATCCCTCTTCCCCCGGCACACTTCCTTCTCTATGGTAGATTTCCGGATTTATCATATAGTATATATTCCCCGATTCCGGCTTCGGCTCTGCCACAAACATTCTTCTCATAACTCCTACCTGCGGAGCTGCAAGCCCTACGCCAAGCTCGGCATGCATGGTATCTGCCATATCTTCCATTGTGATTCTTATTCTGTCCGTAACTTCCGTCACTTCGCGGCATTTCTTTCTCAAAATATCATCGCCTTTTTTTACTATGTTTCTTACTGCCATATTTTCTCGACAAGGCTAAACAAAGCCATATCATTCTCCTTTCCCCGTTTATAATTAAAAAGTGCTGTAAGGATTCACATCTATAGTCTGAACCCACTTCTGCTTTCTCTTTTTTCTATTCTGAGCTTCGTAAAATCTCAAATAATATATGTACTTGTTCCGTAAGCCCTTGGGACACTTAATCAGCAAACTGTACCTGAAGCTGTTCTTTCCCTTAAATGTTTCCGACAATCTGGGTTCAAATATGTTCTCTGCTCCCTCAATGCCCGTTTTAATCAGATATTTTTTGCAGTTTTCCGCCGAAGCTTTTGCAATACTTTCATCATCGGAGGTGAACTCAACAGCAATGAGGTCCGTATACGGCGGATAGTTCATAAAATTTCTTACAATAATTTCCTGCCTGAAAAAGCTTTCATAGTCGTGATTTGACGCTGCAATTATCGCAAAGTTATCCGGACAATATGACTGCACTATGACCTTCCCCTGCTTTTCTCCCCTGCCGGCTCTGCCTGCCACCTGAGTTATGAGTTGAAAGGTTCTTTCCGTCGCTCTGAAATCCGGGATGTTCAGACTGACATCTGCCGAAATAACCCCGACAAGTCCTACATTCTTAAAATCAAGTCCCTTGGCAACAAGCTGGGTTCCGATTAAAATGTCTGTTCTCCCATCTTTAAAATTTTTAATAATTTTATCTATTTCTCTCGTATTCTTTGCGGTATCAAGGTCAAATCTTGCCACTGTTTTACCCGGGAAATTCAGGGAGACTTCCTCCTCCACCTGTTCAGTTCCCACACCGAAAAACTTTATTTCGCGGCTTCCGCAGCTTGGACATACATGGGGTACCTTGTGTTTTTTGCCGCAGTAATGACAAACTGCCGCATTTTCTCTCTTGTGATAAACCATTGTAATTCCACAATCGGAACATTTTATGGTATTCCCACAGTCCCTGCATGTTATTGAAGTCGAAAAGCCTCTTCTGTTCAGGAACAATATAACCTGTTCGCCTTCCGAAACGGTTTTGTTGATGCTGTCTGTCAGCTCTCCGCTAAACATGGTTTTATTTCCCTGTTTAAGTTCTTCACGCATGTCTACGATTTTGACTTCCGGAAGTTTAACACTGTTATATCGCTTTTTCATTTCCAACAGAGTATAAATTCCGTCTTTCGCCCTCTGGTAGCTTACAACAGAAGGTGTAGCGCTTCCTAAAATCATTGTGCCCTTGCTGTACATAAGCCTTTTCATTGCAATATCAACTGTATCATATTTAGGAGTCTGATCGGATTTATATGTTGCCTCGTGTTCTTCGTCCAAGATGATGAGCCCCAGATTGTCCACAGGTGCAAACACCCCAATTCTCGCTCCGATGACTATTTTGGCTTTGCCTGTCCTTATTCTGATCCACTCGTCATATCTCTGTCTCGTAGTTAATTTACTGTGCAAAACGGCAATTCTATCCTCACCGAATCTCTGCGCAAACCTTTGAATCAACTGCCGTGTAAGCGCTATTTCCGGAACCAGTACTATAGCTGTCTTACCCCGTTTCAGCGCGAGGGAAACAGCTTGAATATACACCTGTGTTTTTCCGCTTCCCGTTACACCGTGGAGCAAAAAACTTCTGTTCTCATTTTCCGTAATGGAAGTTCTGATTTCAGACAGGCATCTGTTCTGCTCCGAAGTTAAAACCTGTATATTTTCCTCATATTCTTCTGTGCTCTTTTCAGGAATTTTTTCCTTGCCCTTTTTGGCAGCCTTTCCCGGAGGAAGAAAGCATCTTATTCCATCAATGTATTTAATTCCATACCTTTGGCGCATCCATGCCGCTGTGGATATCATCTCTTCATTCAAAGAAAGAGCATCCTGCAGAGAATTTATCTCTTTTATCTTGTCTATGTCAAAGTCCGGGCTGATATTATTTTCAAATACTATGCCTCGCTTCAGTCCTCTTCCTTTTCCAAAGCTCAGTTCTACAACCTGTCCGATTTTCAGAGGGTTCTTGCTGGAATATGTGTAAAGCTCATCTGTATATCTGCTTTTGTTATCTATTACAAAATTACCGTAATACATTTTCATACTTTATAGCAGGAAAATCCCCTTCTGCCTGCATTCTGATATCATCTCCTTCGGCCATGTTGAAACCTGAACCTCTCCAATGTGGGCTTTTCTCAGAAAGAACATACAAAGCCTGCTTTGACCTATTCCGCCTCCTATGGAATAAGGCAGTTCATCGTTTAAAACAGCCTTGTGAAATGATAAATTCTTTCTGTCCTCGGTGCCGGCTTCCTTAAGCTGTCTGTCCATAGCCTCCGCGTCTACTCTTATGCCCATTGAGGAAATCTCAAAAGCTCTGCCCAAAACCTCATTCCACAATATGATATCCCCGTTGAGTTCCCAGTCATCGTAGTCCGGTGCTCTTCCGTCATGCTTTTCACCTGAGGTCAGTACTTTGCCTATCTTCTCGATAAATACCGCTCCGTGCTCCCTGCAGATTAAATCTTCTCTTTCCTTGGCAGTCTTATTAGGATATAAGTCCTCAAGCTCCTGTGAGGTGATAAAGAAAATTTCATTTGGAATTTCGGTTCTGACTTCTCTATACAATCTGTTTACATAGTCTCCAAGGTTTTTTATCGCATTGTAGATTATATTGACCGTTTCATGAAGGTACTCCTGTGAGCGCTGCTCCTTGGTAATCACCTTCTCCCAATCCCATTGGTCCACATATACGGAATGAAGGTTTCCAAGTTCCTCATCTCTTCTTATGGCATTCATGTCCGTATAAATCCCATTTCCCGGCATAATACCGTATTTTCCGAGGACAAAGCGCTTCCACTTCGCCAGGGACTGAACCACTTCCATTTTCTGCTCATTCATGTCCTTTAAGGTGAACTCTACTCTTCTTTCTACACCGTTTAAGTTATCGTTCAGTCCCGATTCAGGCGTAACAAAAAGCGGCGCCGACACTCTTCTCAGCTTCAGACCATACGCAAGCTCATCCTGAAAATAGTCTTTAATCTTCTTAATCGCCCTCTGGGTTTCCAAAGGGTTAAGCAGCGGTTTATATTCTTCCGGTAAAATCGTATATGACATAAAAACTCCTTATCCTTGTATATCTTTTTCTTGCTTATATTTATCTATCTGTTATCTCTAATCTCTCCTTGAAAATAGGCAGCCGCAGTAATCCTGCCTGTAAAGTTCATATTCCCTTGACAACTGAACGCTCCTTTGAAAGCCTGCCTTCTTCTTAAAGTCCTTATCCATAAAAGAAATTCCATACTTATCGGCAAATTCCATACCGATTTCCGTAATAAGCTTATAATTTTTATGTGGGCTTACGGTCAGAGTCGTTCCGAATATTTCAAAACCGTGTTCTTTCCCATATTTTGCTGTCATATTGAGTCTCTGTCTGAAACATGCTGTGCATCGCCTTCCGCCCTCAGGTTCTCCTTCAAGCCCGGAAACTCTCCGGAAATATAAATCTACATCGTAGTTTCCCTCTATAAAATTCACACGGCTATGCTCTACTCCAAGCCTTTGATTCAGCATCTCAATAAACTTAATTTGGGTTTCTTTTCTTTTTTCGTACTCATCCTTATCTGTAATACAGGGATTATAGAAGAAAATCGTTATATCGTAATCCTCCAAAATCCTTTCAATTACAGCGGTACTGCACGGTCCGCAGCAGCTGTGAAGAAGAAGCCCTGGTCTGTGAACATCTTTTCCCGCAGAACCTGCAAACATACCGAAGTTAAAATCGCTTTCCATATTATTACACTGAACATTACAATATTTCTTGTTCTGCATCAACTTTTCTCCCACCAAAAAACTTTACTTTTATAAAAAATTATTATATCATATTATACATTGAAAATAAATAGGAGTAGCCAAAATGCAACACAAAACACATAATTCAAACCGGTTTTCAAAACCAATAACGGATAATTTTTTATCCCACACCGGAGAATCTTTAAGAGTATATACAATCGGACAATATTTAAAGAACCACTTCAATAAAAAAATGGTTAAACTTGCCATCGACGGCGGTTTCACCTGCCCTAACAGAGATGGAAGCAAAGGCTATGGAGGATGTCTGTTTTGCGGCAGCGGAGGTGGCGGCGACTTTGCTTCCAACATAGAAGAGCAAATAAAGCTTTTTTCCGGTAAATGGAGCAGTGCGGGGCATCTTGCATATTTTCAAAATCACACAAACACTTACGCCCCTGTATCCCTTCTTCGTGAAAAATTCTATGCAGCTTTATCAGCACCCGGCATAGAGGGTATCGTAATTGCCACAAGGCCGGACTGTCTTTCCGAAGAGGTTCTTAATCTCCTAAGCGAGATAAACGAAAATCACTTCATGTGGCTGGAACTGGGACTTCAAACCGCAAATGACGAAACCGCAAGCCTCATAAATCGCTGCTATCCCACTGCACTTTTTGAAAAATCCATGGGTAAACTCAACTCAAGAAATATAAAAACTGCGGTTCACCTGATACTGGGACTTCCCGGAGAGGATAGAGACGCCATGTTCGATTCCGTAAATACCGTAATAGAAAGCGGTGCATGGGGAATAAAACTGCACCTTCTAAATATTGTGAGAGGATCGGCTATGGCAAACCGATACCCTGACTACATCCCATTTGCTTCCATAGAAGAGTATGCGGATTTAGTCTGCGACATAATAGAAATTCTTCCCCCTGAAATGGTGGTTCACAGAATGACCGGAGATGCACCGAGAAAAATCCTCATTGCGCCTGAGTGGAGTTACCGAAAAAGAACGATATTAAACACAATAAATGCCACACTCAAAAAGCGTGGCACATATCAGGGGATTAAGTACTGATACTCAGCTCCTCCTTATTCTGATGTTATATACTCTCTCTACGCCCGAAGATGCACGGCATATGACTTTAAATGTGTTTGTTCCTCTCTTCAAAGCTTTCTTTCCGAGACCGTAAATCTTCGCCCTTGTGCGGCTTGCATAAGATCCGTCTATTATCACACAGGATGATTTTGTGGAATAGGAAAAATCAGTATTGTGGTTTCTCGAGTTTTTTTTGACAGCAAACTTTGTTCCATCGCTCATTCCAAGTTTCAGTTCCTTAAGATAATAGTTGTTATCATAGTTGTTTGATTGACTTGGAACGGGAGCTTCTCGTGACGGCATATTCTTGTAGACCGGAATATAAAATACATTGGTCTTGTTATGAATCTTGTACTTCTTATAGTTTGCAGATGTGTTTGCCGCTGTATTTTTCGGTGCATATACCGCTGTCATATATACATGAGTACCCACATTGCTATAACCGTTCAGCACATTGAAATGCTCAAGATATGCAGTATTCTGCCTGTTTCCTACAAAATTGTATGCTAAATACTTTGCTCCTCCTTTAACAGCCCTGTCAACGCTGGTCCAAGGAGTCAGGTATGTGCTGTGAGATGTACTTCGGGCCCATTTGAGTCCGTTTTTCGCACCGCCTCCCGCACTGTCATAAGCGCCTATATTAAATATATTGTACACCATTTTCCCTGACATTCTTCCGCAGTTAATTTTGCTCCCCTGTTCTTCTGCGGCTTTCGCAGCCAGATATATAGGACTCAAACCGTATGCCTTTCCGGCAGCGACAAAGCTTTTAGCATTTTTATAGAGAGTTTTATTTCTGCCTTTAAACAGAGTTTTCACAACCGGAAGGTAATCTATTCCGCCATGGTATTTATAATCGTTGAACAGGAAAATATAGTCGCTGTCCAGCCAGTTTCTCGGATCCATATAAAACTTAACTGCCTGCTCACTGGCTCCGTAGAAATTATAACCGTCTTTAGGATAATAATAATTTGACAAATAATTATAACAGCCAGGAACCGTAGATCTAAAAGATTTTCCGTAGGAGTGCCATATAGTATTGGCTCCGGGGTTTTGCATCATCTTATATGTGGCTTGGCTCCATGTAAGTCCGGTTTCTACAGGGATGAATTTCCAGTTGGGGTATTTCTTCTGCAGCGGTACCAGATATTTTCTATAGCTGTCCGGAAATCCCTTAACTGTATTTTTTACCGTTTTTTTCTTATCTGTTTTTTTCGTATTAGGCTTCTTTTTCTCAGATTTTTTTTGTTTCGTCGGTTTGTTTGAGCTTGATGCGGAAGATAATTTCACATATTTTGCCATTACAAATCCGCTTGTTTTACCGAAGCTTATGTGGTACCAGCTCTCTTTTGCAATATTCTTTGCAGTGTAATTTACAGAAAGTTTTGCGCCCTTTCCTACCATAGTAACCTTATCAAAGGCTGTTCCCGGGCCTTTTCTCACATTTAAGGAATCTGTCGTTTTTCCCGAAGCCTTGGTATATGTAACTATTTTAGCAAGATCTCCCCTCACATATCCTTTATAACTGCTCAGATAGTACCATTTGTTGACGCTTGAGGTACTGCTCTTTTTTATGTACTTGACAAAACTGAAAGCTGCAGTCTTGTTTCCTCTAATCTCACCGACTTTTCTGCTGGATGTATCAGCGTTTTCTCTTATATTTGCTCCGTCTTTTGAAGTTATGGTAACCTTTGAGGCAGCTCCGTAAGACACGGCATGACTTTCTGCTCCGACAAGAGCTGCGGCAAATGTCAGTCCCACCGAAACTGCTATTATTTTTTTTAATACGGATTTTCTCATGTTTGGCGTTCCTCCAAAACTACATTTGATAACTTAACGGTCAGGACCTGTCCTTCCGTCATTATAGTGTTTTCTGCAAAGCGATACATACATCTCGTTTCCTCCGATCTGTATCTGTTCTCCCTGCTTTACAATCTTATCACCTATAACTCTTGCCACCATGGTCGCCTTTCTGCCACACCAGCAAATAGTTTTTATTTCCTCAATTTTGTCCGCATAAACCAGCATGTAATATGAACCCTCGAACAATTCGTTTCTAAAGTCATTTTTAAGTCCATAGGCTAAGACCGGCACATCATAGCTATCCACTATTTCCGCAAGTTCTTCCACATGGTGTTTCTTCAGAAACTGACATTCATCAAGCAATATGCAGTCAATCCTTTTATCGTCGTTTCTTTCTATAAACAAATCCAAAATATTAGTATCTTCACTCACTGTTATCGCTTCTCTCTGAAGACCTATTCTTGAGGTTATAAGCCCTATACCGTATCTGTTGTCAACAGCCGGCACCAAAGTAAGAACTCTCTTGCCTCTTTCCTCGTAATTATATGCTACCTTTATCAATTCTATCGATTTTCCAGCATTCATGGTGCTGTATCTATAATATAACTGTGCCATGTTCCCTCCGCTTGTAGTTATACATTGTAACAAACTTTTCCGTAAAGCTCAAGCAAAAGGTTTACAATAATTTATTTTTTTATGCCCTAAAGGATTGAAATTATTTAATTTGCATGTTTACAATAATAAATATGTTTGAAAAAATCTTTTGACATGGTATAATATACGCATATGAACGACTTTGATTTTATAAAGAAAATACGAAAGGAAGTTGAAATCTTGAATAAAAACAATATAAGTTATGCTCGGGATTTAGTTATTCGCCACAGCAAAGACTATCAACTATACTTAAACCAATACACGGCAGACTGCAAAAAAAGTAAGGAAGTCTTGGATTACAAGCCTTACTTGGAATCTACCATGGAGGGGATATTCTATGCAGCCATAAACGAAGCTCTTTGGGATCCTATGACAAGTTCCGCTTCCCTTAAAAATATAGAGAAGATATGCAACTTGAAGCTCAGCTTAGACAAAACGGGAAAGGAAGCCGGTAAAAATCTTCACACCCCTACATACGCTGCAATTTTAATCGCCGCATCTGTCTCGGAAGAACCTGTTTCCGCCGCAGAAACGGAAGATCTGTACAATTTGGATAAAAGCGTACGCTCTTACTTTGAAATGACGGCAAAGAAAATGTCGGAAGAGCTGTAGTTTCCCCGCGCGTGCCTTTTCCCCGAAAAAGACATAACTGAAAAGCCCCGCCTGAGGTGTTTCTGCAGCACATCAGACGGGGCATATTTTTTAGGCTTATTTAACCTCTACCTCTATATATTTGCGGTTACCGAATACATCCACAGTTTTAACCACGACATCTCTATCATAAAAAAAGTCTTTATCTACTATACACAGTTGTTTTAACTTATTTTTTTCCCGAAAAAAAGTCTTATGTGAATTGAACACCCCTTCATCATCAATAAATCCCACGCTCCAGTATTTTAAATCTGTATTTGCAGAAACAGCAAGTTCATATTCCGTAAGATTCCGCTTTGCAATCTGTACCTTCCCACAGGGTTTATAGGTATCTGAGTTTCTTACACCGTCTTTTGCTCGCTCATCCCCATCTATCGCATCAGATGTTTTACGAAACTCAGAAGCTCTCCTAACCTCAAAGAACCCTTTCCTCTTAGCCATTCTTTCAATACAGCTTTCAACTGCCAGATTACTTTCATCGCACACTATATATTTTCTTCCGAGATTCTCACAGGCTGCCGCCAAGGTACCGCTTCCTGAAAAGAAATCTCCGCAGAGATCTCCTTCAGATGTTGAGGACTCAATAATCCTCTCAAGCAACAACTCAGGTTTTTGCGTGGCGTAACCTGTACGCTCTTTTGAAGTTCTTCCCACCATATCTATATTCCAGACATCCTTCATATTGACCATGGTATACCATCCCTGCCCGTCCTCAAACTCCTCAACGCCCTTAAATCTGTAAGGTTTAAATTGTCTGTTGTAGGATTTTTCCTTTAAAGGATTAAACTTATACTTCGAGGTCTTGCTGTATACCAGAAGATTGTCATGTTTTCTGGAGAATCTTCTGTTGCTGCTTCCTCCTGATTTATAGGTCCAAATCACCTCATTGACGAAGTTTTTCTCTCCGAAGATTTCATCCATCAGTATCTTTGCATAGTGAACGATATGCCAGTCCAAGTGAAGCCATATAAGACCCTCATCTGAGAGAACTTCCTTCATAAGAAGCAAACCTGACGCAAGCTGAATCAGATAATCCTTCTTTCCGCTTTTCCATTTATCCTCATACGCCAAGTGTTTTACATTCTCCTCACCTAAGCTCAATGTAGCGTGATAGTTGGTCCTTGTAAAAAACGGCGGATCTATGTATATGAGGCTGAATCTATTTCGATATTCCGGGCAATTTGCCAATTTCTTCAGTAAAACAATATTGTTTGCGTGATAAATCTTATTACGAAACATATTTTCGCCGTCCGCTTCCTGCGAAACTTGGCTATTTTCTTCAAAAGCTTTATTGAAAATTTCTGTTTTTCTAAAAGAACATTCAGAAGTTTTATTTACAATATTCCTTGCATCTTCAATAATTTCAATATAATCTTTTATACTCATAATATCATTTTGCATTTCTAAATGTTTCCAGTACATGCTCTGTAATTCGAGCCGTAAGTCCCCAAATAGTCCTTCCGTCTATTTTCACAACGGGAATTATCCACGAGCCTTGGCGCCACTTATATTCTCTGTCTATGCCGATTTTCTCGTACGGAAAATCATCTCCCATTTCGCCTACAACTCTTTGGTGAATATGTTCAAACGGTACATTCCTTAGTTCCTCAATATCCACTAAAAAAAGTTCCTGTACCTCACTTCTTTCAATTTCGGCATCAACATAATCTTCGTACTCTATGAGTCCTATATATGTGTACAGAGTGTAATTTGCATAGCCTTGGAGAATGCCTCCGGTTCCAATCTCTTTGATTTTTTCTGAAGAAATACCCGTCTCTTCTGCCGTTTCTCTATATGCCGCCTCTTTGAAGGTTTCCCCCTCTTCAACATGACCTCCCGGAAAACAAATCTCCCCCGGATCGCTGTCCAGCTCGCCGGATCTCACCTCATACATGAAAAACAGTTTTTCGCCCCTCCTTACTATGGGCACGAGCACGCTGAAGTCCTTATGTTTTCCGATATATTCGGCAGGCCTGTCTTTATATAATTTCATTATTTTTTCTAAATTAATCATGCTGCAACCTATTAAAAAAAGGGGCAAAACTGCCCCTGTATTTACTTAATTATTGAGTTCTCTCAGTTCAAAAGCTCGTAACCTGAAAAATCAACGCCTATCATCTCTTCCATCTCAGCCGACAGACTCACTACAAAATTCATTCCGTAGTTCTTTGAAATAGCATCCAATCTCTGCAGAAATTCAGGAAGATCTCCCAGTGAGAAGTCTGCATGTTTCAATATACTGTCAATATAAACAGTTTCTATATCGTGATCGGAACTGATGATTCCGTATATAAAACCAATATATTCATCGCTATTTGTAATATGTTCAAAGTCTTCCATACATATTACTCTTATTCTATACTTGAGGTCGTACATTAATCTGGAATTTTTGTTTATAAAAATAACACTTCCCTTGCTGTTTTCAATCTGGTCATTTGCCAAGTCAATCATCTGCTTGGTTTTGCCGGTTCCTTTGTGTCCAATAAGTAGTTTAACCATATTATCGCCCTCCAATCGGTTTTCTTTTATTGCAGTCAATTATACACCAAATTCAATTATTATTCAATCTAAAAAAACCTTTTTTTACAGAATTGCAGAAATAATTTGTACGCATTTTTTTCAGCTGTCCAATCTGAGTTGACCGCAGGCACCGCTTATATCTGCGCCCAGCTGTCTTCTTACAGTACACGGAATTCCATGCCTTTCCAGATAACCGCATATTTCTAATCCCCTGGATCTTCCCGCCGTTTTAAGTCCGTTTTCGCTCACCTCGTTCAGAGGAATTAAATTTATGTGGCATAGCATGCCCGAAACAAGTTTTTCCAATGCTTTTACGGTATCCTCGTCATCGTTTATTCCCTTGATAAGTGCAAACTCAAAGGTCACTCTTCTGTGGGTTATCTCCGTATATTTTTTTGCCTGAGCCATAAGTTCCGAAATATTGTATCTGTTGTTCACCGGCATTATCTCGCTTCTAATATCATCACTTACCGCATGCAGTGATATTGCAAGGTTTACCTGGGGAAAATCCTTCGCAAATTTCTCTATCTCAGGGACAAGACCGCATGTGGATACGGTGAAGTTTCTCATCCCCATATTTCTTCCATTTGAGTCATTCATTATCGATAGAAATTTGGAGAGATTTTCATAGTTATCAAAAGGTTCCCCCGTGCCCATCACAACTACACGGCTCACCCTCTCTCCCGTTATGTTTTCAATATCCATAACCTGAGAAACAAGTTCCCCTGCCGTTAGGTTTCTTGCAAGTCCCAAAAGTCCCGACGCACAGAATTTACAACCCATTCTGCATCCTGCCTGAGATGAAATACAAACGCTGTTTCCATATTTGTACTTCATGAATACGCTTTCCACCTTATGTCCGTCCTCCAAAACGAAAAGAAACTTCTGAGTCCCGTCTTCCTTGGACATCTGTCTTTTTTCCAATGTTAAAGTTCCCGGGCTGCACTTTTTTTCCAACTCATTTAGGAAAGCTTCCGGCAGATTTTTCATCTCCCGGAAGCTTTTTACACCCCTATATATCCAGTTATAGATTTGTTTTGCCCGAAACTCAGGTTGACCCATATCTGCAACAAAATCCTGCAGTTCCGCCAGTGTAAAGTTTCTGAGATCAATCATTATACTCTCTCAACCTTAAGCCCTGTCTTGTGACCGTTAATATCAAACTCCGGCAGATTCGAGGCTTCCTCAAGGGTTAATGCCAAGGTTTCGCTCTTTATATACTCTTCATACTTACTCACTGCGCCCATAACTTCCGCATCTGCCGAAATAAATATATTGATATTATCCATCATTTCATAGTCATTCTGCTTCCGCATCTGCTGAATTTTAGAGATGGTTTCTCTTGCTATTCCTTCGTCTACCAGTTCCTTGCTCAGATTTGTATCAAGTATAGCAAATACATTGTTTTCCATAGCAACTGCAAAGCCCTCTTTAGCGGAAATCCTTATGTCTACAAATTCTTTCTCTACAGAAACCTTTTCTCCGTTTAAGTCAAGCTCCAGGCTGCCGTTCTTCTCAAGTTTTGCAATGAAGTTTTCCGCATTCTCCTTTGCAAGAGCCCCGCCAAAGGCCTTAATATTTTTTCCGAGGACAGGTCCTGCAACTTTGAAGTTAGGCTTCAAAGAGAAATCCATGTATTCGCCAAGCTCCTGTGCAAATACAACTTCTTTCACATTCAACTCCTCCATAATAAGCGGCGCCATGTCCTGTATAAGTTCCTTGTACTTTCCGTCCACGAGAACTCCTGCGAGAGGCTGACGAACCTTTAGACTCTCTTTTTCACGAATACCTCGTCCCAAGTTGCAGATTGCCCTTACAACATCCATTCTTTCTTCCACTTTTTCGTCGATCAGCCGGCTATTGGCCTGAGGAAAGTAAGCCACATGTACGGTTTCTTCACCTGTCAGCTTCTGATACATTTCATCTGAGATAAACGGAGCTATCGGTGCAATCATTCTGGCAACACCTTCAAGAACCTCGTAGGTGGTCGCAAAAACACTTTCCTTATCCCTGCTCATACCTTCGCTGTAAAAACGCCGGCGTGCTCTTCTTATATACCAGTTGGAAAGGTCTTCGTTAACAAAGTCCGTAATTGCTCTGACGGTTTTCATGTGGTCGTAGGAATCCATATAATCCGTTACTTCTCCCACCAATTTGTTATATTTCGACAGAATCCATCTGTCAAGTTCAGGTCTTTCCTCATATGCAACATTGAGTTTCTTCACATCTATATCGTCCAGATTTCCGTAAAGCACAAAGAAGTTGTAAACATTCTTTAGGGTTCCAAAGAATTTGCTGACGATTTCCTGAAGTCCGTTTTCGTCAAATTTCGTAGGTGACCAGGCAGGAGAAACATTAAGCAGGTACCAGCGAGTTGCATCTGCACCGTATTTGTCGAGCATTTCAAATGGATTAACAGTATTTCCGATATGTTTTGACATCTTCTTTCCATTTTTGTCCAAAAGCAAATCGTTTACCAAAACATTCTTGTAAGGCGATTTGCCCATGATAAATGTAGAAATTGCCATAAGAGAATAGAACCATCCTCTCGTCTGGTCTATACCCTCGCAGATGAAGTCAGCCGGAAACAGCTTATCAAAATCATCTTTATGTTCAAAGGGATAATGCCACTGTGCAAACGGCATTGCTCCGGAGTCGAACCAGCAGTCTATTACCTCCGGGATTCTTGTCATCGGTTTTCCGCAGTGAGGACATTTAACATGGACATCATCTACAAACGGACGATGAAGCTCTATGGTCTCATCTATTTTTTCTACTGCCTTTTCGAGAAGTTCCTGTCTGCTTCCGATACACTCAAGATGTCCGCAATCACATCTCCAAATCGGGATAGGCATTCCCCAGTAGCGACTTCTTGAAATGGCCCAGTCCTTAACTTCTGCCAGCCAGTTTCCGAATCTCTTTTCACCCACAAACGGAGGGAACCAATTTACACTGTTGTTATTCTCAACCAGCTGCTCCTTAAGCTCGCTCATCTTAATATACCAACTTGGCTTCGCATAGTAAACAAGGGGTGTTCCGCATCTCCAGCAGTGAGGGTAATTATGAGAAACCTTTTCCTTAGCAAAAATTTTATCATCCTTTGCAAGATACTTGATGATTTCAACATCAAGCCCTTCTTCCATTACAAAATGCCCCTTCCAAGGAGTATCAGTATATTCTCCCCTTTCGTCAACCGGCTGAAGCATAGGCAAATCGTATTTTCTTCCGCACTGGTAGTCGTCTTCACCGAAAGCAGGTGCAGAGTGAACTATGCCTGTACCGTCTTCAATGGAAACATAGTCCATACATGTTACAAAGAAAGCTTTTTTATCAGCTTTTATAAAAGGCATCAGCTGTTCATATTCCATATATTCAAGGTCTCTGCCCTTCATTTCCTCTAAGATCTCATAGCTGCCTTCCCCCAAAACTTTATCGGCAAGAGCCTTTGCCAGATAGAATACATTTCCTTCATCCTCGCCTGAGGTCATCTTCGCTTTTATGTAGTCAAAATCAGGCCCAACTGTCAAGACCGTATTTGCAGCCAGCGTCCAAGGTGTGGTTGTCCATGCCAGGAAATACTCGTTTGCAGTCCCAACCTTCTTGAATTTAACCGTTAAGGTGTTTACCTTTACATCCTTATATCCTTGAGCAACTTCGTGGGAGGCAAGCCCCGTTCCGCATCTTGGACAGTACGGCAGAATCTTGTGTCCTTCGTAAATCATATCTTTATCGAAGAATTTCTTTATAATCCACCATTCAGTTTCTATATAGTCGTTGTCCAGCGTAATGTACGGATCGTCCATATCTGCCATGTAACCCATGCGTTCACTCATATCTCTCCACATTCCCGTGTATGTGAAAACAGATTCTCTGCACTTTTTGTTAAATTCACGGATTCCGTACTCTTCAATTTCCTGTTTTCCGTTAATCCCAAGCTGCTTTTCAACCTCAATTTCTACCGGAAGACCGTGGGTGTCCCAGCCTGCCTTTCTGTTAACCTGAAAACCCTGCATAGTTTTATATCTGTTGATAGAATCTTTCAGCGTACGAGCCATAACATGATGTATTCCCGGCTTTCCGTTTGCAGTCGGAGGTCCTTCATAAAATACAAACTGCGGTTTGCCTTCTCTTTCTTCTACACATTTTTTGAGAAGATCTTCTTCATTCCATTTTGCAACCTGTTCTTTCTGCACCTCTGCAACAGGTTTTTCTGATAGCTTTTCAAACATCTTTTCTTCTTCCTTCCTGTTTTGGTCTGTCTGTATCGGGTCTTAAGAGTACAAATACCTGCAATCATTGTTTTCTTGACATACCACAGGTATATAAAAAAGCCCCTAACAGACCCAATGTCTATTAGGGACGATCAATTCTCAACCGCGGTACCACCCTATGTTGCCATCCTCGTGTTCAAGGCGGCCACTCATTAGTGTCGGACTCAGAAGTGATTTTCATACACCGGTTCACCGGATGGCTCTCACCTGCCCATCCTCTCTGTAAGGGTATTACCCGGGACTACTGTCTTCGTCACAGTCCACATATTTAGTTCAATAATCTTACCCATTATACTTTCAAACAAATTTATTGTCAAGAATTTTATTGTGGATTTTATCACTTAATATTTCTTAGCGCTTTCTACAATATATAACGCAAGAAGTATTCAAAAAGTTGCACTTTTCAGGTCATAAAAAAGAGAAAGCAAAAATATTTCTACTTTCCCCGTATTCTTTATTTACAATGTTTTTTTATACCATGGTGTCAATTTCACCTGTCATAATCTTAAGTACATTCACATCTGTCTCAGACATTCCGTTTTTACCCACATAGCAGACATTTGAAATCGTCTCTTCAGCATTTTCTCCCATCAGGCCTTCATCCAAGCCGAATTCAAAGCCGGCTTCCAACATATCCAAAGATGTCAGCATAGCATCAAGCGCCGTGGCAAGTTTTGCCGCACATGTTGATTTTGCACCGTCACAAATAATACCGCCCACATTCACAAGTATGGACTCTATTACCTTCTCAATCTGCGGAACTTCCCATCCCTTAAGGAAAGCAATCCCTGCTCCTGAGGCTGCTGCCGCAGATGATGCCCCACAAAAGGCGGACAGACTTCCAATCTTCTTCTTTATATAAATTGATACAAGATTGCTTATGGCAAGGCCTCTGTAAAGCTTTTCATCCGGCAAAAAATTCTCTTTTGCAAACTCGATTATAGGAAGAGAAACGGCAAGACCCTGATTTCCACTGCCTGAATTTATAATAACCGGCATGCTGCATCCGCCCATTCTCGCATCGGAACCTGCAGCAACCTTCCCCTTCACCCTTGAGCTGAATGAAGCATTTCCGCTTTTTATCAGCGTGCTTCCCAGATTTGCACCATATTGATTTGTCAGTCCCTGAGTAGAAATGGCTGTGTTATACTCAACCTGTCTTTTAAATATTTCCTCTATATCCTCAATAGGCACATTTGCTGCAAAATCAACAATATTAGCTATACTCATAGGATGGGCAATATGCTCATCTGCTTTATCATCATCTTTTTTGTCATAGATAACTTCGCCGTCTTTTAATATTTTCACAATATTTGTATGGGTATCTGAAACGATTACCTCCGCACTGTGCAACTCCTTGCCGTTTTTGTCCTCCGAGACAGCAGTAATATCTATAAAAAGATTTTCTACCCCTTCGGCTAAAACACAGCTGCAATATCCCAAGGCCACAAGCCTCTTACATTCTTCTATATCCTCAGATTTAACACTTTTAAGTACATTAAGACCGTCATCGCCGTCTCCTGCAATGGCTCCAAGTGTTGCTGCCGTTGCGATCCCTTTGTTGTTATCGGAATTCGGCACAACTACCCCCATAACATTTTTTATTATATTTCCGCTGCACTTTGCCATAAGCTTTGCAGGCTTCTCCCCCAGGACAGATGCCGCCTTGGCAGCTGCAAAGGCAATGGCGATAGGTTCTGTACAGCCCAGTGCCGGCACAAGCTCTTTATTAAGTATTTTTATATAATCTGAAAAATATTTCTTATCCATATATGCTCCTTATCAAATATACCATTCCTCAATACCCGTTCTCATTCTCACTGTATTATAAAAATTGATTATAAAATTTTCGCTATAAGCTACAAATTAACATTTATATTCTACCATAATCATTTCAAATTGCTATATAAATATTTCCCTGCATACCATTATTTTTTTCATGTCCGGTATTAGAATTTCTTTAATTAAACCTTGCATATCGATAACATTTATGATAGATTATTGTTTGGATATTGTTTTGGAGGATTGACCGAGTGGCTAAGGAGCTCGCCTGGAAAGCGAGTAGGGTGTAACAGCCTCGTGGGTTCGAGTCCCATGTCCTCCGCCAGCAAACCCCTTGAAACTATAAGGTTTCAAGGGGTTTTTCTATGAAGTCATTTCGGGTACAGACAATTCCCCGGTTCGCATTACATCACATTTTTATACTCAGCAAACTTCTGTTCCCATCAAACCTATCTCTTCTGCATACGGTCTCATTCCCTCTATACAGACTTCAATTACCTCCCTAAGCTCCATTCCAAGGCGATTGCATCCATCCAGAATTACTTCACGATTGCACTTTGCTGCAAAACGCTTATCCTTAAACTTTTTTATAACGCTCTTCGCTGTAAGATCTCTGATTCCCATAGGTCTCATGCGTGCACATGCCTGTATAATACCTGTAAGTTCGTCGACAGTGTATAATGATTTTTCGAGATTTGTAAGCGGTTCAACATCGGTACAAAGACCATATCCATGAGAAAGTACAGCTCTAACTTCCCATTCTTCCACCCCTGAATCCAGCAAGGCCTGCTCTGTATGCTGCAAATGCTCATCCGGATACTTTTCATAATCGTAGTCATGAAGATAACCGACAGCCATCCAGTGCTCTTTATTCTCATGAAAATGCTCAGCCATTGCACCCATTGCTGCCATAACATTCATGGCATGGATACGAAGTTGCGGTTCTGTAACCATTGAATCATTAATTTCTTTTGCTCTATCAAGTGTAAGCACAACACTACCTCCCTCTATCACTGTAATCCATATTAATACCTTATTATTTATACCATACTCATTATATCATATTTTTATCCGGCAAAAGCAGGAGTCACTCAAAAGTAACCCCTGCTTTAATACTTTTTTAATAATGCATCTTAAAATCTACGAGAATATGATCATGTATTGATGTACATATTTAACAACTATTTAATAATTTTTTTATAGTTTCTTTAACAAAACCCTCGTCTGTATTCGTCTCAGCTGCAAGAAAACTTATATCCTCTTTTGTTGGATGTGCGTTCTTTTTCAGAGCTCTTTTTATCAATGATTCTCTCATATGTGTAATATCTGCATCTTTACACTTTATGAGCTTAGGGCTTGAAGGCAGTATCAAATTAGTTCCCGGGATATCTTCAGAGGGGTCACCAAAACGGATTTCAATGCCGTTGTCCCTTGCAAATGATAATTGGGGTTGTATATGTTTTCCCGCACCTGTATATTCGGTTTCCGCTACTACGATGATTTCATCCTTTGGAAATTCCTGAGCCAGCGAAAAGGCTGCTGCAAGGCATGTATTTCCTGCAGGTCCCCTCTCAAGGCCTTCAAGATTGGCAAGCATCTCCGTCGTAAACATAACTTCCCCTTGTGTAACTGTGACATATCTGTCCATGTACCTTAGGGCTCTTGCTGCGGATCTGGGCGTATCCGAAATATCAGGATTTGATGCATGAGGAATACCAAAGCCTGTATGCCCCGTTGTACACGATTTTTTGTTAAAATCTTCATCTGATGCCATATGCAATCCGAATAGATCAATTGAAGCTCCTATAATCTTTGTCTTAGTTGCTCCTGCCTTTTTTATTCCTCTTGCCGTCCCCGTAATCATTCCTCCGCCTGCCTGCGTACACACTACTGCTGCAGGAAATTTTCCGGTCCTTGCCTTTGTCTGATTTGCGATTTCCCATCCGAGGGTCTCTACTCCGGCTATACCGTATGGGGAATAAAGCGATGCATTGAAATATCCCGTCTCTTCAAGAACTTCTAAAAATTTATAGAAGAGTTCAGGTCCCACCGTTAATTGTATTACCTCCGCACCCAAAGCTTCACATGCCCTTGCCTTCTCGATAATTTCAGGTTGTCCTATTCCCTTGGAATCATAACACTCCTGAACGATTATACATTTAAGCCCCTGCATTGCAGCCTGCGATGCTACAGCCGCGCCGAAGTTCCCTGATGTCGCTGCCATCACTCCCTTGTATCCAAGCTTTTTTGCTTCATGAACCGCTATCGCCGCCCTTCTTGCTTTGAACGAACCGGATGCATTACACATCTCATCCTTGATGAATATGCGTGCGCCTTTACCCGGTTCTGCATATTTTCCGGCAAGTTTTGTAATATTGCGAAGCTCTATGAGAGGAGTATTTCCTACTGCTGTTTCCGCTTCTATTTTTGCACAATCCTCAACCGAATATCCTACATCTGCCATAAGCTTTTCAAAGTCGAATGAAATTGATCCCAACTCGTATTTATCATAGTCCATTCCCAGAGCCTTCTTCTGAATCATATTGGACCTTCCCATTACGGAATCATAGTCTTTTTCAAGTGCCATTATTCAATACCTCCCATTTCTTTTCTCAGAATATTATCTATCTCAATAATCTCAGGTATCGAATTACCGTAGCTGTGTGTGTAATTAGGAGCATCATCTATGAGTTTTCCAAACTCTTTTCTGCCTACAACCGTTTCTATCTCTGCCATATCACCGATTTCAGCATCTTCAAGAAGAAACCCTTTTGTCCACATCTCAAGATCGCATTTCTTTGTATCCAAAGGCAGTTTTGCTGTTCTTTCATCCGCCTTTAGAACAACTCTGTGAATCCTTACATATTCGCCTTTTTTTGCCATTTATTTCTTACCTCCGGTCTTTTCATAAGATATAATTTTAGCCTATATTAATTTTTAAGTTCGCCGCTGTTAAAACGGTCACGGATGGTTCTCCACAAGTTTACATCAAAATTGAATCCTTTCTGACCCTCAAATTTGTCAGGATCAAAGACAGGTTCAATTCCCTGCTTCTTCTGGCTCTCATAATCCTTGAGCAACTTAACTGCAACACCGGCTGACATCAGTAAGAATATGTAGTTGATCCATGTACATGCACCTAAGAACATATCACCTATATCCCATGATAATTGAAGTGTTGTAACAGCAGTTCCCACTACGGCACCAAACAAGAAAAGTATATCTATACCATACTCTGCCCATTTCGGCATCTTTCCTTCTTTGAAGAACCAAGAAACAGCTGATACCGTACTGTAGTTGTGATTCATAATTGATGTGAATCCGAAGAAAAAGATTGCAATCGCAATAAAGGGTGCGCCGATAGGCATCACTGTGTTTATCGCGTTGGAAACCCAAACCGGTCCGGCCTCGATTGCATCACCAAGTCCCATATAAATCAGTTTTCCGTCGGCGCCTTGAACATTGAATGCACCCGAAACTACCAGCATCAAACCTGTAGCTGTGCAAACAAACAGGGTATCAATATATATTGAAAAGGACTGAACGAGTCCTTGCTTTACAGGATGCGACACATTTGCCGAAGCTGCTGAGGGTGTTGCTGTTGTAAGTCCGGTCTCCGATGAGAATATAGCCCTCTTGGTTCCCCAAATAATAGCGCTTCCCATCGTAGCCCCAATCAGCTGGCTCTTTCCGAATGCGCTCGATACGATAAGCCCAAAAGCTGCCGGCACTTTAGAAAAGTTAACAACAATAACAATAAGTGCAACAAGAATATATGCAGTGGCCATAACAGGGACTATAGTCTCTGCTGCATGTCCGATTCTTTTCGCTCCGCCGAATACGATTAAACCGAGCAAAATTGCAATTATAATTCCGACTGCAATCTTTGGAATACCAAATGCATTATTACATGCCGCCGCAATATTATTTGCATGCAAGCTTGTCTGAGTAAGCGGCATCGTCACTGCAAAAAGCGCCGCCGTAAATGCTCCCAAACCCTTAAAACTGTTTCCTATATAGTAGAACCAACCTCCTCTATACTCTCCATTTACTGTTGTTTTGTGAAGCTGAGATAACGAACATTCCACAAAGGTAGTTGCTGAGCCGATAATTGCAACCATCCACATCCAAAATATCGCCCCGGGACCTCCCATGCAAACAGCAGTTGCGACACCTGCGATGTTTCCTACGCCTACACGCCCGGCTATAGCCAATGTGAAAGCTTGGAATGAAGATAGTCCCTCCTCAGAAGCCTTACCGTTGAATAACAGCTTTACCATTTCAGGTATCATACGAATTTGCGGTACACCCATCAATACTGTAAAAATCAGCCCTGTGCCGAAACACAAAATAAGCATACCGTTAGACCACAGATACGAATTCATTGTTCCTATAAAACCATATAACGCTTCCATACAATTCTTCCTTTCTCTAACATAACTGATCATTAACTGTTTATATAAAAAGCAACAATCGTACCACTTTTGACCGAAAAAGCTTAATTATATAAAAATTAAGTTTAATTACTGTAGTTCAGGCTTTATAAAAGACTTTTTCATTAAAATCTTTTAACGGTTATCATTTGGTGGGATATAAGCATTCCAGAAATTTGGATTTATCTCATATTGTGAATCTATAATATTTCCCTAAAGTGTCAGATTTTCAACGCCTTCATTTTTTTCTATTTTTT
Source organism: uncultured Clostridia bacterium (assembly GCA_945830395.1). Taxonomy (GTDB): domain Bacteria; phylum Bacillota; class Clostridia; order Peptostreptococcales; family Anaerovoracaceae; genus Aminicella. Next base: position 71,025 of record CALZYE010000008.1, read on the forward strand.
TAGATACATTTTAGGTTCAATTCTATTTTTTTAGAAATATTATGGTTCTCAAATCGATCTTTTATTTATACTCAGCTACCATCCCTTTATATTCGCCAAAACAGAGTCTGAAACCAAACCGTTTTCTACATCGTACATAGCCTCTTCTAATATATCAACAGCTTTCTCCGCCTCATCCATGGTCATGGATAAGGGTGGTTCAATCCTCAAAACATTGCTGCTGAAGAAAGCCAGAATCATTCCTTTTTCCCATGCCCTCCAGCATAACTTGGCAGTTGATTTCTTGTCTCTTTCCTTTGTATCTCTGTCTGCTACAATGTCAACTCCTATAAGAAGTCCCTTTCCTCTGACATCACCAATCATTTCATGTTCCTTCATCATATTTCTTAATCTGTTTGTAATGTAACTGCCTATCTTCTTTGCATTATCAAGAAGCCCTTCTTCTTTGATTACATTTATCGTTTCAACTGCCGCAGCACATGATATAACATTGCCTGCCGTATTAAACCAATGAACAGGAGCACTCCAGCCTTCCATAACTTCTTTTCTCCCTACCATAGCAGAAAGTGGCATACCGGAAGCGATTGCTTTACCCATAACGATAATATCAGGCTGAATATCAAATAATTCAGAGGCAAACATACTGCCTGTTCTGCCAAAACCGGTCTGAACCTCATCAGCAATAAGGAGTATACCGTTTTCTCGAGCTATTTTCTCAAGCTCTGTATAAAATTTGTTCTCAGGGATAAGGATACCGGCATCTCCCTGAATAGGTTCATATATTATGGCTGCAACTTCTTCTGCAGGAACAACCGTTTCAAGAAGTTCGTGAAGTCTTGCTATGCATTCATCTTGAGTATACCCTCTGTAGCTGTCAGGGTAGGGGGTAAAGTGTACATCCTCCATGAGATTTCCGACTTTTCTTTTCATCTCGGGACCATACCCTGACACACTAAGGGCTCCGACTGTCGTCCCGTGATATGAACGCAGAAATGATATGATTCGGTTTCTTCCTGTATATGCTTTAGCCGCCTTAATTGCTCCATCCACTGAAGATGATCCTGACAAACCAAATGCAACTTTTTTCTCAAAGCTTCCCGGCGTAATATCAATAAGCAGTTCCGCAAGCTCCGTATGCGGAGTATGGTACATATACGCAGGCGTATAGTGAATAAATTTATTCACCTGTTTATTTATGGCTTTCACTATTCTTTCGTGGTTATGACCGGTGTTCATAACTGCAGCGCTTGACATCATGTCAATGAATGTGTTTCCTTCAATATCTGTAACATATATTCCCTTGGCGCGGTCCACTACCAGCGGGAAATACGGGCATCTGGTTGTGCTCGACATGATTTTCATATCTTGATTAATTATTTTGCTTGTCTTCTCTGAGATTTTCATATTTTCTCTCCTTATCTGCTATATAATCATAAGCTCTACACCATCGGGAATCATCAGGGAAGATTTCAGCATTTTTAGCTCTTCTCCCGTTAAAATAGGAATTCCTTCCCACCGGTACTTTCTTCCAAGCCTTCTGTATTTAGGTTCTCCCAATCTGTGGTAAGGCAATAGTTCCAGCCTGTTTATACCTACAGAAACTGAGTAGTCTACGATTTTTTGAAGTTCTTCTGTCGTTGCATTGTGACAAGGTATCACAGGTATCCTAACTGTTACATTACGCTTTTTCTCAGCTGCAGCCCTGAGATTTTCAAGAATCGTTTTATTTGAGACACCTGTATTCATAATATGTTTTTCTTCATCAATCCCTTTAATATCAAACAGTATGAGGTCCGCCCCATCTGCCACCTGTTCAAATACGCAAGGCTCTGCAAAACCGGTGGTTTCTATTGCAGTGTGTATCCCACAGGCAGAAGCGGTATCCAAAATGGCTCTGGCAAACTCAGGCTGCAGCAATGCTTCTCCGCCTGACAATGTTATTCCTCCGTTTGATTCTTGGTAGAAAACCTTGTCACGACAAACTATCTCAATGACATCTTCTACACTTTTTTCCTCTCCGGTGATAACTTTCTTTCCCTGCTTCAAATCCATCATTTCCTCGGGAAGCAGTTTCTGAGTTTCCGGATTGGAACACCATCCGCATCTCAATGGGCAGCCCTTAAAAAACACCGTGGTTCTTATTCCCGGTCCGTCATGTATACTATATCTTTGTATATTACTTATATATCCTCTTACCTGCGACTCAGATTGCTTCATGCTCTGCCCTCGCAATAATATCATTTTGGAGTTCTTCGGAAAGTTCCACGAACCTTGCACTGTATCCTGCAATTCTGACTATCAAATCGCCATACTCTTCAGGCTTCTTTTGCGCCGCCTTCATCGTCTCACCGTTTATCACATTAAACTGTACTTCCTGTCCTCCAAGTCTATTGAAGTAGGTGCTTACCATATCCATAAGCTTTTGTTTGGAATCCTTGCTGCCAAGTGCTGTTTTAGTAAATTTCAGATTCAATATATTCCCCTGTGTAAAATGACTCTGGTCCACTTTTCCTGCAGACAGAAATATAGCTGTAGGACTTCCGTTTTTCCCCTCATTTGCAGGTGAAAACGAATCAGAAATAGGCATTCCCGCTTTTCTTCCATCTGCCGTTGCGCCTGTTTTCCAGCCCATAGGTACAGTTCCTCCGAGGGTAACCGTAAAGGTACTGTAATTTCTTCCGTCTATGTCTTTATGACTCTCAATTTCAGCAAATACTGCATTTATCATTTCCACCATGACATCGTCTGCAAAATCATCATCGTTACCGTATTTAGGAGCAGATATGAGATCCTGCCGGATCTTGCCGTTCTTTTTTCCCTTAAAGTCTGCATCAAGTGCCGAATTGATTTCTGACATTGTATACTTACCGCTTTTAAAGACATTTTGTTTTACTGCGGCTAATGAATTGGATGCCGTTGCAATCCCTCCGATGAGAATAGGCGTACCTCCCCATCTTGATCCTCCTTTAGTCATATCCCTTCCTTTTTCGATACATCCGTCAATCATGGATGAAAGAAAAAGATGAGGAGTGTTCTCTCTCTGGATATAGTCTACTACCATAGCATTTACAACCTGATGATGAATAAAAAATGCAAGCTGCTTCTTTACTGCATCAAACAGTTCATCAAAGGATTCAAATTTCTCCGGATCTCCTGTATTAGGTCCTAGCTGCTCTTCAGACATGCGGTCGATTCCATCGTTCATCGCCATATCTATTATCCTTGCAAGATTAATAAATCCGCCGTTAACCCTTCCTTGAAAGCCCTGAGGGGAAAGCTCCACACATCCGACAATTGCATAATTGTTCATATTCTCTTCAGGCATATCAGGAAAAGCTCGTTTCATTGAAGCAATACAGCCCTTATCTCCAAAGAGCGCCGGCATTCCCGTTCCATATTCTATTATCTCTGCGGCCCTCATTTTTATGTCGCCCGGAGTTCCTTCATGGTATCTGAATGTAAACTGTGGCTGCTGCAGCCTTATATGCTCCTGACAGGTCAACATCATATAGCTCAGTTCGTTTGTCGCATCTAAGCCGTCAAGATTTACTCCCCCCGCTGTTACATTTTGAGTCAGCGGAAATCCAGGATGTACATATATCGATTCATAATCCTGCACCTTAACAATTTCGTTATATTTAATCCAGATACAGTCAAAAAGTTCCTGTATCTGCTCATTGGTATACTTACCCGTTTCTATGTCATGTTTGTAGTACGGATATATGTATTGATCCATTCTTCCCGGTGAAATAGAATCGCCGCTTGTTTCAAGCTGAAGAACAATCTGCATTGTTTCCACAACCTGCAGCGCTTCCCATGTATCTCTGGCAGGATTAACGGGAATATGGCTGAAAACATCTGCTATCTTAAGAAGCTCCGCTTTTCTCTGTTCATTCTTTTCGGCAGCCGCCATCTCAAATGCTCTCTTGCTATACCTCTTAGCATAGTTTTCTACTGCATCAAAGCAAATTTTAAGTCCATCGTAGAACAATTTTTTTTCTAAATCTTCGGCATTTGTTAAATCAAGTTCTGCGTACTTGCTGTTCACTTCTTCACGCAGTCCGGAAAGACCCACTTTAAGTACCTTTTCTATCTGGTATGCTGTATGTCCATATCCTGCCCTTTCAAATAAATCACGGGAGAAAACATAGGCATCTCTAACATGCTTGGTATCTTCAGGCAATAGATTTCTGTACTTTATCCAATTTGATTTACCCTCCCAGTAATCGAAGATTCCTCTGATGTCTCTCTTTACATATTCAGGTACTTCAAATGTATCCTGTTCTCTTGTTTCAAGCGACTCCTCCAATTCATCCTTCATCCATTCTATTGAAAACTCCGGAAAAACAGGAGCCGATCTGCGCCCGTTAATTCCTAAAGTTCCCACAATCAGTTCATCATCCCAAATTTGAAGAGTCATCTCATCCAGTATACGGTAAAATGCCCTTGCTCTTCTCTCTATATAGTGCATTCCTTCCGTTTCCCGGTAACTCTTTGTAACTGCAAGCGCCCTTTCGCTGCACAATATTGGCTTTGCCTCAAGCACCGCCTTACGCAATCTTTCCACCCTTGCTGTAATCGGGATGTTTCTTACTTCCTTAACATTACTGTTCATAACTAACCTCCGGTTCTTGGAAACTTCTACCTGATATTTCTAATTACTATATAGATAAAGCAAAGAATATGCCAAGTGACTTACAAACCCAATTATTTACTGCAAAAGCAAGCTATTGAGGTATCATGAGTACTAATTTCTTCTCTGTTTATAGCCCTTCGTCAGTGATTACGAATCAGTTCATCCAGTTTTTTGGAAAATGATAATGCAAATTTATTTTTCTCCCTGCTTACAGTATGTATTTTGCGGCATTTATACATGTATTCTATTATTTTAGATTTGTCTATTATTTTTTTCTAAAATAATAGACAAATCTTTTGTTTACGGTTATAATATTTGCGATAGGTGTTGATAGAACAAATTATATCGGGAGAGTCATTATGAAGAAGAAAACAGATGCACTTGCCAATGTTAAGGAAATAGCTGCTACAATTGCAAAAGCTGTAAGCGGTATATTTCCGGATGTTGAAGTTGTAGTCGTAGGTGAGGACTCCTTAATATTTGCCAGCAGCGATAAATATATGCCCGCCAAAGGCTCGCCTATGTACACACCATATATAAAAAGTCTTTTGAACAGCAAAAAAGAGGTTATCATTGATAACCCCGGAGAAAATGAGCTCTGCAAAGGTTGTGCAAAAGCCAAGTCATGTACTCAAAAACTTGAAATTGCAGTACCGTTTAGGATTGAAAACGAATGGTCGGGATACCTGAGCATGATAGCATTCTCAGATAAGGCAAAGAAGCGATATCTTGAACGAAAGGATCAAACGGTGGTCTTTCTTAAAACACTAATAGATGTAATGGTTAAATCCGGCAAAATGCAAGTGGCGGAAAATGCTGCACTTGCCTCTGCAAAAAACCTGTCAGCACTATTAAATACCATTGACACGGTTGTATTCATGTGCGATGCACAATGTAATATAATTTCATATAATAATAACTTCCTTGATTTGTTCGGACTTACAGAGAGTGAAGATACATCATTTTCCTTAACCTCTCTACTTCCGCCGGGCAATCCTCTTGAGGCGGCTATTTGGAGCGGTGTACAATTTTCCAACCGTGAAGTGGGGATACTTGTTAAGGATAAACTTATGCGCATGATTGTCAACTTCAAACCTATCGTTCACAGCAACAAATTTGACAAAGAATTTCTGTTTATTCTCAGGTCTCTTGAAACAGTCCGCAGTCTAATTACATCCGCAGAAAATGTAATGGACAATCAAGAAGGCATTATCGGATGCAGTCCCGAAATTGAATTAGTAAAAAAGAATATAAAACAATTTGCATTAAGCACTTCTACCGTTTTAATACGCGGCGAAACCGGAACGGGTAAGGAGCTTGTGGCAAGAAGCCTTCACAAACTCGGTCCGCGCCGTCACAAACCGTTTGTTGCAATTAATTGCGCGGCAATACCTGACAGCCTGTTAGAAAGTGAACTTTTCGGATACGAACAAGGCACATTTACCGGTGCAAACAAAAGCGGAAAACCGGGTCTGTTTGAACTGGGAAACGGCGGCACAATATTCCTTGATGAAATAGGAGATATGCCTCTTCATCTTCAAGCTAAGCTGCTTAGAGTCTTGCAGGAACATCAAATTGTTCGCCTTGGAGGATTTCACCCTACAGATCTCGATATACGAGTAATCGCAGCTACCAACCAAGATATAGAAACCATGGTTGATAAAATGAGGTTTCGTCCGGATCTCTTCTATCGTTTGAATATTCTTCCCATCTGTATTCCGCCTCTTCGCAATCACCTTCAAGACATGGATGAGCTGGTTTTACATTTTATCAAAACTTATAGTGATAAGCTTGGGAAAAATATAATTGGAGCTGATACTGAATTTATATCTCGACTGAAACAGTATAGCTGGCCGGGTAACATCAGAGAACTGGAAAATACCATTGAATATGCAGTAAATATCACAAAAGATTCCGTGCTCACATTATCATCATGCTCACCTGACATCCTATCTGCAATAGACAACTTACCTGCCTCAAAGCTAACTCTTAAAGAACACATGGCAAGCGAAGAAGCACGATTTATCTCCTCGGTTTTAAAAGAGTATGGCAACGAAAAAAGCGGCGTCACTCTGGCAGCAAAAAGTCTTGGTATCAGCAGAGCTTCCCTTTACAATAAGATAAAGGAATACAATACGCCGATTGTAAAATCAAGTTGAACATGTAAAGTAAAAAAGTCCATAAGGCAC
>CALZYE010000009.1 GCA_945830395.1 uncultured Clostridia bacterium
GACTCAATCGCTTTTTTCTATACCTTGAGGTCTCACATCTATTGTAAAGCTACAATAAGAAAATTTGTTTGAGACACAAACAGTTGAAAATATTCGTTATAGCGTGTATAATATCGTTTGTGTGCGGGCGTAGTTTAATGGTAAAATTCGAGCTTCCCAAGCTTGCGTCGTGGGTTCGATTCCCATCGCCCGCTCCAGTGTAAAAATCGTTGAAAATATAGGGTTTTCAACGATTGCATAAGAGGAGCATGATTCGCAAAACCTTAATTCAAGGGATGAAAAGTGTACAAAACTATACATTATTGTACATTAAAGTGCGATACCTGGTGCGACAACCCAAATGAATATATAAGGATTAAATTTCTTTAATTCTTATATGTTTATTCTCAAAAAAATCTTTTCTTTATTGAAATAAAGTGATAGAATATGTGTAGGTGATTTCGAGTTTTTAATGAGAAAAGAGGTGTTTATGAGTAGTATAAGTTTTAAGAAACGAAATGTAAAAGTTGTTTTAATGGTTATTTTCATGAGTTTAGTGTGTATTTCTCCGATATTTGCAAGTAAAATAAACAAATATGAAATAAAAAGTAAGGCGACAGATTTGTCTTATTTAAAAACAAATATAAAAACAAAAGAGTTAAATGATGCAATAAGTTCGGATCTTAGTAATAAGTTAATAAAATCAAAAATCAAAAATATTGAAGTTGAGAGCAGAAATAACTTTATAGAGGATGTTAATTTGAAAAACTTGGAGTTACTTCATAGATACGCTCGAATTTCAAGTGCACTACAAAAAAGTAAGGGTTCCCAAATAATTCACATGGAAGATGGTGACTATAAATATGTATATTCCTCTTATAAAAAACTCCCTAAAAAATATCATTTGGCTGGTAATCAAGATGCGAGGTTAGGGTATAGATTTAAAACAGGTGGAGGCTTCTATTTTATTGATAGTGGAGGTCCTTCTATTAATGTTTCCATAAATTTTGGCGGAAAATTTGGGAAAGGGAGTATAGGAATTACTTTTGGAAAGAGAAGTGAAAAAAAGGGACTTTTCGTAAGTGTACCTAGTAGAAAATATTATTATAAATTAAAAGTTTGTAAACAATACAGGGTTCGTAAATATATCATATATAGGAGACAAAGCAAAGACTCTGAATGGTATAAGTTTTCTGGTGGAATAATAAAGAACTTAGAAAAACAGGATCAGTATGCCATAAGAACGCATTAGTAGTGAGAGGTTTTCTATGAAACATATGTCACATGAGTTTAGATGGTACAAGATTACCGTTACAATAAGTCTGATTGCTCTGTGTATCGTAATAGCTGTGTCGCTTTATTTGCAGCATCAAAAAAATGAACAGCTGTTGAACAATATCGTAGGAACATATCAAACAAAAGAATCAGATGAGAACAGTTTATATATAGTTTTTACGAGAGACAATAAATACACATATTATAAGCAGTTTAAATATATCGACAGCGGAAAATACAAACAAAGTAAAGATGATAAAAGAATTTATGATTTAATATCCGGTAATAAAAAGAAGAACACCCAAGTTGTTTTATACGGAGAAAATTTATACAGAAGCAGAAGCAACGATCACATACAGAAATTTATTAAGATTGATGATGTACCTACCTATTTGAACTTAAAACATTCAAAGGAGCAGTAGTTAACGGAAATTGCAGGTTATAGAAATTGCGATTTATGAGAGAGTGTGAGAAAAAGTCTGTAAATTAAAATCAAGCCTTCTATGGTAGAATCTAATTACCATAGGAGGCTATTAATTATGGCAAAGAAAAAAGAAGTATATCATGTTAAACCTCTAACCGAGGGAAAGAAAAACATCATCGCATCTCTAATCGAGGAATACGATATAGAGACAGCGGACGACATTCAAGAAGCTCTGAAGGATCTTCTTGGAGGAACGATCAAGTCAATGATGGAAGCTGAAATGGATGAGCATCTCGGCTATGAAAGTTACGAGCGCAGCAAGAATGACAACTACCGTAACGGAACTAAGAGAAAGAAGGTTCGCAGCAATTACGGAGAATTCGAGATTGATGTTCCTCAAGACCGAAACAGCAGTTTCGAGCCACATGTCGTTAAGAAGCGTCAGAAAGACATCTCCGGGATCGATCAGAAAATAATCAGCATGTATGCACGAGGACCCACAACAAGGCAGATTTCAGAGCAGATAGAGGAGATTTATGGCTTTGAATGCAGCGAAAGCTTCATCTCCGATGTGACCGACAAGGTTCTTCAGGATATTGAGGATTGGCAGAACAGACCGCTTGATGAGATTTACCCAATACTCTTCATAGATGCCGTTCACTTCTCTGTTAGAGATGACAACATAATCCGCAAGCTTGCTGCTTATGTAATCATAGGAATTAACTGCGACGGCATGAAGAATGTAATAAGCCTTGAAATTGGTGAAAATGAGAGCAGTAAGTATTGGCTTGGAGTTCTTAACAGTCTCAAGAACAGAGGTGTAAAGGATGTAATGGTTATCTGTGCTGATGGTCTGAGCGGAATAAAAGAAGCCATTTCTACAGCCTTTCCTAAGACGGAATACCAAAGGTGTATCGTTCATCAGGTGAGGAATACCCTAAAATATGTTTCATACAAGGACATGAAGGAGTTTGCAACAGACCTTAAGAAAATATACCTTGCACCAGATGAATCAAAAGGCAAGGAGCAATTAGAGTGTGTTACAGAGAAATGGAATTCCAAGTATCCTAATTCCATGAAGAGTTGGCATAACAACTGGGATGTTTTGACTCCTATCTTCAAGTTCTCATCAGATGTGAGGAAGATAATCTATACTACGAATGCGATAGAGAGCCTGAACAGCACATACAAGAAGCTCAATAGGCAGAGAACTGTATTTCCTAGCGATAAGGCTCTTCTGAAATCCTTGTACCTTTCGACTCTTCAGGCTACAAGCAAATGGACTCAGCCTATTAGAAACTGGGGTAAGGCATATGGAGAATTCAGCGTAATGTACGAGGGCAGAATGCCCCTATAGATTAGGCATAGAAACACACAAGAACCGCTCAGAAATTGAGCGGCTCTTGACATGTCTTATCTAATATTTTATATTGGAGTTGTCAATAGAGTCGGCCAATTCCGGCGAGACTCTTCTAATAACTGCCATAGAAGGCTAATTTACAGAAAAAATCTCACACTCTCAGATTATGAAAATCGGCTTATAGGACAAAAAGAGTTGGTGGCTAATCCCAATATACAGGATAATTTGATGAACGATGTAGTTCTGTCCAAACTACAGCATCTCCCCAACTTGGAATAGTCCTGTCCGGTTTGTTTTTCATTGAAAGTCTATCATAAATAACCTTAATACTTTTATCAGTTGGCATTGTTTTTAATATTTCTGAAGCTGAAAGCGGTTTCGGTGAGTGCATATAGCACCACCAGAAGACCGCTTTTTATCCTATAAGCCCCAAAGTCTCTGTTTTTTGATGCTACGCTATGTTTTTATATATGATAAAATTGCGCTTATTATCAATAGAATGACTCCGACTACTCTTGAGTATATAGAAATCTTACGGGATATTTTGCCAACTTTATGCAAAAAGTAACCACCTAAAAGAATGATGCAGGCAAGTACATCTAATACAATTCTCATATGTTCCATCTATTGCCTCCTAACCCAAACCGGTAGCGGCGTTCCAGGTACGCCTCTAACTAATTTCACGATTACGCCATTACCTTTGTCTACTTTGTGTATTAGATAAGCCCAAGCAATCACTTCCGCAGCAGCAGCGGGATGAAGAATTCCAACAATTGCGATAGGCAGGGAATGATGTTTAAAGAGGAGATTACAAGCGCGGTGGCTCAAATATAAATCATATCCATACCAACGCAAAACTAACTTTGTAACACCTCCTTTTTTCTTGGCTTTTACTACGGTATTATGTGCAGATGATTTTATTAAATTATTTTGATTTGTATTAGAGATTATTCTATTAGCAATTCTAATTTCTGATTTCGTAATAGTTTTTGGTAGTTTTTTTGTATCTATAAAATACTCATTAGTAGCATTGTTATATTTTACATATGGATCTAATTTATTAATAACATTGTTAATTTTTGCCATCTCTTTTCCATTTTCACTCGTTGTGTATTTAACATTCTCGCCATCAATGTTTAAAACTTCAGTTTTATTTTCAGGACTATTAGGTGGAATATTTTCAATAGAGTTGGCAAATATAGATAAAGATGTAGATATTATTAGACTAAGTGCTAATACTGTGGATATAATTTTTTTCATACTTAAGCCCCTTTTTCGAATAAAATATTGAAATTATTGACATAATTATTATAATGTTGAAATTTTCTAAAAAAAGACTATAAATTCAAGAAAAAATATGGTAAAATAGTATGTTATGGATTGCATAGACCTTAGAACTAACGCCTCGCACGGCATGGAATTGTTAATTTTTCAGCACTTGTGGGGCACGAGTTTGCCGCCTGTTCTGTCAATATGAAAGGGAATTATCACTGATAATCACAAAACGGCAGGCATTAGTGTAAAATAATTGTGGAGATTTTGAAGAAAAATAAATAGAGTTCAACTCCAAAGTGTTAAAATGTTTTTACCAACTCTTTTTGTCCTATAAGCCTGAAATCATTTAACCGTTGTAGGATGAAAAAATGAAACCCCCTGAGGCAAGCCTCGGGGGTTATTGTATTACTGCAATATAGGGCGTGCTACTCCCTAACTTTTCCGATGTATTTGCAGAAGGCATCAAAAGTTTCGGTACTCAAATCATGCTCGATTTTGCAGGCGTCTGCCCTTGCAATTTCAGGATCGACCCCAATCTTTGTGAAAAACTCTGTCAGGATATTGTGTCTTTCATATATTTTCTTGGCAACAGCCATTCCGGACTCGGTCAATGTGATGAGCCCGTCGGGATCCATCGTAATGTGTCCACTTTCTCTCAGGTGTTTAGTAGCGTAAGAAACGCTGGGTTTTGTAACTCCCAGTTTAGCTGCAATGTCAATGGAGCGAATGTAACCTCGTTCCTCTCTCATCATTAACATAGCTTCCAAATAATCTTCTGCGGATTTATTAATTTGCATGTTGTTCTCCTACTTTTACTTCATCGGTAACGAATACATATGGTATATACCACAAGGGTAACACAATAAACCCCAAACTGCAAGGCTGATTTAGAAGGAAGAGACCCATTGGAACAACAAAACTCTGAATTTATCTGATTTTTAGTCTTAAAATCCGGCGGCGATGCAAAGCTTTTGCAATGAAGAAATTTTTCAATAAGTTTTATCTAACTAATTGAGGCGGAATTATTGACAAAGAGGGTTAGGTATATTAAACTAAGCTATAGTAAAAAAATAGTGTGGCATGATAGTATCGTTTGATGCTGTAATTTAGCAAGAGGAAGAAGGTGTTTGATATGATGCCGATAACTATGTCAAAGACAGGTGATGTCCTTATTATTAAGAAGATAACAGGTAGTGACAAGGTGCGTCAACATCTGGCTGAATTGGGATTTGTAGTAGACAGCAAGGTTACAGTGGTAAATGAAATTAAGGGAAATTTGATTTTGCAGGTAAAAGACAGCAGAATCGCCCTTGATAAGAGCATGGCCAACAGAATTATGGTATAGGAGGAAAGAATGGGCACATTAGATAAGGTGCAGGTAGGAAAAAGTGCAGTGGTAAAAAGACTTCATGGATCCGGCCCTGTAAAGAGAAGAATTATGGATATGGGTATAACCAAGGGAACCGAAGTTTTTGTCCGTAAGGTTGCACCGCTGGGAGATCCTATTGAGTTGACAGTTCGCGGATATGAGCTTTCGATTCGCAAATCGGAAGCGGTCAATATTGAAGTGGAGTAATTTTTGTTATTTTTTTTATTAGCAGGTTAGTTAATACGAACCGACTTTTGGGAAGGAGCACTATCAGATGGGAATTAAGATTGCTTTGGCAGGAAACCCTAACTGTGGAAAGACGACCTTGTTCAATGACTTGACAGGAAGCACACAGTATGTAGGTAACTGGCCGGGTGTTACAGTCGAAAAGAAAGATGGAAAACTAAAGGGAAATAAGGATGTAATTATTCAGGATTTACCGGGTATTTACTCACTGTCACCCTACACTCTTGAAGAGGTTGTCACGAGAAAATACTTGGTGAATGAAAGACCGGACGCAATTATCAACATAATTGACGGTACCAATATAGAAAGAAACCTGTATCTTACTACGCAACTTCTGGAACTGAATATTCCGGTAATCATAGCATTGAATATGATGGATATAGTTAGAAAGAACGGGGACAAGATCGATATCGAAAAGCTCAGCAAGCAGCTTGGCTGCGATATTGTGCCTATAAGCGCGCTGAAAAAGGAAGGCGGCGACAAGCTTGTTAAGAAAGCCATAGAGGCGGCGCAGTCAAAGAAGATGGCTGAAGCTCCACATGTGTTTACCGGCGCTGTTGAGCATGCCATAGCACACATTGAGGAGTCTATAGACAACATAGTTTCCAAAGAAAATCTTCGCTGGTATGCAATCAAGATTTTTGAAAGAGACGAAAAAGTTTTGGAGGAACTTAAGCTTGATGCCGGACTAAAAAAGCACCTTGAAGAGCACATTGCAGACTGTGAAAATGAACTTGACGATGACACTGAGAGCATTATAACAAATCAGAGATATAAATATATCACAGATGTGGTTGCCGCTTCTGTGCACAAGAAGGCTAAGCAGGACAGTCTGACTTTATCAGACAAGATAGACCGTGTTGTGACAAACAGGATTTTGGCTCTTCCTATTTTCGTTTTGGTTATGATTGGAGTGTATTATATCGCAGTAACATCTGTCGGAACTTATGTTACGGATTGGACCAACGATGTGTTTGTAGGTGAATGGATTCAGCCGACGGTCAAAGGGTTCTTGGAAGGTGCAGGCGCATCTGAATGGGTAGTTTCTCTGGTTGTAGACGGTATAATCGGAGGTCTGGGAGCACCTATCGGTTTTGTTCCGCAGATGGCCATCGTGTTCCTGTTTCTCTCTATCCTTGAGGATTGCGGATACATGGCTCGTGTGGCATTCATCATGGACCGCATTTTCCGCAAATTCGGACTCTCCGGAAAGAGTTTTATTCCTTTCTTGATTTCTTCGGGCTGCGCGGTACCGGGAATAATGGCTACTCGCACCATCGAAAACGAGAAAGACAGAAGGATGACTATGATTACAACCACTGCAATTCCATGTGGAGCAAAGCTCCCTGTAATTGCGGCTATTGCAGGATATCTGATAGGTGAAGCATGGTGGGTTGCACCGCTTATGTACTTTTCGGGAATAGCCTTTGTAATAATATCCTGCATCATAATGAAGAAGATGAAAGCTTTTACGGGAGACCCGGCTCCGTTCGTTATGGAACTTCCGCAGTATCACATTCCGGGGGTAAAAAGTATTTTGATTCATGTATGGGAACGAGTTTGGGCATTCATAAAGAAAGCCGGAACAATACTTTTCCTTTGCTGCGTCGTAATGTGGTTCCTGTCCAGCTTCGGATTTAAGGGAGGCTCTTTCGGTCTTGTCGACCCCCAGGACAGCTTGATGGCGGTGATCGGAGGCGGAATTGCTTGGATATTTGCACCTTTAGGCTTTGGAACATGGCAGGCGGTTGCATCTTCTATCAGCGGATTTGTAGCAAAAGAGGGTATCGTAACCACGATGGGAGTACTTTCGGGACTTGGCGAAATCGAAGAATATGATGCGTCCATGAAGGCTGCCTTTGACAGTTTCTTCCCTACGAGGATTGCGGCTATTTCATTTTTATATTTCAATCTGTTTGATTCACCTTGTCTTGCTGCAATTTCAACTATTGCAAAGGAAATGGGAAGCAGAAGGTTCTTCTGGTTTGCAATCGTATTTCAGAATGTAGCGGCATACTGTCTGGCACTTATGGTTTACCAACTTGGAGGCTTTGCGACGGGAGAAGTGGGCTTCAGCATATGGACATGTGTTGCAGGAGCTGTACTTCTTGGAGTTCTCTATCTTCTGTTCAGACCTGATCCTAATAAAAAGACTCGTTTGAATGCGAGGTAGCGGTATGACTTGGAATGTAACCAATATAATAGTTTGCCTGGTAATTGCCGCTCTGGTGACAGCGGTTATAGTAGACTTGGTTAAGAAGAAAAGAAAAGGTCAAGGCTCCTGCAGCAGCTGCGCAGGATGCAGTATGGCAGGAAGCTGCGATTCAAAGGCGAAGAAAAAATAGAAAAGAATTAAAGGAATTTACCTAAATTTTAATTTACTTTTAATTTGTTTTGCACCGAGGGGAAGCGGCAAGGAGGCTATTAGATTTGTTTAAGTAAAGTTTGTGTTGTCTAAACCGCTGCCGCTTTGGTACAATAATGATAATATGAGATAAAATGGTAATAAAAAAATTTAGGAGGTAAATAAACATGAAAAAGATTTGGGAGAGAGCCGGTTTTCTGGCAGGCGGAATCATCATAGGAACTGCGGGACTTAAGGCTTTAACAAGCAGAGATGCGAAGAAAGTATACACCCATGCGACAGCACTTACGCTTCGTGCAAAGGACTCGGTGATGGGTACCGTTTCAAAGGTGAGAGAAAACTGCGGCGACATTCTTTCAGAAGCTCAGGACATAAACGAAAATTTGGAGTCGGACGAAAAAAGAGAAATTGTCGAAAGTGAATAGACTGAACCATGAAGTTTAGCATAGAACACGAGTCAAGACGAAGGATAAGGGTCAAGGTGTGCCGAAACAAGATGACCCTTGTGGAAGCGGATGTCCTTGAGTATTATTTGGCAGGTGTTGAAGGTGTATCGAAGGTAAGGGTTGACGAAAGAACATGCTGTGCCACCATACATCACAATACCTGCAAAGCTGTTGTAATTGATGCTCTCAAGAAGTATAATTTTGAAAAGTATAAAGAACTTCTTCCGGAAGAAACGGGCAGGAAGCTTAATCGTGCCTATCAGGAAAAGCTGGTGATGTGCATTGTAAAGCGAACTTTGTTCAAAATGTTTTTGCCGGCATCGCTGGGCATTGCCGTAACCGTGTGTAAATCTGCAGGATATATGTATACCGGTATTAAAACTCTGATGAAGGGTAAGATTGAGGTGCCCGTTCTGGATGCCACCGCCATCGGAGTCTCGCTTTTCAGGAGGGACTTTAAGACTGCGGCATCCATAATGTTCCTTCTCGGCGTAGGAGAAATCCTGGAGGAGTGGACACATAAGAAGAGTGTAGACGACCTTGCAAGAACCATGTCTCTTGATGTGGATAAGGTTTGGGCTGTCCGTGATAAGCAGGAAGTTCTGACCCCGATTGCAGATATTAAGGTTGGCGATTATATAGTCGTCAGGACAGGAAGCATGATTCCTCTTGACGGTAAGGTGGTTTACGGAGAAGCCTTTGTAAATCAAGCATCTATGACGGGAGAATCCCTGCCCGTAAGGAAAGAGGCAGACAGTTATGCTTATGCGGGAACCGTTGTGGAAGAGGGAGCGTGTATAATTCAGGTAGAAAAGACCAGCGGAAGCGGCAGGTACGACAGAATCGTTGAAATGATTGAAGAGTCTGAGAAGCTCAAGTCCGCAAGTGAGAATAAAGCTTCTCATCTGGCGGATCACCTGGTGCCATATACGCTGCTTGGGACAGGTTTGGTATACCTGCTTACGAGGAATATTGTAAAAGCGCTTTCCGTTCTCATGGTGGACTTCTCCTGTGCACTTAAGCTTGCCATGCCTATTTCAGTTCTTTCGGCAATGAGAGAAGCACGGGGATACGGCATATCCGTTAAAGGCGGGAAATTTATGGAAGCCGTTGCAGAGGCAGACACCATAGTTTTTGATAAGACCGGAACATTGACCCATGCGACTCCGAAGGTCGCAGATGTGGTTGCTTTTGGCGGCAATGACAGGGTTGAGATGCTCAGACTTGCGGCGTGTCTTGAGGAACACTATCCTCATTCCATTGCAAATGCAGTTGTTGAAGAAGCGCGTGTCAGGGGACTGAATCACGAGGAGCGCCACTCAAAGGTTGAGTATGTAGTTGCCCACGGGATTTCCAGTGTCATAGACGGCGAGAAAGTAATAATAGGAAGCCATCACTTTGTCTTTCAGGATGAAAAGTCGGTTGTGCCGGAGGGTGAAGAAAAGCGTTTTGATGATTTGCCTGATGAATATTCCCATCTTTACATGGCAATTTCGGGCAGGCTTGCGGCGGTGATTTGCATAAGTGATCCCGTAAGGACTGAGGCGAATGATGTTATTTCAAAACTTCGCAGCCTTGGGATAGAGAATGTGGTAATGATGACAGGCGACAGCGAAAAAACGGCGGCCTCGGTTGCATCGGCAATAGGAGTGGATGAATATTTTTCTGAGGTTTTGCCGGAAGATAAGTCCGGATATATTCGGAAGGAAAAAGCGCTCGGGCGTAAGGTTATAATGGTTGGAGACGGAGTGAACGATTCTCCTGCACTATCAGAAGCCGATGCCGGAATAGCCATCAGCGACGGCGCCGCAATAGCAAGAGAAATTGCAGATATCACCATATCCTGTGATGACTTGTACGGTCTTGTCAGACTCAAAGAATTGTCCAATGAACTGATGAAGAGAATAAATAATAATTACAGAGGAATCATCGGATTTAACGGGGGTCTCATAGCGTTAGGAGTTGCCGGAGTGATTCAGCCTTCTTCCGCGGCGCTGTTACATAACATGTCTACTTTATTTATCGGAACCAACAGCATGACTAATTTAATTAAAGAGTAATTTGATGATTAAAGAATAATTGGATTCTGAGGGGGTTCTTGGAACTTGTTTTAAAAGAAAGGATTCCCCTTTAGAATTTTTTTAAAAACAGTGGTTAGTTATATTTAACTTGGGTATTAAACAGTTGGATAAGCTGACTAATTTTTAACAGAATGAGTTAGAAGAAACTAACCGCATAAAATATTATTATACAAGTTTATATAGATGATAAATTGCCGAATACGGCGGAAAGGAAATATTCATGAGCGTAGTAATAATAGGCGGTAACGAATGTATGGTTTGTAAATACAAGAGTTTGTGCAAGGAATACCGATGCAAGGCGAAGGTGTTTGTGAATTATAACGAAGCTATGAAGAAAAAAATCGGATGTCCTGACCTGATGGTCCTATTTACAAGCACCGTTTCTCATAAGATGGTGAGGACAGCTCTGAGCAAGACTAAGGGAACGGATACGGTGATCGTAAGGTCTCATTCCAGCTCCATGGCGGCTTTGAGAAACATAATGGAACAACACGCATAGGAAAAAAGGAGTTAAAAATTAACTATGGTTAGAATATCAGAGGATTTATTAATAGGTCACTGCTCGCCGACTATGGCAGGGCTGAAAACAGGCAATATCTTTACCTGCAAAGTAGGGAATATTCAAGAATTGCACCAGGACCTCAGAGAACTTAACAGAATGCTGTCCCCCAAGGGGCTGCGCATTTTGCCTCTCAGATATTTTGATAATAAGGCTGTAATCTATTTATACAGACCCAAGCGACTTAAGCAAGACTTGGAATGTCCCGTTGCAAAGCTGATTCTCGAAAAATGCGGGTACACCTGCGGTGACGGAAGCTGTCTTTTGGGGCAGCTTATGAGGAGAATGCGAGGAGCAAAGGACTTTCCCCACGAGATAGGCTTGTTTCTGGGTTATCCGCCGGAGGATGTGAAGGGTTTTATAGAAAACAAGGCCGAGAACTGTAAGTGTGTCGGTACATGGAAGGTTTACGGAAACGAGGAAGAAGCGAAGAAAATATTCAATCGCTTTAAGAAGTGTACCAAAGCTTATAGCGAGCAGTTAATGAAGGGAAGATCGGTTGAAAGGCTGATCGTAGCTGTTTAGTTTTAGCAGAAAGGAAGAGAAAATGAAAGTAGCAGTAGTTTATTGGAGCGGAACAGGTAACACTGAAATGATGGCGCAGGCTGTGGCAGAGGGCGCTAAGGAAAAGGGTGCGGAAGTATCAGTTTTCACTCCTGAAGAATTCAATGCGGAAATGGTAGCGGATTTTGACAGCATTGCACTGGGTTGTGCCGCTATGGGGGATGAAGTTCTTGAAGAAGGAGAATTTCAGCCTATGTACGATGACATTAAGGACAGTCTGAAGGATAAAAAAGTGGCGCTGTTCGGATCTTACGGATGGGGAGACGGTCAGTGGATTCGCGACTGGGAAGATGATTGTACATCGGCGGGAATCAACCTTGCCGCAGGAAGCGTAATGTGCAATTATGCACCGGACGACGAGGGAACAGCAGAGTGCAAAGAACTGGGGGCAGCGCTGGCAGTTTAATTTGAGATCAAGAGATTGAGCCGGAATCACGCATTGGCGGGATTCCGGCATTTATGATATTATCATGACAGAGAAGGCAAATGTTTAGGGAAGGGAGAGTTAAATCAATGTATCTTGAAATGAAAGATATCTTCAAGTCATTTGGAGAAAAAGAAAACCGTCAAGAAGTGCTTCACGGCATTACTTGCGGAATCAGGGAGGGAGATATTTGCGTTATGCTGGGTCCGTCAGGCTCGGGAAAGTCGACTCTTTTGAACATAATAGGAGGAATAGAAGAAGCCACTTCGGGAACTATTAAAATTGACGGAAAAGAGATTACGGGAAAAAGTGAGAAAATTTTATCCAAATACAGAAGAGAGTATCTGGGTTATGTATTTCAATCATATAATTTAATCCCAAATCTTACAGCCAAGGAAAATATAGAGGTGGGTGCATATCTTTCCAAAGACCCTCTGCCTGTTTCTGAACTGCTTAATGTACTTGGTCTTTGGGAGCACAAGGATAAGCTTCCCAGCCAGCTTTCAGGAGGGCAGCAGCAGAGAATCGCAATAGGTCGTGCCATAGCCAAAAGACCGGGGATACTGTTGTGCGACGAGCCTACCGGAGCATTGGACTACAAAACATCTAAGGAGATTCTAAAACTTATAGAAGATGTTAATGAAAAATACGGAACCACCGTTATTTTGGTTACTCACAATGAGGCGTTGCGGAAAATGGCGGATGTAGTTTTAGTCCTGAAAGACGGCAGAATTGTTGACAGAGAAGAAAGCCGCTCAAAGACAAGGGCAGAAGAACTGGAATGGTAGGTGCATAATGAGAAATCCTTTGAATAAAAGATTTTTTAGGGAACTAAAGAGTGACATAGGGAAATATATTGCATTGTTTTTGTTTCTGGTTATTATGATTGGCGCAGTATCAGGCTTTCTCGTGGCTGATAACAGCCTGAAAAAAACATATGACGAAAGCTTTGACAGATATAATGTGGAAGACGGTCATTTTATTCTTGCAGGAAAGCCGGAAAAAAGTCTTATTGAAGATATAGAAAAAAAGGATGTTAAGGTTTATAAATCCTTCTATAAGATGGCAAGAAGCGGTTCGGATTACAAACTTAAGGTATTTGTAACCAGAAAAGCTGTGAACAGGCAGGATGTACTTAAAGGGAAACTTCCTGCAAAACATGGAGAAATAGCGATCGATCGCCTATTTGCAATTAATAATAAGATGGATGTGGGTGATAAAATAAAAGTAGGGGGAAGAACCCTCAGAATCAGCGGCTATGTGGCGCTTTCCGATTACAGCGCGCTGTTTGAAAATAATTCGGACATCATGTTTGATGCCGCAAGGTTCGGCGTAGGTGTTGCATCACAATATGAATTTGACAAAATCGACGAAGCCGTGAATTATCAATATGCTTGGACAAACAACAGAAAGGACCTGAGCGACAAGGAGAGAAAGAAAAAGTGCGACGCAATAACAAAGGTTATAATTCGAGACAGAACCAATGCTCTGGAAGAAATAATTCAGAGATTGGATAATCAGGCAATTACCTTTACAGGAAATGATATGGGCGGAGATAAAGGCATGTTTCTCATACTCCTGTACATGGTCATTGTAATTATCGCCTTTGTTTTCGGCGTTACCACAAGGAGCACGCTGGAGGCGGAAGCCGGCGCGATAGGAACCCTAAGGGCTTCAGGGTATTCCAAAGCTTCGCTGATTCTGCACTATACCACTTTGCCATTTGCAGTGACATTGGCGGCAGCTGCCGTGGGCAACGCTTTCGGTTACTGGAAATTCAAGGAAGTAATGGCGGCATTATACTATAACAGTTACTCTCTTACCACCTATGAAACCCTTTGGAATGAAGAGGCCTTTGTTCTGACCACAATCATCCCGGCGATAATAATCGTAGTGGTGGTTATGTGTGTAATGATGTGGACATTCAGGCTTTCTCCTATTAAGTTTTTAAGGCATGATTTCAGATTGAGAAAAGCCAAAAGAGCCGTAAAACTGGGCAATATTCCTTTCTTTACAAGGTTTAGAATAAGGATAATACTGCAGAATAAAGTCACATACATAGTAATGTTTATAGGAATTTTTTTGGCAAGTCTGCTGCTTTTATTCGGCTTGTTCTTAAGACCTCTCATAGACAACTATTCTGAGTCTGTGGATAAATCTCTGATGGCAAAATACCAATATGTTTTAAAAGGGCAGGTGCCTGTTGCAAAGCAGAAATTCCATTTAAGAAAGCCGGAAAAATATGCTCTTGAGGTTCTTCAGATAAATGAAAAAGATGATGTAAGCGTTTACGGAATTAAGAAAAATACGGCTTATTTAAAAAACTTAAAGTTAGCCGACGAAAAAAATCAGGTTATAGCCACAAGCAATTACATGGAAAAATACAATTTGAAAATAGGAGACAGTATCGAGGTAAAGAAGAAGTACAGCGATAAGAAATACAGGTTTAAGATAAAGGGGATGTACAAATACACAGGAGGATTTGGAATATTTATGAGCTCTTCAAATTTTGAGAAAACCTTTGACAAAGAGAAGGGTTATTTCAACGGGTATTTTTCGGATTCCCGGCTGAAAGGAATTAAGAAGGAGCTTATAGCGACGATATTAACTAAAGAGGATTTGAACAAGGTTTCCAGGCAGCTGGCAGATTCCATGAGCGGTGCGTTCAATACGATAAAGGTGTTTTCGGTTATATTGTATATGCTTGTGATATATATGCTGGCAAAGTTGATAGTGGAGAAAAATGCAGGAGCTATTTCCATGATAAAGATTCTCGGATATACCAGCAGCGAAGCGGGAAAACTCTACAACAGAGCAACGGGTTTTGTCGTCATACTGTCGCTTGTGATCTGCGGTGTAATTGTTCAGCCGGCACTGAAGAATATCTACAAGGCCATGGTCAGACAGGAAATGAGAGGCTGGCTGGATTATTACATGGCACCTTGGATTATTCCGGAGATTATGGGAATCGGAATTCTGAGTTACTTTGTAATCCAAAGCATACTGCTTATGAAAATCAAAAAGATTTCCATGGCTGAAGTCTTAAAGACCATGGAATGACACCCGGGAAGGAGTGAAAAGATGGAAAAATTAATAGTGAAAATTGACGGAATGTCCTGCAGCATGTGCGAGGCGCATGTAAAGAATCTCGTTAGAAAAAATTTTGATGTAAAGAAGGTGAAGGCAAGTCACAGCAAAGGTATTGCCGAGATTGCAGCGGAAGGGTATATAGGGGATGAAGAACTTTCGAAGGCCCTGGGAGAGATGGGCTATAAGGTCTTAAGCGTTGAGAGAAAGGAGTATGAGAAAAAAGGGTTTTTCCGATGGTAAGGCGGCTTGATATTTATATGCAAGGTGAGTATGTTGTAATTTCTGTGTCGATTTCATACAGACGATAACAAAATATGTGCTGAAAATATACAAGGAACTGTCTGCTTTTCAACATAATGTTTTAGTATACTTATAACTGTCAAAAGGAGATTGCAAGACATCTCCCGAGGCGAGGAAAAACTTTCTTAATAACATTCTTTCTCATAATTAACTCATATTAACTCATACAAAACCTCCTGAGCTCAGGCTTGGGAGATTTTACTTTTTTGTGGTATAATGTAAGAAAAAATGCAGGGAGAGTAGCAGGTATGAGACTTATTTCTTGGAATGTAAACGGGCTTAGGGCTGTTTTGAAAAAAGGCTTTGAAGATATAGTTAGGGAGCAGGATGCAGACTTCTTTTGTATACAAGAAACGAAAATGCAGGAGGGTCAGGCGGTTTTGGATCTTCCCGAATATAAGGAGTTTTACTGCTATGCGCAGAGAAAAGGGTATTCCGGAACGGCGATATTTGCAAAGGAAGAACCCTTGAGCGTTCAGTATAATTTCGGCTCCCATGACGATGAAGGCCGGGGAATAATTTTGGAATATGAGAATTTCTATTTGGTAAATGTCTATGTGCCGAATGCGCAGGAGAAGCTGAAACGCATAGAATATAGAATGAAATGGGAAGACGATATAAGAGAGTTTTTAAAAGAATTGTCCGTGAAAAAGCCCGTCATATTATGCGGTGACTTGAATGTGGCCCATCAGGAAATCGACCTTAAGAATCCTAAGAGTAACCGCGGAAATGCGGGATTTTCCGACGAGGAAAGAGGCAAATTCCGCGAACTTTTGGAATCGGGATTTACAGATACTTTCAGGTATCTGTATCCGGATGCGGAAGGCGTGTACAGCTGGTGGTCCTATCGCTTTAATGCCAGAAAAAATAATGCAGGGTGGCGCATCGATTATTTCCTTGTAAGCGACTCGCTGAAGGGAAGAATAAGGGAAGCGAAGATACATTCTGAAATATTCGGCAGCGACCATTGTCCGGTAGAACTGGAAATAGATTTATAATTTTGGATTTGAACTTGAGTTTCGTTCGGAAAGGTTTTAAGGGGAACATATGAATTTACTGAAGAAAACCGTTTGCAGCGTAGGAGCCGCCGCCGCACTGGGCTACGGAATGAGCAGATATATTAAATATGGTAATAAGGCGATTGAAGTCAGCAAGCGAACAGTGGAGTCCGTCTTTCTGCCTGAGAATTTTAATGATTTTAGAATTGTTCAAGTATCTGATTTACAGAGTCAGAAGTTCGGCGAGAATCAGCAGGATCTGATTAAAGAGGTTCGCAGAGCAAAGCCTGATATTATCGTTATTACAGGTGATTTAATAGATAGAAACCATACAGATTTTCGCCTTGCCATGCAGGCGGTAGAGGGACTGAATGACCTTGCGCCTGTTTTCTATGTGAACGGAAACCATGAACTTAAGGTCGATCAGGAAAAGCTCAAGGACTTTTACGAGGAAATGGAGAGCATGGGCGTTCATATTCTTTTGGACAACAATAAGAAGGTAAAAAGAGGCGAGGAATATATAAATATTGCAGGACTTTCGGAGCAGACTGTTTTGGGAATAAAAGAGATGACATGGGAACTCGGCGAGGACTACGGCAGAGAAATTCTTGCAGAAAGCGTCAGACTGCTGTTGGCTGAAACGGATGAATCTTACACGATTCTGCTTTCCCACGAGCCTCAGTACATCAAGGAATATGCAGCAGGAAAACCTAATCTTGTTTTCTGTGGTCATGCTCACGGAGGTCAGTTCAGATTGCCCAACGGACAGGGGCTTTTTTCTCCGGGTCAGGGAATTTTGCCGAAGCTGACAGAGGGTGTGCATGTCTGTGAAGATACTGTTATGGTTATAAGCAGAGGATTGGGAAACAGCATTTTTCCGTTTAGACTTAATAACAGACCGGAAATCGTGCTCACAATTTTAAAAAGCAAATAATGTTGAAATTTCAAACCTTTGGAATGGGAAAAGACTGCCTTTTCCCGCCAAGGGTTTTTTTACGGAAAAACTGTTGACAATATTTTCCAGCAGTGCTAATATGCCAATTACAGAAGGGCTATTCAGTGGAAAGGAGAAGAAGATGGCTAAGAATGACAAGATATTATTTGAAATTAAAGAGCATGTAGGAGTTATATCTGATAATCAGAACGGTTGGGATAAGGAGTTGAACATCATCAGCTGGAACGGGCAGAGTACGCCTAAATTCGATATAAGGGCATGGAACGAGGATCACACTCACATGGCAAGGGGAATTACATTGTATTCAGACGAGATGCAGGCTTTGGTGCAGCTTTACTCCGACTGGAAGCGAAGAAGCTCCGGCAAAGACGAGAAGTATATCCTAAAAGGCAAAAAAGCTAAAGGCTCAGAGAAAAAGGGTGATGGGGCAAGCGACGGTGATGTTCCATTTATGCCTTTGGAGAATAAGGGAGGCAAGGGTAATATGGCTAATGTAAATTAGCAGATTTGTGTTATAATAATGTCGATAGAAGGGAGTTATGAATGAAAATACTTTTTAGATTAAAGGCGAGAGATAACTTTCAGACTGTTGACATTCCAAAGGGATACAGCGCTGAGAAGCTATATGGAGATTATGAAGACAGATACGACAACCCTGTTTTGTTGGCAAAAATTAATAATAAATATAAGGAATTAACTGCCGAACTCTATGAAGGTGACAGAGTTGAGCTTTTAGATATCAAAAATCAAGGTGCTAATCTCGTTCATCAAAACAGTTTATCTTTGCTGTACTGTGTGGCTATAAGAAACTTGTTTGGAGATTGCCGGGTAAACATAGACAATTCGCTTAACCAGGGACTATATACCAAAGTCACCCGGGAACTTTCCGACCGGGAAATAGCTTCCGTTTCGGAGGAGATGAGGCGCCTTGCAGAAGCGGACATGCCTATTAAAGCTGTGGATAAGGGAATCTATGAACTTGACGGATATAGAGAAAAGTCTTGTCTGTTGATGGTTCCTTCCACCGGATATTTGAAATGTTTTGAGGTACGGAAGTATAAGAAGGGTGTGCTGCTGCGGTTTCCGTTACCCGGAGATCCGAAAAAAATTCCGGAGTACAGAGATCAGCCAAGGCTTTATGAGGCATTTGAGGAGCAGAGCAGATGGAACGAGCTTCTGGGTGTTGATTATGTAGAGGATTTGAACAGACTTATAGAAAAGGGCGACAGCAGAGAGTTGATTATGCTGTCAGAGGCTTTGCACGAGAAAAAGATTGCAGAAATTGCCGATATGATTAAATCCGGACAGAAGCGCATAATTTTGATTGCAGGTCCATCCTCATCAGGAAAGACCACTTTTGCAAGGAGGCTGTGCGTGCAGCTTAAAGTTAACGGCATGGACGCCTTGTATCTGGGTACTGACGATTACTTTGTGGACAGAGAGGATACTCCTTTGGATGAAAACGGAGAACCTAATTACGAGGGGCTGGACGCCATTGACACAGAACTTTTTAATTCCAATATGAACGATTTGCTTTCAGGGAAAAGCGTAGATTTACCGACTTTTAATTTTATAACGGGTGTTAAAGAATTTGGAAAAAGAATTACCCGGATAGAGCCGGGACAACCTATAGTGATTGAAGGCATACATGGACTTAACGATAAGATGACGCTTCAGATTCCCTCCGAGGAGAAATTCAAGATATATATAAGTCCTTTGACGCAGCTTAATATAGATCCTCACACCAGAATCCCCACAACGGATGAGAGAATCCTGAGAAGGATGGTGAGAGATCACCAATTTAGAAATAATGATGCGAAAGGAACGATTTCCGACTGGCCTAAGGTAAGGGCAGGAGAGGATAAAAATATTTTTCCGTATAATAGTCAGGCGGATGTACTGTTCAACTCATATCATGTCTACGAGATAGCGGTACTGAAGAAATATGCAAAGCCAATGCTGGAGGCCATTTCTCAGGAGGAACCGGAGTATGCAGAGGCACGAAGGCTTTTAAGCTTTTTAGATTTCTTTGTGGATATTGAAGACGAATCTGCGATTCTCTCAAATTCTATAATAAGGGAGTTTATAGGCGGAAGCGTATATGTTGATTAAAGATTTATAGAGATAAAGGACTCGGAAGTGAAATTTTAGAGCACATAAAACTGCTTGGAGTTCCGATTGTTACAGAATCAGAACTTCCGGTATTTACGAATGATGTAGTAGAACCTCCGTATTGGGTAAATAATAAAAGTTTACTTAAAACTTTAAAATTAACCCTTAAACCCCTTGAAATACAAGGATATTTGCAAGAGAACAGATTGAATTTACTACCAGTTTACTACTTTTGAGGAAAAAGCCTTGATGTGCTGTAAAAACTCTTGCAGATAAAAGTATTTTACCGCAGATACGAAAGGTATGTTGCAGGGATCAA
The DNA here is from genome assembly GCA_945830395.1 of uncultured Clostridia bacterium. Lineage (GTDB taxonomy): Bacteria > Bacillota > Clostridia > Peptostreptococcales > Anaerovoracaceae > Aminicella. The sequence goes on from CALZYE010000009.1 coordinate 20,142, forward strand.
AATAAAATAGGAAATCGTAAAAGCGGTGATCTTCCGCTTCTTAACAAGAAGCAAGGAACACCACTTTTTTTCATGCCCATGCTACGAAGTTGAGGTAAATCAGAGCCTAAAATATGAGGATTTTTGAGGGCGGTTTTGATAAAGCAAGGGGAATATACTTTTTCTTTCAAAATCGCCCTTTAACTGCGTAACAAACGAAAAGTAAAAAATCATGGTTATTTCATCACTAACACCTTACAATGAAAAACAGCCTGTTTTTTTACAGACTGTCTTTTCGCTCTCCTGTTCGGTTGTTAGAAATTGCTCGGTATGTACCTAACTGTTATGATATGAACTTCCTTCTTTTCTTCCATAACACGGTAAATGATGGTGTAATTTTTATGAAACAGCTGTCGGTATCCTTGATTTGCGTAAGCTCCTATACGCCGAATCGCTCCACGCTCCGGCAAGATTTCTAAACTGAAAATGGCATTTTCAAGTTCATCAACCATTTTAGAAGCTGTAGCAGGCTCCAACAGAGTACCTGCAATATGGGTGTAGATTCCGTCTAAGTCCCGGTAAGCACGAGGATAGAGTTTTACAAGGTATTTATCCAAAATACTTTCTCCTTAAAGATGAGAAAGTATCCCGTGCATTCAAAAGTTCACCGCCTGCAGCAAGTTCTCTTTCCGCTTCATTTATTGCAGCATCTGTATGTGCTGTTTCAAGCATTTCTTCATATGCTTCAATGCTCATTACGACCAAATCTCCATAACCGTTTTTCGTGATAAAAAGAGGTTCATTTTTTGAATGGCAAAGTTCCGATATTTCTGTGGTATTTCTTAAATCTGTAATCGGTCTGATTTGTGGCATGGTATTCACATCCTTTCTTTGTACATAATTATAGCAAAATTATATACAAAGCACAAGACTTATACTCTTTTTATGTAACTTCATCTCGCTCTATTTGTTCGGAATTTCCTTTCTGCTTTAGCCTGCGAGGACAAGCAAAATCTCTATCGCCGGAACTGCGGAAAAATAGAGATTTTTACGGTCTAACAATACCAATCATATATTAACCGGAATTTACATGCATATCGATTCTGCTAAGTCTGTAATCATTTGGGAGTAGCCCCATATGTTTTTTAAATTGAGAAGAAAAACTTCCTGCATTTTTATATCCAACGAGATGAGCAATCTCTGCAATATATAAATTACTATATGAAAGCATGCAAAAGGTTTGCGATTTAATCGATTCTATTACAGGAAATAAAAACGCATAATGAATTGATGAAGCAAATAGGATTGTATAAAAAACTTTGGGATATGCAATATCAAACAGAAAAATGGAAAATATAAGTTTTTACAAAGGAGAAAATCTCTTATGAAAAGAAATGCAATATACAAGTTGTGTAAGACCGCCGTTTTAATCTTATGACTAAAAGAGCGGGAGTTTAAAATCAATCATAGGTTATGAAAAGCAGGCGCGAAAGCAGCTTATGAGAATACTTGAGGAGTTTACCGCATTGAGAATGTAAAGATGTCTGATGCAAAGGAATGGGCTTTACAGATGAAAGAAAAAGGTTATTCTTTCAAAACAATCAGCAACCATAAGCGTTCTCTAAAGGCAGCTTTTTACACCGCCATTCAGGATGACTGTATCAGGAAAAATCCCTTTGACTTTCATATTAACACTGTCATTGAGGATGACACCGAGCCGAAAGTACCTCTTTCACCTAATCAAGAAGAAAGCCTGCTTTCCTTTGTGAAAAGCGATAAGGTCTATTACAAGTATCATGACGAGCTTATTATTCTGCTTGGAACGGGGCTTCGTATTTCCGAGTTCTGCGGATTGACGGACAGAGATATTGATTTTGAGAATCGGACAATCAATGTGGATCATCAGCTTCAATACTTCGGGAAAAAATCCTATCGCATAGAAACACCGAAAACGGATAACGGTATTTGCAAAATTCCAATGAGCGATCGTGTACTTGAAGCCATACAGAGAGTGCTGCAAAACAGGAAAAACAGCAATTTTACGGTTGACGGTTATACAGGCTTTCTCTTCATTACAAGAAACGGAACACCACAGGCTTGTACTAACTACAATGCGATGTTTCGTAAACTGGTAGGGAAGTACAACAAAAGTCATGAGGAAGCTTTGCCGACGGTAACAACGCCCCATACCCTGCGTCATACATTCTGTACCAACATGGCAAATGCGGGAACGAATCCGAAAGCCTTACAGTATCTTATGGGACACGCCAACATTACCATGACCCTGAACTATTACGCACACGCCACCTTTGACAGCGCACAGGCGGAATTTTTCAGACTGGCGGCTTAAAGGAAAAGAGATGTTTTACTACTTCTTTACTACCTTTCAAAGCGAAAACACAAACAGATTTAAGAAAATATGTGAGTATCTCCCGATACACAAAATGCCGGAAATGCCTGAAAAGACAGGCTATACCGACATATAAGAATTTTGAAAAGAGAGTCAAAAATTATATTAGAGTTTATAATATAAAACCGCCCCCTTTTTTCACCATGCTTTGCTTGAGAGAGGGGGGTAGTCTTATTTGTATTTTATACCATGTGTATGTTTGTGGTTAGAGCATATCTGCCAATATATCAATTTCTTTCGGATCGGAAGCCCAGCTTGTGCAGAACCTTATTACCGTGTGGGTATCGTCGTATTTCTCTGAATACTCATAGATAACTTTTTCTGAAAGCGACTCCATCTTGTCGTTTTCTATAACCACAAAAACCTGATTTGTAGGGGAGTGATAGAATAGTTGATAGCCCTTCTCTAAAAGCATATTTTGCAGCTTAATTGCAGATTCTATGGCGGGTTTACCTATTCTCATATACAGATCGTTTTCAAAAAGTGTTCCGAACTGAATGCCGTGGAGCCTTCCCTTTGCAAGACACGCACCGTGCTGCTTTATTATAGGGAAAAAGTCGGGAATCATATGTTTATCGGGAAGTACGACAGCTTCTCCAAACAGAGCCCCGCACTTGGTTCCGCCGATATAAAAGATATCGCAGTTTGCAGCTAAGTCGGAAAGGCTTACATCGTTTTCAGGGCTGGCTAAGGCATAGGCAAGCCTTGCTCCGTCGACATATAGTTTAATTCCGAAAACTTTGCATATTGAATAAATTTCTTCCAACTCGGATTTACTGTACAGCGTTCCGTATTCGGTAGGTTGTGAAATATAAACGGCACCGGGATGAACCATGTGATCTTTATTCTCGTCATCAAGGAAAGTTTGAATGAACTTTCTGAGTTTCGCGGCTTCAAGCTTTCCCAGATTGTGAGGAAGAGCAAATACCTTGTGCCCCGTAAGCTCAATGGCGCCTGCCTCGTGGGTATTGACATGTCCCGTTTCTACAGCTATTACGCCCTCATAAGATTTTAAGACGGCTGCAAGTACCGTGGCGTTTGTTTGCGTACCTCCTACGAGGAAATGCACGCTTCCGTTGGGGCAGTTGCAGGCGCGTAAAATCTTTTTTTCGGCGTCGCTGCAATACTCGTCATCACCGTATCCAACTGTTTTTTTCAAGTTTGTTTCCATAAGCTTTAACAACAGAAGAGGATGTGCCCCTTCCATATAGTCCGATGCAAAATTTAATTTTTTCATAGAAATCCTCATATCCTTTAAATACTCTTAATTTTCTATCATGATAACATAAGTCAAAAGGAAAAGCCAGAGAATTACTTCTCCGGCTCCCTCATAATATGTTCATTTTAAGTTTAAAAAGATGAAATATTTATAATGTGTCTTTGCGAAAGATACATTTTTAAACAGCTGTTACAGCGTAGCTTTCCATAGTCCATGGAGGTTGCAATATTCGTATGCGGCTACTGCTTTATCACCTTCAGCTACTGCAAATACCGCTTCAGGTTTATCAGCCGGAGTCAGTTTTCTGACTTCAAGTCCCTTTTCGGTTTCAAGAATAATGAACTGGATGAAATGCTCTTCAAGCATAGGGTGTTCAACGCTTCCGACTTTAACCGTTACTTTATTTCCCTCAACTTCTGCAACCGGAACATGTTTTTCCTGAGCTGCATCGACGGTATTTGCTTCCAATTTAGCCATAGGCTCTCCGCAACAGACAACAGGGACACCTGAATTGTGAACATTGATAACGATATTTCCGCAGTGCGCGCATTTGTACATTTCCAACATAATAATTTCCTCCTATAAGGTTTAATTTACTAACTTTATGCTGATTATATACCCATGTATAAAAAAAGCAAACAAAAATATTTTGCACAATTAAATTTTTTATTATATTTATGAGTTTGATATGTCGGAGAAAAGGATTTGAATACAATTTGACATTGTCCGCTAACTGCCTTTTATTGCAAAATACCGTGGTACATGGTAAGATACAGAGGGTCAAACGAAGTATTATAACGAAGTATGATGAGATATATTGATAGGCAATGCATAAGCGGGATAATAGTGAAGAGAAGGAGAAGAAGTGTATGAGTAAAGCAACTACAAAGATGGCTATTTCGCTTGCATTTAAGGAGTTGCTGTTAGAAAAACCGTTTAATAAGATAACCATAAGTGACATATCTGACAGGTGCCAAATTAATCGTCAAACCTTCTATTATCACTTTCATGATATTCTGGAGCTTGCAGAGTGGATGTGCGAAACAGATGCTGAACGGGCGCTGAAGGAGAATATAACCTATGACACTTGGCAGGAAAGTTTTTTGGCTATTTTTGATATGATAAAGAAGGACAAGGCATTTATCGTAAATATCTATCATAATCTTCCGAGAGACTATTTATACCGATATTTGTATAGGGTCACATATCAGATTATATATGATGTACTTGAAGAAAAGACGGAGGGGATGGCGGTAAGACAAGAGGATAAGACATTCATCGCCAACTTCTATAAATACGGTTTTGTAGGCATTGTACTTGAGTGGATTGACGCAGGTATGAAAGAGAATCCGAAGCAGATTATCAGCAAACTCAACTTATTGATTCGGGGATCTTTTGAGCATGTACTCAATAATCAGAAATGAAACAAAAGGAAGATGAACTGTTTTGATGTCCGGAAGCGGATGAATTTTTTAAATGAATGAAATAATGCAAATCTTATGTCAATAAATGTAGACTTTTATTGACATTGTATGTTATACTTTAGGTGCTATAAAAATAGTTAAAATTGCATGTGCTTTGAGTTGTAAATATTTGTCTGATTTAATATACAGCATAGATATATATGTGATTGAAAGGAAATTCAAAAAGGAGGAAGATAATATGAGTTTAAAACACAGTTTAAAGAAATGCTGTCAGACATTTGTTGTGATGCTGCTGGCTGTCTTGATGTGTTTTTCCGGGGCTTTTGCAGACCCACAAGTTTTTGCAGGCGCCAAGGCTAATGTTGACTTGACTTTAAACGCAAAGAATCCGGAAATCAAATCGGGAACGACAGGTGTGTATGAGCTGGATGTGAAGATAGCCGGTTCTCAGGAAAGCATTCAGGAAAATTTTAAAGGCAGTGCAAAGTTGAAAGTGCAGCTCCCGTCGGGAGAGGCAGTTGAATACTACGACCTGCAGACCAAGGTTGAAGACCTTGCCATAGAGGGAGTAGTTCCGGAATATGATGAAGGAGCAAGAACTCTTACATATACTTTTAAGAAGCCGGAAACCGGAATTTCGGGTAAGGTATACATCGGAATTACGACCAAGAACGGCATTACGCCTAACGACCGCAAACTTACGGCATCAGCCGTAATGGTTGACGGCGAGGAGAAAGGCAAGGCGCAAAGTGAAGATGCTTCGATAAATGTCAAAGCCTCTTATGCCCAGAGCATTTCAAAGGAATATCTTTATGTGGAGAAAGATCATGCGCTGAACGCAGCCCGTCCGGGAGACGAAGTTGTGTGGAAAATCAAGGCGGCGGTGACACTTCCTGCAACAGGTGGAATTTATATGAAACCTGGCTCCGATATCATTATTGAGGATAAGCTGGATTCCAGACTTACCTATGTCAGTTCCAAGGTTACTTCGGGAGAAGCGCTTGTCAGCACCGATAATAACAGCGGTACACTGAGATGGACCCTCAAGGCTCCTGAACTTGCAAAGCAGCAGGGCAAGGAATATCTGTTTACCACAGAACTTGAGGTAGTGACAAAGACAAGTGAAGCTATAGACAAATACACCAAAATTCCAAACTCTGCCAAATTGAAAACGATTAATTTGTTCGGCGAAGAGGTGACGAAGGATTCAAATGCGGCAAATGCTGTTGTAGTGCCTACGGGTGTGCCTATGATTACAAATGACGGCGCTTATTTCCCACCTGTCGTATTCGGTCCTGCAAGCGGCGCAGGAGCAATCGGAGGTTACGGCAATATCAACCCGAACCCTGCAGTAGTTGATACTGAACGCTTGGTTTTTGAAGAGCGGTATTTTATAGGATTGCAATCCGGGGAAGTATTGACTGACGAGGGTGGCAATGTACTGAGTAGCAGTGAATGGAATATCGAAAAGGTGCTTAATGAAGGATATAAGCAGTATGTGACCGAGTATACTTTTGACAGCGACAAGCTGGAGTTCGGTTCACTGGCGGTTTTCGTGCCGTGCTCATACTATTATTCTACTATTGCCCGTGACAAACTCAGAGTAGTACCTAAGACTACACTTACCGTTAAGCTGAAGGACGGCTCCACAAAGAGCACAGTTGTAAATTTTGACAGCGTGGACAAAACTTACGGATATGTGCGCGTAGGTCGAGGCGATTTAGGGCTTAATGACGGCGATAAAGTGACAAGTTACAGCGTGACTTATAAAAACGATGATGGCAGCACTATATTCGGGGGTGCGCATTTCAGCACTCACTCAATTCTGTATCCTAAAAAGGGAGTAGAAGGTGAGGTGTGGTGGAAACCGTCTTTTGTGGCTACACTTGCAGACGGAAAGGTTATACGCAGAACCGGCGGAGATACGACCACACCTACAGGAAAACGCACTGCTACCGTCGTAGCCAAAGAACCTTCATCGCCTGTTGTCAGAGGAAGCGTGTCATTTGTTGAAAAGGACGGAAATGTAATAAAAACAGGAGATAACAAGGTTCAGTTATTCTTCAACAACTTCAGCACTTCCCGTGCAGAACTCAGAAAAGATATAAGTGCGACGGTACTTCTTCCTGCCGGAGTCAAGGTTAAAGGCGATGGAGCTGCAGTATATAAGCTTGCTTCAGGGCGTGCGATGACTCTCGAAGAAAAGAGTATAAAGGGCAGCTTTAAGGTAATTGATAACGACTACAAAGGAACAGGCCGGCAGCTTGCAAAGGTTGTGTGGGATGTAGAAAGTCTTAGTCCTTCCGAGCGATTGGAGTTGGATTTTGATGTAAATATTTCGGAAAATTCACCGGATGATCTTCAGCTTAAAGCATATGGAATGAGTTCCACAGATACGAAGCTGAAAACTGATGCCGCAAATGTTACCATAGAACCTGACACAGACGATGTGGATAAGAACGGTGATTCGACTCAGGATCGTGCTGCGGTGCATTCAGAGTATGTGAAATACTCAAGAGAAGACTTGAAGATTAAGAAATATGTTAAAGGAAGTCTCGACACTAAGTATTCGACATTTGGCCATGTTACGCCGGGTGAAGACATAGACTACAAATTAGAGATGACAAATACCACAGGTAAGGACATATTTAAACTCGGATTTGTTGATATACTACCGGGTGTAGGGGATCTTGGCATTGTAGACGGAACCCTCCGCGGCAGTGCATTTACTCCCGTCCTGAAAGGAGTAATTCAGCTTCCTGACAGCTGGAAGAATAAAGTGGATGTATATTACAGTAAATCTCAAAATCCGAAAAGAGATGCCCTGTATTCTAAGGTAACATATCCTGCGGGTGCGTATAAGCATGTGGATCCTGCAGGTGCGGAAGACCCTGCATGGACAAAGGATACTGAAAGATGGACATCGGACGACTGGTCCAAGGTCCGCAGCTTTAAGATTGAACTTAAAGACGGTGTTTCGTGGGTAAAAGGGCAGGATATTACCCTTGACTTCACTATGAAGGCGCCGAAGGAAGACAAGGTGGATTCGGGATTGCTCTTTGAAGGAACGCCGGGCAGAACCGAAGAAATCGAAGAGAAAGCTGCGTGGAACTCCTTTGCCGTAACCATTAACGGCTTGCTTCCTACCGAACCTGAGAGAGTAGGGGTTATACTTTCAAAGGTTAAGGGTGAGCCTGTGGAAGTTGCTTATTATATCAAAGGCACTTCAACAAAATTGCAGCCAAATAAAGACTTGGTAAAGAATCAGTATGTAGGTACTTCTTACAGCGTACCGAAATCCGCTGAGAATGATTCTTCTCTGCTTCCTAAGGAATTAAAGGATAAAGACGGAAAAGTCTATGAGCTGGTATCTACGGATGTAAAACCTGACGGCGATTACCCTGCAGCCAATGACTTAAGCGGGAAAAAGACCACCGTAAAATCTTCGCCTGCAGAAGGCAAAGTTACGAAAGAATATCAGGTGATTAATTATGACTATGCACCTAAGAAAGGCGGAGAAGTAGTTGTTAAGTATGTAATTGAGGGTACCGATGAGACTCTTGAGAATCCGGCGGTAAAGGAAAAGGACAAGGACGGCAATTATGTAGTCAAAAAGTCAGGAACTCAAGTCGGAACAGACTACGATACGAGAAACAAGACTTTCATGCCGAAGAAACTTGTGAAAAACGGTAAGACATATGTTTTGACCAAACGCAGGGTAGATCCGAAAACGGACCCTGTAAAAGGAAAGGTTACTGAAGAGAAGCAGACCGTAATTTACGAGTACAAGTTAGTAAAGGGGAAGAAGCCTGCCCCTGACCAACCGAATAAACCGAATGGTAAAAAACCTGAGAAGCCTTCCTCTGACAAACAGAGGAATACGCAAGGTGTAAACACGGGAGATGCAACAGGCATCGAAGGATATTACATATTGCTGCTGGGAACGGTTGCGGCACTGATGCTCGTAATTATGCAACGACGCAGAAAGATGAAATAAACTTCGATTGAATTTAATTGAAGATGTATAGATATATGAGCCATAAATTTTGTGGCTCATATATTTTTTATTGACGCAAATCTACAGTCCATGGAGACGATGACTATTTTGTTTGGCGATTTAAAATTAAGGGTAAATATACCTCGAAATTATTGAGCTTAGATAAAATTTATAACGAAGAGGGTCTTTAATGAATAATTTTAGTATAGAAGAAATTTTGGAGGGTCGTTTACCGTTTTGGAACAGCCTTGATGCAGAGGACAAATCTTTGATATTGTCAGGAACGGTTAAAGAGCATTTTGATAAAGGAGATATTATTAACAGGAATTTTGAGGGCTGCCGCGGGACTATGATGCTCCTGTCAGGTCAAATCAGAGTGTACATAGTCTCCGAGGAGGGAAGAGAGGTTACCCTCTACAGGCTGCGAGCAGGTGAGAACTGTGTTTTGTCTGCAGCTTGCCTGCTTGAGTCTATAGTCTTTGATGTAATAATCCAATCCGTGGAAGGTTCTGAAATGCTTGTAATCCCTACATCTGTGCTGAACAGGATCATTGAAAAAAATCCTGCTGTAGAACTTTTTCTTGCCAAGACAGCCAATGAAAGATTCTCAGAAGTTATGTGGACCATGCAGCAAATCCTCTTTATGGGGGCTGACAGAAGAGTTGCAGCTTTTTTATGGGAAGAACTGAAAAAAAGCAATGGGGATGGGACTAATGTGTTGGCGTATACCCACGATGAGATTGCAAAATACATCGGAAGCGCCAGAGAGGTTGTGACAAGGATTCTGAAATATTTTGCCGATGAAGAGGCAGTGACTTTAAGAAGAGGAAAAATAGAAATCACCGATATAGAAAAGTTGAAAAAATATCTGTAACCTTTTCAAAATCGCCGAAAATATACCTCTTTGCCTGCCGTACATGTAAAATTTAAATTTTTTTGTTTTTGTGTGACTCAGTTACATACCGAGTGTAACGATATTGTTATAATGATGCCATAATAACTACTCTTTCAAATTTGCGAAATTAAGAGGGAACCGAATTGATATTTTTTCGTCCGGGGACAGAATCGTGCAGCAAAATATTTGCAGCAATAAAAATTCGGCAGGATAACAATTTAGGAGGATGATAATATGGGTTTATTCAGTTTTTTAAGAGGTGCAAACATTAACGACGGAGTACAGCAGTTTGATGACACGGAAGGGGCGGTGCTTGTGGATGTAAGGGGCAAAGATGAATACAGGCAGGGACATATCCCGGGAAGTGTAAATGTTCCGCTGCAGAGCCTTACAAACATAAAAAAATATGCAGGTAAAGATACACCGCTGTTTGTGTACTGTCTGAGCGGCGCCAGAAGCGGAAGGGCTGTAGGCATGCTGGTGGATATGGGTTATAAAACAGTAACGAATATAGGCGGAATTGCATCATATAGAGGAGAGATAGAGAGGTAGCTTATGAAGATTTTAATTGTTGGAGGTGTTGCAGGAGGTGCGACGGCAGCTGCCAGAATACGCCGTTTAAGCGAGAGCGCGGAAATAATCGTTTTTGAAAAATCGGGATATGTTTCTTATGCCAACTGTGGACTTCCGTATTACATAGGAGATGTTATCACAGACAAGAAGGAACTCACTCTTCAGACTCCGGAGGGCTTTAAAAACAGATTCAATGTGGATGTAAGGGTTAATAGTGAAGTCGTTTCCATAGATAAAGAGTATAAGACTGTGGAGGTAAAGAATCTCAGAACAGGGCAGACATACACGGAAACATACGACAAGCTGATCCTTTCTCCGGGAGCAAGGCCTGCAGTGCCTAAGCTTTCGGGTGTTGACATCGATAGGGTTTTTACGCTTAGAACGGTGGAAGACACTTTCAAGATAAAGGAATTTGTAGATCGTGAAAAACCGAGGACCGCCGTCCTTGCCGGAGGAGGTTTCATAAGCCTTGAGATGGCGGAAAACCTGATTGAGATGGGAGTGGAAGTTACCATAGTGCAGAGACCTAAGCAAGTTTTTCCTTTGCTCGATGAAGATATGGTTTCTATGGTTCACGGACTGCTGAAGAAGCACGGTGCAAAGCTGAGGCTGCAAAGTACCGTTACAGGATTTGAAAAAGACGGTGAAAGCCTTAACACGCTCATTGAAAATGATGCACCTGTTAAATCGGATATGGTTATTTTGGCAATAGGAGTTACTCCCGATTCCAAACTTGCAAAAGATGCGGGGCTTGAACTGGGATTGAAAGGAAGTATTGCAGTCAATGACCGTATGGAAACTTCGGAAAAAGATATCTACGCAGTGGGAGATGCAATACAGGTTAAACATTTTGTCACCGGAGAAGATGCGGTCATCTCTCTTGCAGGCCCTGCAAATAAACAGGGAAGAATTGCTGCCGACAATGTTTGCGGAGGAGACAGCAGATATTTGGGTTCTCAAGGTTCATCAGTAATTAAGCTGTTTGATATGACTGTTGCAACCACGGGAATTAATGAAAAAACCGCAAAAGCCATGAATTTGGACTATGATTATGTCGTTCTTTCCCCGAATTCCCATGCGGGATATTATCCGGGTGCCAAGGCGATGACTATGAAGGTTATCTATGAGAAAAGCACCTTGAAAATTTTGGGTGCGCAGATTATAGGTTCGGAAGGTGTTGACAAGAGAATAGATGTTTTGGCAACGGCAATACATGCAGGAGTCAATGCAGTTCAGCTAAAGGACTTGGATTTGGCATATGCACCGCCTTATTCGTCGGCAAAAGATCCCGTAAACATGGCGGGATTTATGATAGAGAATATATCCACCGGAAAGGTTAAACAGTTCAGATATGATGAAGTTCAGGAGCTTTGTCAGAGAGATGATGTAACTTTGTTGGACACAAGAACGAAAAAAGAGGTGTCAGGGGGAAGTATAGAAGGATTTAGAAATATACCCGTAGACCGGCTGAGAGACAGACTTCAAGAACTTCCTAAGGATAAACCCGTATATGTCATTTGCCAGAGCGGCGTGCGAAGCTATCTGGCGTGCAGAATGTTGACGGAACACGGCTTTGACGCATACAACTTTACGGGAGGTTACAGATTCTATAAGGCGGTAAATGACGAACGCATGTCATCAGAAGCTTCTTATAGCTGTGGAATGGACAGAAGATAGATAAATAAATCGGCAGATTCAGACTCGTTTTGACTATACATAACAAATAAATAATGTGACGGAGTACTTCGTTACGATTCGGTAATAAATAAGCTGCAGCCCTGTAAGGTTGCAGCTTTTGAATTTTATAAAAGATTTCTTAATAGAGTTTATAGACTTTGTCAAAATCTAACTATGAGCCCAAGTTAGCCTTGTATCTGTCATACTCCTCCTGAACCGCATGCTCAGGAGCGCCTGTAAGTTTGCTCACCACAAAGACTGCAAGCAATGCGAACAAGAAGGCAGGAAGCAGCTCATAAGTATCCCATAGACCTCCCATAGGTCTGATTGCATATTTCCAAAGGAAAATCATTACAGCTCCTGCGAGAAGTCCTGCAAGGGCGCCGTATTTGTTGGAGTTCTTCCAGAACAGCGCGCATAACACTACAGGTCCGAAGGTGGCGCCGAAACCGCCCCAGGCGAAAGATACAATTTCAAACACCGAGTTGTCAGGGTCTGCCGCAAGGACTATTCCGATTACGGCGATTGAAAGGACTGTGAGTCTTGAAATAAGAATTGCTTTTTTCTCGCTCATTTGTATTTTCAAAAAATCTCTTGCGATGTTTTGGCTGACTCCCGAGGAAGCTGCCAAAAGCTGTGAATCCGCAGTTGACATGGTAGCTGCCAGTATTCCGGCAAGAATAAGTCCTGCAAGCAGTGAGAATATGGAGCCGTGGCTGCTTAGAAGATGGGCTATTTTTACGATTATCGTTTCTGATGTTGCCCCTTCCAAATATGGAATCGTACCGTTTGCGGTCATGCCGCTTCCCACAATACCTATGATAACGGCAACTCCCAGAGAAATTACAACCCAAATCGTTGCAACTCTTCTTGATAAAGTCAGTTTGTTTTTATCACCTATCGCCATGAATCGCAGTAATATGTGAGGCATTCCGAAATATCCCAGTCCCCAGGCAAAGGTGCTGAGCACATTTAAAAAATTATATGGAGCTGAGGCTTTAGCTTCCGGCTCGTATGTATTTAGAAAGCTCAGATATCCCGGCATACTTTTTGCGTTTGAGATAACGCTGTCCACACCCCCCGCAAGGTATGTTCCGTACCATAAGATAACTACCAGTGCTATTGACATTATTATGCTCTGGATAAGGTCTGTCGTACTGGCTGCAAGAAAACCTCCAAGTGCGGTGTACCCTACGATTACGGCGGCGCTTACGATCATTGCCCGGAAATAATCAACTCCGAATAAGGTGCTGAAAAGTTTTCCGCATGCTGCAAATCCCGATGCGGTATATGGGATAAAGAAAATTATTATCATTACGGCAGCAAAGAAGTTCAAGATATTTTTCTTATCGTGATAACGCTTGCTGAAAAATTCCGGAATTGTAATTGCGCCTATTTGATGAGTATATGTACGAATTCTCTTTGCAATCAAAAGCCAGTTAACATATGTACCGATGGCAAGACCGATGGCTGTCCATGAAGCGCTTGCAACGCCGCTTAAATACGCAACGCCGGGAAGCCCCATCAGAAGCCAGCTGCTCATGTCTGATGCTTCTGCGCTCATTGCTGTTACGAAAGGACCCAGGGTCCTTCCTCCGAGATAAAAATCTCCGGCATCCTCGTTCTTCTTTGAAAAATATATTCCGATTCCAAGCATCCCCAAAAGATAAAGGGCGATTGCCGTCATCATCAGTATGTCGTTTGAACTCATAATAAAAGCCTCCATTCATTTTCTGTTTGAAGGCATTATAACATAACTTTTATTAGACTGAAACACAGAATTTAGTTCAGACTAAATTGCATAATAAATCGTAAATGATTACAATAAAATACTGAAGTTTGAATATAAAAATATTAAACTTAAATATAGACTAAAATCACTACATAAAATAAAATATTTTTATTTTATGTAGTTCTCCAAAAACTTGGGCAAAATGAGCTTGCTGTATTGAGCCAGAGAGTAATCTCCGTTGCAAAGGCACCAATCATACATCATTCCCCGTTCGATAAGGGCATAGGCCTTTATCACCTCGTTTACAGACACATCATCTCGCAGTTCTCCGTTTAGCTGCCCTTTTTGCAGGATCTCGCGAAGGAGTTTGTAATATGTTCTGTCCTGATCGAGAAGGTGACGATTTCCCTTGGTGATTAATTGGGATGAGAAAAGCCTTGCCAAAAGATCCACCGATATTGAATTTTCAATCATCAAGAACAACTGAAAGTTCATGTAGCAAAGTTTTTCCACGGCGGAGCTATCCGGCAAATTTTTCCTAAGCTCTTCATATTTCTCATCAAAAAGAAAGGAAAGGGATGACAGGAGAGCATCTTTTCCGTCGAAGTAATGATAAAAAGAGCCTTTGGAGGTTTCCGAAAGTTCTACAATTTCATCTACAGTCGTATCGTCATATCCCTGTTCATAAAAAAGTTTCCATGCTGCGGAAATTATCTTCCCCTTGGTATTTCTGTTATTCTTTTTCCCCATAACTGCCTCCTTTCTGTTATAATATATAAAAATCGTAAAATCCTCAGGGTTATGCCCGAGGCGGATTTATAAAGTGAGTGCTTATGTAAAGGATTATACCACACAGGCAGTGAACTTCATATATAAATATAATGACAGTAAATTATAACGGGGAGAGAAAAATGGAGAGATTAAATGATAAATGGACTGTAGTTTTGATAGTGGTTCTGTTAGTCGTGTTTACCGCATCTATAGGCGTGGCAGGATATACATTCATCTATAAGGATGTGATGAAAAATTTAAATGCTGCCGAGCTTGCGAAAAAGCAGGTGAAGGAATCCCGGCCTAAGATCGTCAAAAAACATAAAAAGAAAAAAACCGTAAAAACCGGCGCTGTTAAAAAAGAATATAGAAACATTCTTGAAGCCAATGCTTCCGGAATAAAGGGATACACATGGCAGCAGAAAAGCGGCGGAGTAAAAAATGTTTCTATTGTGGATATAAACGGAGATGGTACCAAAGAACTGTTCTTTATGAGCAGAGATTCCGGAGGCGAAGGAAATGCACATTTGAATATATATACCGTATCAAATGGCAGAGCGCAGAAATTGAGCTACAGTATGAGCAATATAGACAGGGCGGGGAAAGTAACATCCGACGGAAGCGGCCTAAGCGATTTTAATGCAGCTTCAGGAGTGAGATATATTGTATATCTGAACAAAAACAGCGGCAACCTGTGCATTTATAAAGTTTTCGGCGACACCTATCAGGACAGCTATGTCGAGGAATACGGGACAGCAAACGGCCTTGTGAGCAGAAAGCACCTATTTAACCACTATTCCGATATGGATTCTGCAGATGATTATTACATCAATAAGAAGCGTGTAAGAGCAGCGGAGGGGAGAAGGGCGTTTGCTGAGGCGAGAAACGGCGTCGGAACGATTATTATGGCATGTGATTCCGCATGGAAAGGAGTATCTGCGGCGGGAAATATGGCTATGAGCTATAGTCAGGCAATGCAAGCCTTGAGCCGAATGGATTAGGCAAAGAAGGTAACTTCTTACTGAGCATCGGAAATAAAACAGGAGAAGTTTCACAGGTTTTGACAGGGAATAGCGAAGGGAAATGATAAAGTTGTCTATTCTAAATTGTCAAAAAAAGAGTGGCAAGAAAGCAAATATTGTTTGACTTATGTGTGTAGTGTGATAAAATTATGGTGATGAGTTTAGAAGGGAGAGGACTATTATGGAAAAAAGAAATGGGAAATTGATGGCGGGCTTTGTCATTCCATCTATTGTCGGTATTTTACTATTTATGGTACCGGTTCAGAAAGCCTTTTTTGGTTTTAAAGGGGAAGGCGCAAATGACTGGACAATTTGCGTTAAAATTTTAGCAGACTTGCTGGGCGGCGCAGTTGGAGGTATTCTACCTATTTTATGCGTAATTATTGTAACTATTTCAGCTGTCATGTCTCTTATTGCTTTGGCAAAACCGAAGTTCATAACAGACAATGCAATCTTGAAAGACACATTCCAAGTTAGTGTCGTATGGGTTATTGTGAAGATCATAGGAGCTGTATTCATCTGGCTGACATACCTGGAAGTTCAGGCAGGAGATGACGGAAAAGGTATAATTCACATGATTACCGAAGGCGGTGCAGGTGGGTTCATACTTGGAGACCTCTTAACAATGCTTGTTATTATCTTTGCAATTGCAGGGCTGTTGCTTCCATTGCTGTTGGATTTCGGTCTGCTTGAGTTTGTTGGAGCACTTCTAACCAAGATTATGAGACCTCTGTTTAAGATCCCGGGTCGTGCTGCAGTTGACTGCTTTACCTCTTGGATTGGCGACGGTACTCTCGGTGTAATGCTTACCTGCAACCAGTACGAAGGCGGATACTATTCAGCGAGAGAAGCTTCAATCATCGCTACTACTTTCTCGGCAGTATCTATTACTTTCAGTATTGTAGTTATTGACACCGTTGGACTTTTGGACTACTTCGGAGTTTATTACCTGACAGTTTGTCTAATCGGTGTGGTAATTGCTGTTATTTCACCGAGAATCCCTCCTCTGTCAATGAAGAAGGATGAGTATTTGGTTGAAGGAAGAGCAATGGCTGAAGAAATTCCGTCAGAGTACAACGGTTCTTTTGACTATGGTATCAGCTTGGCGCTTAAAAGAGTTGAAGAACATAAGGGTATCGGTCAGTTCTTTGAAAACGGTTTCAAAAATGCAATCGGAATGTGGTTCGGTGTATTGCCTTCGGTAATGGCTATAGGTACTTTTGCACTGTTGCTTGCCAATAACACAGAAGTATTTACATGGTTAGGAAAACCGTTCCTTCCACTTCTTGAAATCTTACAGATTCCGGAAGCGGCAGAAGCTTCTAAGACAATGGTAGTTGGATTCACTGATATGCTGACACCTGCAATCATCGGTGCAAGCGTTAAGAGCGAAATGACAAGATTTGTTATTGCGGTAATCGCAGTAACTCAGCTAATCTATTTATCAGAAGTTGGTGGTCTTATTCTTGGATCAAAACTTCCGGTAAAGTTCTGGGAGCTGTTTGTCATTTTCATCGAAAGAACGCTTATCAGTTTGATTATCGTAAGCCCAATCGCACATATAATATTTAGTTAACCTATAAAAAATAATAGAAAAATAAATTCATCGCACCGGCTGCACATGCAGCCGGTTTTTCTGTGTCATAAGCCCCGAGTGATAAGAAAAATTTGCTGTTTAAGCATTTTGGCTCTGCATCAAATATTCGGGCGCAGCGGCATGCGGTGGCAAAAGTCCGGCATTTATTAATATTTCTTTAGGAATATGTTGCTTTTTTGACACACAAAAACATGAAACCTACTAAGAAGCATACAGCTATCTTCACAAAGTACCTGTATAGTAGGTAGTGTAAAAGGGGTAAACAAATATAAAACTTTTAAACATTCTTTCTCAATAACAACTCAAAAAATAACCGGAAAAAGCTGTCCTGCACGGGCAGTTTTTTACTTTATATTGTAAAGTGCCGAAAAGCAACGCATAACTTGCGTTAATGTTAGGTGATAATATATATGTGATAAAAAACCAAAAAAATAGAAAGCCATCTGAATAAAATAAGTTTTGGCACAAAAGGTGCATTCGGTTATGCTCTGATAAGCACATCTGATGCAGTTTCTGCTTTACCTGAAATTCCGGGAGCAATTAAGGTTAGAATATTATAATCTATACTATAATTATAAAAAAGTTCGAGAAAAGTCTGTAAATTAAAATTACGCTTTCCATGGTAAACTAAAAATATCATAGGGGGCTGTTTTAATGGCAAGGCTTTTCGTATCAATTCATTACTTTTTGCACCTTTTTGCAAAATTCTCAAAAAACTAAAAATACCATTGTAAAAAAAAATAAAGTATGTTACATTTAACTTGATGGATTGTTTAATTCTCTTGAAGATTATTATGAGGAGGTAAGATTATGATTAAGAAAAAAGTTATAGCATTGTTGTTATCGTGTGCTATGGCGTTCGCATCAGGAGTATTTGTTTTTGCGACAGAGAATCATAATGAGGATAAAATGGAAGCAGAAAGTACTGCCAATTGCGTTGAAAGTATGGATGATGTGGTTTTAAAAAAGGGGATTGAAAAGAATACAGAAAAAATTCTACTTAATGCAGTAGATGAAGATGATGTTTATAGAGAACTTGTAGAAACGAAAGATTCGTTTGTATCAGGTAGTGATAATGATGTTGAAATTCCACTAAAAGCGAATGATAGTGTTATGTTGCATCAAGAAGATTCTTTAGGAAATGATAGTTCGATAAAAATGACATTACCAGAAGTGATCGAAGGGAAAAAGGGTGTGCCTATTGGTTCAGGAACAATAGTTTATGGCACGAATGAAGATAAGGTAACGGTTGCTGTTCAAGGTACAGAACAAATTAAGGATGAGATTAAAGAAGTGGGTGTTCGTTCGTTAATAATGATTAAAGATAGTACAGCGCCTAAAACATATACTTTTGATTTTGAGTTACCTAAAAAAGCTAGGTTAATGTATGGGTATGAGTGGAATGCAAATGAGTATAAGAACGGTGAAATTGTCGTGGTAGATGAGGATGGTTTTCTTTTATCTACGATAAAGGCACCATGGGCAAGGGATGCCAAGGGTAAGGACATAGATACGCATTATGAGATTAAAGATAATTCATTAGTACAGATAGTGAAATTTGATAAGCAGGCAACTTTTCCGATTGTGGCAGATCCGTGGTATGGTAAAAGCTTTAAAATTAAGAAATTTGGAAAAGTGATGGAAAAAGGATTCACAGGATATCCTGTAGGACAAGGTAAGTATGGATTTTGCTTTGATAAGAAAGGAGGCCTTATAGGGTATTCAAGAGGGAATGGTAAATCTGTAAGTGCTAGTATAAGCTTAGGAGCAGGATATGGACCTTATTCATTAAGTGTAACTATAGGCTTTGCAAGTCAAGGTGGTAGCATTGGTGCTGTATATCCGGTGCCTAAGAAGAAGGGTTGCTATAAACTGAGAATAACAGAATATCACGAAGTACAGAAATACAAAGTTCTACGAAGGTGGAAAGAAGATGGACGGAATGGAAAAACAATTTGGAGGGAATACTCTAGAAATGCTAAAGTGGGTAAGTATTTAAGAATGTATGGAAAAGTAATAAAAACAAAATAGCTTGAGAAATAGGTGGTGGATATGATGAAAAAAATAATGAAAGTCACACTGATAGTTATAGTAGTATTGATTGCAATTGGCGCCCTTGGATATGGCTTTTATGATGCGAATAGGGAGAAATATGCATCGGAGGACCCTTTAAACGGCACCTATGTTATCACCAAAGATGGAATTGCAGAACCGAAAATAGGGGATTTCATAGTATCAATAAACGTGTATACATCGGACAAAAAGATGGATGAATGTGCTAAGAAAAGTAAGGTGGATATTACAAAGGGTTGCTGGGCATACTGTTTTGATGAAAATAAAGTCTTCAGAGTAAAGAAAAGCGAGAAGAAGGCATCTATTTTAGAGAATGAAAAAGAAATCGGTGAAATTAGGTATGAAGGAAGAAACTATTTGATTGTAGATAAGAGAAAGTACTTCATAAAGTGGAGAGGTAAGGAATTTACCTTGCGCAAGACTTCGCAAGGGTTCTTTTTTCCATAAATCTATGAGGATGCAAAATTCCTGTAATTTTTGATTGCCGAAGTTTATAATCAGCTTACAAAATTAAGGAAGTTAAGTTGATTATAGCATTGGAATTTTAATAAAAAATTATATAACCGCAGCCGATTAACTTACTTAATTGCAGGTTAGTCGGCTGCGGTTTTTTGAAAAATACAGTGGAAGAAATCTCCCCCCCCATAAACTTTTACTTTATACTCTTAACTCTATAAAAATAGATAATACCTTACTATAGTTACTGTAAAAATGAATATATAAATAGCGTGTAACATACTATTACAACACAGCTTAATATTCTTTTCAACTTCTTTGTAATTTGCTATTGATGTTTATACGCATAACTTGCGTGAAGGTGTTGACTTTGACATATATATGTTGTAAACTTAATAGGCGACTTTATGAGAAATTATAACAGAGCTGGTAACCAGCTCTGAGTTTTAGTTAGAAAACGGAGGTCTAACATGAGAGTTAAAGTAACATTGGCATGCACGGAGTGCAAGCAGAGAAATTACAATACTGTCAAGAACAAGAAGAATGATCCAGACCGTATTGAACTTAAGAAATATTGTCCGTTCTGCAAAAAGCAGACCACTCACAAGGAAACAAAATAAGGAGAGTTTGTAATGGCAAAATCCAAACCAAACAAACCGGTTAAAAAAGAACCTTTAAAGGATGCAAGGACCAAGGCTCGCAGAATGGCTATGGCTAACAGCCAGAAGCAGAGCAAGACATCTTCTCTGGAATACTGGAAAGGTGTTAAGCAGGAAATGGCTAAGGTTGTATGGCCTACAAAGAAAGAATTGGTAACATTTACCGGAGTAGTAATCGTTACATGTGCAGCGTTTGCACTTGCTTTTTGGGCTATGGACTCAGCATTCCTTGCAGCTTTAAGAGCTGTTCTTGGAATAACTTTAAGTTAAAAAAGAAGGTACATAAATGTCTGACATTGAAAACAAAGGCTCGTCAAATGTTTTTTCCCCTCTTGAGGGTGAAGGGATTCGTGGAGACGGAATGGCCCATTGGTATGTAGTTCACACATATTCGGGTCATGAAAACAAGGTAAAAGTGAATATAGAAAAGATGGTTGAAAACCGTGGTATGCAAGATTTGATTCTTGACATTATTGTTCCGACAGAAGATCGTGTCGAAATGAAAGACGGGCAGAGAAAAATCAAGACCAGAAAAATATTCCCGGGTTATGTAATCATTAAGATGATTGTGACTAACGAGTCTTGGTACCTGGTTAGAAATACTCAGGGCGTTACGGGATTCGTAGGACATGGCTCAGAGCCGTTCCCACTGACTCCGGAAGAAGTGGCGAGAATGGGTATTGAAAAAGTTTATATCGACTTGGATGTTAATGTTGGCGATATGATTAGAGTTATCAACGGACCTTTTGAAAGCTTCATGGGTGAAGTTTTGGAAATAAATCCTGAGAAACAAGTTCTTACCGTCAAAGTATCGATGTTCGGTCGAGATACACCTGTTGAACTGGAGTTCAGCCAGGTGGATAAATTAAACTAACGGAAAGGAGGAACGAGAATGGCGAAGAAGGTTGAAGGTTATATCAAACTTCAGATACCTGCAGGCGGAGCAACTCCGGCACCACCGGTTGGACCTGCGCTGGGTCAGCATGGCGTAAACATTATGGATTTCTGTAAACAGTTTAACGCTAAAACTCAAGACCAGCCGGGTATGGTTATTCCGGTTGTTATTACTGTGTATGCGGACAGATCGTTCACATTTATCACTAAGACGCCGCCGGCAGCAGTTCTTTTGAAGAAAGCGGCGGGTCTTGACAAAGCATCCGGAGAACCGAACAAGAACAAGGTTGCAACGATTACAACCGCTCAGGTTGAAGAAATTGCAAAGACAAAGATGCCTGACCTTAATGCAGCAAACCTGGAATCTGCAGTTAGCATGGTTAAAGGTACTGCAAGAAGCATGGGTATCGTTGTAGAAGATTAATTTTTGTGGGAGAGGTTTCGGTAATGTGTTTAAAAAATACACTATTTAGCAGCCGAACTTCGATAGTACTACGAGGAGGAAACATGGCTAAAAGAGGAAAAAATTACAGAGCTTCAATGGAGAAGTTCGACAGGTCACAGCTTCATGAAGTTAAAGAGGCTATGAAACTTGTAACAGAGACATCTAAAGCAAAATTCGATGAGACAATCGAAGTTCACATCAGACTCGGTGTAGACGGAAGACACGCTGACCAGCAGGTCAGAGGTGCAATGGTATTGCCTCATGGAACAGGTAAAAGCGTAAAGGTTCTGGTATTTGCCAAGGGCGCAAAAGCTGAAGAAGCACAGGCGGCGGGAGCAGATTATGTAGGCGCTGAAGAAATGGCACAGAAAATCCAGAGCGAGAATTGGTTCGACTTTGATGTAGTTGTAGCAACTCCCGATATGATGGGTGTTGTCGGCAGACTGGGTAAAGTTCTCGGTCCTAAGGGACTTATGCCGAACCCGAAATCCGGTACAGTTACTATGGATTTAACGAAAGCATTGGCTGACATCAAAGCCGGTAAAGTTGAGTATCGTCTTGACAAACAGAACATTGTACACACAATTATCGGTAAGAAGTCCTTCGGAGAAGAGAAGCTTGAAGAAAACTTCAAAGCCCTAATGGATGCTATCATAAAGGCGAAGCCGGCAGCGGCAAAGGGGCAGTACCTTAAGAGTGTGACTGTTACTGCAACAATGGGACCGGGAGTAAAAGTCAATCCGGCAGTTTTGGTACAGTAACTAACTGAATTTGAAGTCAAAACCGTAGACAGCGGGTGCGAAAGCTTAATTTCCCGCCGAGGTACAATATAAAGAATATTGACCTCGTCTTTAATCTATGATGTATTTAGAATTTAAGGTGAGGTTTTTCCTTATGGAGTACCAAATATTCGTGAACTGATGTACAGTTCCAGAAAGGAGAAATATGTCAGAACAAGTAAAACAGCAGAAACAGATTATCATCGATGAAATCAAAGCTAAGCTTGACGGTGCGCAGTCAGCCGTACTTATCGATTACATGGGAACAACGGTTGCAGAAGCGGACATCATGAGAAGAAAGCTTCGCGAGGCAGAAGTTGATTACAGCGTATATAAGAACACTCTGATGAAGAGAGCGGTTGAAGGAACTGAATTTGAAAAGCTTGCTGAAGTTATGCAGGGTCCAAGCGCTATCGCTATCAGTAAAACCGATGCTACTGCTCCGGCAAGAGTTTTGAAAGAAGCAATTGATGAATTTAAAAAGATGGAACTTAAGGCAGGCGTCGTTGAAGGAACCTTCTATGACAAAGAAGGAATCGTTCAGATTGCCGATATTCCATCAAGGGAAGCGCTTATTGCCAAATTCTTGGGAAGCGTTCAATCCCCGGTCGGCAAATTTGTCAGAACACTTGCAGCCATTGCAGACGCAAAGCCTGCAGATGGTGCAGCGGCACCTGTAGAAGAGGAAGAAGCTACAACAGAGGCTTCCGATGCAGAGTAATTTTAGAAAAATAATTTCACTAATTTAGGAGGAAATCATGGATAAGAATCAGATAATTGAAGCTATCAAAAATATGTCCGTTCTTGAGTTGAACGAACTGGTTAAAGCTTGTGAAGAAGAATTTGGAGTATCTGCAGCAGCTCCTGTAGCAGTTGCCGGTGCAGCAGCAGCCGGCGGTGCTGAAGAGCAGACAGAATTCACGGTAGTTCTTAAGGAAGTTGGAGGCGAAAAGATTAAGGTAATCAAGGCTGTCAGAGAATTGACAGGTCTTGGGCTTAAAGAAGCTAAGGCTCTTGTTGACGGAGCTCCTGCAAACATTAAAGAAGGTGTTGAAAAGGCAGAAGCAGATGACATCAAAGCTAAACTTGAAGAAGTTGGAGCAGTTGTTGAATTTAAATAATTCAAGGCCAATTGAATATTTGACTAAATGGGCGTTCGGTTAGGACGCCCTTTTCTTTTTTTGATTATGCCGCAAAAACAGGGAAATGATGTAATAGAGAGGAAAAATTTACAGGTTGACGATGGAATTCTTATATGCTTAAATAGACTAAAGGGGGCATGCCATATTTGTTGCATGAAGATGTATGTGGGAAATAATTATTGAAAAAAGTGCAAAGGACTACATGAAAAGGAAAAAGGCTGCAGATATTTATATAGAACCTATTGAGCGAAAGGTTTGCTGCAGTTCCTATGGGGATTTTACCGTTTCTACAAAGATAAAGGATAAAACTATGGAGTTTGAGGCAGTAGAAGTGGATGGTTATACCGTGCACATCTGCCCTGCGCTGCATGTAAAAGACAACAAGATTCAAATTGCTTGTGACAAGTTCATGATGTTTGAGAGACTTTACCTTAAAAATATTTCCTATGACTTTGGTCGAAACAGGCGCGGCGGTAGTTGCGAAAAATATTGATATTCTGAAATTGTGTAGATTAATTCAGTGAGTGTGGTTCTTGAGGAGGAAAAAATAATTTTGAATGTGAAGTCATAAGCAGCACTTGATATTTAAGTTGATTACAGTTATATTACTTGTATAGACATATGTACAATTAAATATTTTACAGAATCACGGCATATTTAACAATATGCTTAAAAGGAATGAGGGAAACGGTGAACATCGCAAGGTGATGTAAACCGATAGCAGCCTCGCGCTAACCGGCGCTGTGAGTGTGAGAGAGAACTGAAGAATTTCTTTATGCAATAGCGTAGATGAAGGGATTTTAACTCAAAGGAGTTTCCACTGTAGAAATATGGGAAGGTAAGTTTTCTCGCAGGATTTTTTCTTTAGCACAAGTCAGAAGACAGGTGATTCGAAGCAGCCCACTTTGAATTTGGGCGAGTGTTTTGGTATACGAAAACGGGGATACTTTGCGGTATCGTCGTTTTTTTGTATATGTTGGTGTGTGAAATTGCAGTAACTGCAAGGAAAGAAAGTTTAGTATTGAGTGATGGAAGACTGCTTTTGCGGGACTTCCCGTGTGGTGAGGAGGAATTTGATGAATTACAGTTTGAAACTAAAGAAATTCATCGCAGGTTTTCTGACTGTTGTCATGATTGCGGCTTATATGCCTATGGTGACATTTGCGAAACCCGATGAGACGGCACAAGCTGTGCCCGAAAAAGATTGGAATTTCGATGCTGCAACAGGAACTCTGAAGGGGTTTAACGGCGGCACGAGCTATGACAACCCTGTTGACATCGTTATCCCTGATACTATAAAAGGCGTTGAGGTTAAAAGTCTGGGCAAAGAGGCATTCAGATGGTCTGACAGCTCCTATGGAAAAAAGATAAAAAATCAGCTCAAATCGGTAAAACTTCCAAGTACTCTTGAAAACACCGGAACATGGGCATTTCAGGGAAATGACATCAAAAAAATTGTTATACCTAAGGGCGTAAAGGTTCTTGGAGAAAGAACATTCTTCGGCAATAAGAATTTAACGGATGTGACATTTGAGGAAGGAAACAGACTTAGCGAGGTAGGTCCGTCAGCTTTTTACACATGTTATTCTTTAGCGGATATTAAATTGCCATCAAGCGTTAAAAAAATAGGAGATTCTGCATTTAAGGAGACAGGATTCAAGAAAATTGAACTGCACGAAGGTATAACTGAAATAAACGATCAGGCCTTTGCGTTGGATACTTTTGCAGAGATAACCCTGCCTTCCACTGTTGAAATTATAGGTAAACCAAACGGTAAACCTAATACAGGAGTATTTTTCAGAAATTTTGAAAGCATTACCCGTAATCAGTATGGAACAGCAAGCGGTCAGTTGATTTTTACCAAAATATTTGACAAATCGGGGAAAGCTACTGTGGAAAATACCAAAGGTGTAGTTAATCCGCAGCCGGTTACGATTAAATATCAAACAGAATCCGGTAAAGAACTTAAGGCGCCGGAAACTTTCACAGGTGCACAATACAACGATTTTGTAGATAAGAAAGTAGTGCCGGGTGACGGACACTATTATACAGACTATAAAAACAATTATACCACTGCAAGCGTATACGATTCCGCGGAGAAAATGATCGGCGAAAACTATTTTGCAGTGGGAAGAGAATACACTTTTAAGGCGCCTGAGGTTGCAGGTTATGCTGCTGTAAACGGAGAGGTTAAGAAGACTGTCACAAAAGAAGAACACGAAGTGACATTTACTTATAAAGAAAGAGAAAAAGTTAAATTAACTACAAAGGGAGAGGGACTTACGGTAGAGCCGAACAAGAAAGAACTTCCGGAGGGAAGCGAAGTTACGGCCGTTATACATGAGCCTTCAAATAAAAAGATTAAAAGAGTAACTCTTAATAAAAAAGATATAACGAAAGAATTTAAGTTTGACGGCGTTGATCATATCTACAAATTCAAGATTGAAAGCGATACAGAGATAGAAGTAAGCTATAAAGAAGCTAAAAATAATGTAGAGCTTGAGCTTGATAAAAAAGATATTGATTTGGGAGGCAAGGTAAAGGCTGACATCATATACAGAGGAGAAAAGATAGAAAGCACCGAAAATACAGTTGATTACACATTTGCCGATAATAAAAAAGTTGATGTTGATCATGAAAACGGTACTATAAAGCCTTTAGAAGCCGGAAAAATAAAAGTTACGGTAAGCCTTAAGAGACACCCTGAAATCAAAGCAAAGAAGGTTATAACGGTTCATCCTGTAAATGTAACAATCAGAATGGAGGATGTTAACAAAACTGTACTTCCGAAAACTCCAGTTGAAATAAGCAAACTTTATCTGGAAAAAGATAAAAACTACTACACGGATATAACCGTTAAAGATCCGGATCCGTTTATGGCGATGGAAACGGTTTTGAGAAAATATCTAAAAGTAAACACTGCAAAAAAAGATGAATTCGATTGTGGTGACAGTGGAAACTGGATGAGAATTCTGGGTAAAGACTTATGGAAGAACATAAATAAAGATGGCTCACATATGTTCTATGTTAACGGAGAATTGGCCAACGCAGGAGTTGGAGAACGGGCGTTAAAGGACGGTGATGATGTTTGCATATTCTACGAAGAAGATTGGAAGAACCCGTCATATCTCGGAATGTTTGAACAGGAGGATTATAAAATCAAAGAAGGAGAAACTGTATCTCTAAAGGTCCTGGGAAGACAGTATGTAATGGGAAATTCCGGCTCTGTTACTAAAGAAGCAGTTCCAATTAAAAATGCTACCCTTATGATTAACAATGATCCCGCAACATTGACAGGAGAAGTTTTCAGCGGAGAAGACGGAGTGATAGATCGTAGATTTGACACTCCGGGAACTTACTTTGTAAGTGCAGTGGGAGCAGGAGACATAAAGATTACTCGTCCGTATGCAAAAGTAGTCGTTATGCCTTCAAAATCGGAGCCGGAAGCACCTAAGCGTATAAAGACTGTAAATAAGTACAAGCAAAAGACCATAGAAGTGCATTATAGCAAAGTTAAGGATGCAGAAAAATATGATATTGCTTATAAAAATGTTAAAGATAAAGTTTGGAAGCACAAATACACTGCCAATGCTTCGATGTACAAGCTGAAAGGATTAAAAGCAGGAAACCTTTACGCTGTAAAAGTTGCCGCCATGTCCAAGGTACATGATAAAATGATCGCAGGTAAGTACTCGAAAGTGTCGTATTCGTATTTTGCTGCTGTAAAGAAGATTAAATGCAAGGCGAAAAAATCCGGTATTGAGGTTTCGTTTAGTAAAGTGAAAGGCGCCGGCGGTTATGAACTGCTTGTCTACACAAATAAAAACCTAAAGGGCGGCAAAGTAGTTGTTCTGAAAGGAGCAGCAAAGACAAAGAAATTCATTAAAAAGATTAAAGGCAAGAAAACATATTTCGTAGCACTTCGCCCATACAAAACATATAAGGGCGTTAAGTATGCAGGAGTCCGTACCGGAATTAAAAAGGTTAATTTGAAAAAATAGCAGCAAATAGCTTTATTATGATTTCGTGCTTTGAGGCGGAAAGCAGAAACGAAAATTAAGTTAAAAAGATGCGGAGGAACTTGAATACATACATCGAGTTCCTCCCTTTCTTTTAAATTTTTAGGGGAGTCAGTTTTTTTATAAAAATCATGCCGGAGAAATCTCCGTTCATATACTCTTACTCTATACTCTTGCTTTATAAAAATTACGATATTATTTAAGTAGCATTTACTATTGACTTTTAGGATCACAAAATCTTCCATAAGTACTTGACGATTTGACAAATGTGAGCTATAATATTAGACTGCCATGCGAGTATAGTTAGCCGGGATGAGCTAATGGCGCATGAGCTTGGTTGTGATGGGAAAATCCGTTGCAATGAGCGAGCTTAACGCGAGCTCCGACACTTTTAACTCAAGTAGAAAATAAGGAGTGATAGGAATGCCAAAACCAATCCAAGTTGGTAGAAAAGAAAGAATGTCTTACGGGAAGATCAATGAAGTTGGGACTATGCCGAACTTAATCGATATTCAGACAAAATCCTATGATTGGTTTCTAAAGGAAGGTCTTAATGAAGTTTTTGAAGACATTTCCCCAATCAGAGACTATGCAGGGAATTTGAGCCTTGAATTTATTGATTACTCTTTGAGCGACCCTCCTAAGTACGCCCAGGAGGAATGTAAAGAGAGAGATGTTACATATGCAGCTCCGTTGAAGGTAAGAGTTCGCCTTGTTAACCGCGAGACAGGTGAAGTTAAAGAGCAGGAAGTTTTTATGGGGGACTTCCCTTTAATGACCGAAAAAGGAACATTCATCTACAATGGTGCGGAGAGAGTCATCGTGACACAGCTTGTTCGTTCCCCCGGACCATATTTTGATGTAGAAAGAGACAAGTCAGGAACCCAGCTTTATTCATCTCAGATTATACCTAACAGGGGCGCTTGGATTGAATATGAAACAGACTCAAACGAAATACTGTCGGTGAGAGTTGATCGCACGAGAAAACAACCTTTGACAACCCTTTTAAGAGCTCTTGGAATGGGAAGCGATGAGGAGATTTTGCGTACATTCGGTCCCGACAGCAGATTGATGAAAACCTTAGAAAAGGATACTACTACAGATTATGAATCCGGACTGAAGGAAATATACAAGAAACTGAGACCGGGCGAACCGCCCACATTTGACAGTGCAAAATCTTTGCTGAACTCCTTGTTTTATGATGCGAAAAGGTACGACCTTGCCCATGTGGGCAGATATAAATATAACAAGAAGCTTGGACTTTCAAATCGTTTGGTTGATGTGGTTTCCGCAGAGGATGTAATAGACCCTAATACAGGTGAAATTATAGTCGAAGCAGGAGAAATCATCTCCAGAAAACTGGGGAAGGTCATCGAAAACGCAGGCGTTAATTCCGTTCTTGTTTACGGCAAGTCGAGGGGAACCGTTGACGAAAATGTGGAAACTAAAGTCATAGGGAACCAATTTGTGGAAATAGCTCTTTATGTAGAAGAGGAAGATATACCTGCAAAGATGCCGAAACAGGTTTATTATCCGGTTTTGAGAGAGATTCTTGACGAAGAGCTTACAGGACAGACGCTTAAGAACCGCCTGAAAGAGAGAAAAGATGAGCTTGTACCTAAACATGTGATAATGGCAGATATTATAGCTTCAGTGAGCTATCTTTTGAATCTGAATTACGAGGTAGGTGCGACTGACGATATAGACCATTTAGGAAACCGCAGACTCAGAACTGTGGGAGAACTTCTTCAAAATCAGTTCAGAATCGGTCTTGCAAGGATGGAGAGAGTTGTAAAAGAGAGAATGACTGTCTTGGAACAGGAGGCCACAACACCGCAGGCGCTTATGAATATCAGACCTGTAACTGCTGCAATTAAAGAGTTTTTTGGAAGTTCTCAGCTGTCGCAGTTCATGGATCAGAACAATCCTCTTGCAGAGCTTACGCATAAGAGGAGGCTGTCCGCTCTTGGACCGGGAGGCCTGTCCAGAGAGAGAGCGGGATTTGAGGTTCGAGATATTCACCAGTCTCACTATGGAAGAATGTGTCCGATTGAGACTCCCGAAGGTCCGAATATCGGTCTCATAGGTTCGCTTACGACTTACGGAATAATCAACGAATATGGATTCATCGAAACGCCGTATAGAGTTGTTGACAAAGAAAGTGGAAGAGTTACAGAAGAGATTAAATATATTTCCGCTGATGAGGAAGAACTTTTAATCGTTGCCCAGGCAAATGAACCTTTGGATTCAGAGGGTCACTTTGTTAACGAGAAAGTCGCTGCCAGAGGTGTGGGTGGTGAGATTACGATGTTTTCAAGGGACAAGGTGGACATGATGGATGTGTCGCCTAAGCAGGTAGTATCGGTTGCCACCGCTATGATTCCTTTCCTTGAAAACGACGATGCCAACCGTGCCCTGATGGGTTCAAACATGCAGCGCCAGGCAGTACCTCTTTTGGTTACGGAAGCACCTTATGTAGGAACAGGAATAGAATACAAGGCAGCCAGAGATTCAGGCGTGGTTATTCTTGCAGAAAATTCGGGAACGGTAGAATTCGTGGACGCTGAAAATATCAGAATCAGACGGGATGATGATAACGGCGTGGATGAATATAAACTGCTGAAATTCAAGCGTTCTAACCAGGGAACCTGCATTAACCAGAGATCTATCGTAGCTCACGGCGAGCATATTGAGAAGGGCGAGGTTATTGCCGACGGACCTTCAACTGAACTTGGTGAAATAGCACTCGGAAAGAATCTTCTCATCGGTTTTATGACATGGGAAGGCTATAACTACGAGGATGCTATTATATTGAATGAAAGAATGGTTATGAACGATGTTCTCACATCGCTTCATATCGTTGAATATGAGTCCGAAGCAAGGGATACCAAGCTTGGACCTGAAGAAATCACAAGGGATCTTCCGAATGTCGGAGACGAAGCTCTTAAAGACCTTGATGAAGAGGGAATAATCCGTGTGGGTGCAGAGGTAAATTCTACTGACATACTGGTAGGAAAGACTACACCAAAGGGTGAAAACGATGTTATTCCTGAGGAAAGATTGCTTCGTTCCATCTTTGGTGATAAGGCTCGTGAAGTCAGAGATACTTCCCTAAGAGTTCCTCACGGAGAACAGGGCATAGTAGTTGAGGTAAGAGTTTTCTCAAGGGAAAACGGAGATGAGCTGCCGCCGGGAGTTTCCAAATTAGTCAGATGTTATATTGCAACCAAGAGAAAAATTCAGGTTGGAGATAAGATGGCAGGGCGCCACGGAAACAAAGGTGTTATATCGAGAATTTT
Organism: uncultured Clostridia bacterium; assembly: GCA_945830395.1. Taxonomy (GTDB): domain Bacteria; phylum Bacillota; class Clostridia; order Peptostreptococcales; family Anaerovoracaceae; genus Aminicella. Next base: position 51,204 of record CALZYE010000009.1, read on the forward strand.
GCCGGAGGAGGACATGCCGTTTATGGAGAACGGACAGCCTCTTCAGGTAATGCTTAACCCGTTGGGCGTACCGTCCCGAATGAATGTAGGGCAGGTGCTTGAAGTACATCTTGGTCTTGCAGCTAAGAAGAAGGGGTGGTACATTGCAACACCCGTATTTGACGGTGCCCACGAAAGTGATATCCGTGCGCTTCTTGAGGAGTGCGGATATTCAGAGAGCGGAAAACTTCGCCTGAGAGACGGACGCACGGGAGAATACTTCGATAAACCTGTTACGGTGGGATACATGTATATGTTGAAACTTCACCATCTGGTTGACGACAAGATTCATGCAAGAAGTACAGGACCGTATTCCCTTGTAACCCAGCAGCCACTTGGCGGAAAAGCACAGTTTGGAGGACAGCGTTTCGGAGAAATGGAAGTTTGGGCGCTGGAAGCTTACGGTGCCGCTTACACGCTTCAGGAGATTTTGACAGTCAAATCCGATGATATTGTCGGTCGTGTTAAGACCTATGAAGCTATAGTTAAGGGCGAGAACATACAGGAACCGGGAATCCCTGAATCCTTCAAGGTTTTGATTAAGGAACTTCAGTCTTTGGCGTTGGATGTACGCGTTCTTGCGGAAAATGACGAAGAAATTGAACTGAAAGAAATGTCCGATTACGAGGATAACAATAATATAAACAGTATATTGAGGAAAACATCTCATTTGGAAAGCGATGAACAGATTTTGAACAGTGGATTCGTTGAGGAATCTACCGCAGATGATGAAGGTTTCAACAGTCCGACAAATGAAGAAATGTAGGAAAGGGGAGTAAATCTGTGGCTGAAAATACAAATAACAACGGATATTTAGAATCAAGCACCTTTGAGTCTTTGCAGATCAGACTTGCATCGACAGATAAGATTCTTGAGTGGTCATACGGTGAGGTAACAAAGCCTGAAACCATAAATTACAGAACCCTTAAGCCTGAACGGGACGGTCTGTTTTGCGAAAGGATCTTTGGACCTACCAAAGACTGGGAATGCCATTGCAGAAAATATAAGAGCATAACACATAAGGGCATTATATGCGATAGATGTGGAGTAGAGGTTACCAAGGCAAAGGTTAGAAGAGAGAGAATGGGGCACATAAAACTTGCTGCTCCGGTTTCTCATATCTGGTATTTCAAAGGAATTCCATCGAGAATGGGACTGGTTTTGGAAATGACACCAAGAAACCTGGAGAGAATTCTTTACTTTGCTTCCTATGTAGTTCTTGATCCGGGAGATACCAAGGTTACAGGACTTGTGGAAAAACAGATTCTGTCCGAACAGGAGTATCGGGATGCAAAAGCTGCGTATGGAAATGCTTTCAGAGCCGGAATGGGCGCTGAGGCGGTAAAGGAGCTTCTGAAGAAAATAGATTTAGATGCGCTTTCCGTAGTCCTTAGAAAAGACCTGAGAGAAGCCTCCGGTCAGAAAAAAATTAAGTTAATCAGACGGCTTGAGGTTGTTGAAGCGCTTAGACTTTCCGGAAACCGCCCCGAGTGGATGATACTCGATGTAATTCCTGTAATTCCACCGGATCTCAGACCTATGGTTCAGCTTGACGGCGGCAGATTCGCCACATCGGATTTGAACGATCTTTACAGAAGAGTTATCAATCGCAACAACAGATTGAACAGGCTCCTTGAACTTGGAGCTCCTGATATCATCGTCAGAAATGAAAAGAGAATGCTTCAGGAAGCCGTAGACTCGTTGATTGACAACGGAAGGCGCGGAAGAGCCGTAACGGGACCGGGCGGCCGTGCTTTGAAATCCCTTTCTGATATGCTGAAGGGTAAGCAGGGGAGGTTCCGTCAGAACTTACTGGGTAAGCGTGTTGACTATTCAGGTCGTTCCGTAATCGTGGTAGGTCCGGAACTGAAATTCTATCAGTGCGGATTGCCTAAGAAGATGGCTCTGGAACTGTTCAAACCTTTCATCATGAAAGAACTTGTTGAGCAGGGCTTTGCACACAACATCAAGAATGCAAAGCGCATGGTGGAAAAGGTGAAACCTGAAGTTTGGGATGTGCTTGAAGGCGTGATCAAAGAGCATCCGGTGATGCTTAACCGTGCTCCTACGCTGCACAGACTGGGTATTCAGGCTTTTGAACCTGTTCTTGTAGAGGGCAAGGCAATAAAACTTCATCCTTTGGTTTGTACGGCGTTTAATGCCGACTTCGACGGTGACCAGATGGCTGTCCATGTACCTTTGTCTGTTGAAGCTCAGGCAGAGGCAAGATTCCTCATGCTATCTGTAAATAATATTTTGGCGCCGAAAGACGGATCTCCGATTACCACACCTACTCAGGATATGATTTTGGGAGCTTACTACCTGACATATCCCGGAACCTGCAAGAAAGTTGAGACGGCAGGCGGCAAGGAAAAAATTTCGTACAGTATGGACGAGTTCAGCGATAAAAAAATCGATGAAAAGAACAAGGCAGAAGGTTTTGTGCGCATTCCTGAAAAGGGAGACAATAAGGTGTTTACCGATATGGATGAGATGCTGATGGCATATCAAAATGGTGTTGTAAGCCTTCATGCCAAGGTAAAAGTTCGCGTGTATTTGGACGAAAACGATCACGGCAAGATTGTTGAATCCACAGTGGGAAGGTTTATCTTCAACCAGGGGATTCCTCAGGATCTTGGATTTATCGACAGAAGTGTGGACAAGTATTCTCTTGAAATCAACGCACTTTGCGGAAAGAAAAAGCTTGGAGAAATCATCGATCATTGTTACAGAGTTCATGAGAACACAGGCACTGTTTTGATGCTGGATTATATTAAATCCATCGGATACAGATATTCCACAAAGGCTGCAGTTTCCATCGGTATTTCCGATATGAAAATTCCTGACAGCAAGTGGGAGATAATCGATGCCGCACAGAAACGGGTTGATAAATACGAAAAAGAATATAGAAGAGGTACTATCACAAACAATGAAAGGGTTAACAACCTGGTAGAAACATGGAACAAGGCGACGGATCAGATTGGAGATGCGCTGATGGATTCTTTGGAGCCGGGAAACAACCTTAATATCATGGCCACATCCGGCGCCCGCGGCAGCAAGAACCAGATTAGACAGATCGGCGGAATGCGTGGTCTTATGGGTACAGCTACAGGTAAGACTGTGGAAATTCCTATCAAGGCGAACTTCCGTGAAGGACTTTCAATTTTGGAATATTTTATTTCATCCAACGGTGCAAGAAAAGGTCTTGCCGATACAGCCCTCAGAACAGCCGACTCGGGTTATCTGACCAGAAGGCTTGTGGATGTATCTCATAATGTCATTGTTCGCGACTATGACTGCGGATCCGAAGACGGCGTTGAAGTATCGGCATTTGTTGACGGAAAGGAAATTCTTGAAAATCTAAGCGACAGAATTGTGGGAAGAACAGCTGCAGAGGATGTAGTAGACGAGAAAACGAAAGAAGTTCTCGTTGAAAAAGGCACTGAAATAGATGATATGACGGCAAAAGAAATTGAAAACCGCGGAATTGAAACGGTTAAGATTCGCTCCATCATGACCTGCAGAAGCAAGAGCGGCGTTTGTGCCAAGTGCTATGGAAGAAATCTCGCTACGGGAGAAGAGGTTAATATCGGAGAAGCTGTCGGTATCACTGCGGCTCAGTCGATAGGTGAACCGGGTACTCAGCTGACCATGAGAACCTTCCATACAGGAGGCGTAGCCGGATCCGATATTACACAGGGTCTTCCGAGGGTGGAGGAACTGTTTGAAGCCAGAAAACCTAAGGGACTTGCGGAAATCTGTGAGGAGGATGGCGTAGTACAGAGAATTGAAAGTCGTCAGAACGACAAGACAAGAGTTACGATTATTTCTTCAGAAACAGGTGAAAGCAGAATATATGATGTTCCTTTTAACGCAATTGTAATTGTCAAGGAAGGTCAGCAGATCTCTGCAGGCGATAATATAACCCAGGGACCTTTGAATCCGCATGACATATTCCGTCTGAAAGGCGTAAAGGGAGTGTACGACTACTTGTTGATGGAAGTACAGCGTGTTTACAGAAATCAGGGTGTAGACATCAACGACAAGCACATCGAAATTATTGCAAGTCAGATGTTGTCAAAGTTTAAGATTGAAGATCCGGGAGATACGGACCTTTTGCCGGGCGGCATGTATGGAGCCATTGAGCTTGAGGAAGCTAACAAGGCTGCCTGTGAAAAGGGCGGAACGGAGGCCACCGGAAAACAGCTGCTTCTGGGAATTACAAAGGCATCTCTTGCCACGAATTCATTCTTGTCTGCAGCATCATTTCAGGAGACAACCAGAGTCCTTACAGACGCCGCAATTAAAGGAAAGACCGACAGACTTTTAGGCCTTAAGGAAAATGTAATCATCGGTAAGTTGATTCCTGCGGGAACCGGAATGAAACGATATAAGAATATCAAGGTTGATTACGGTGAAAACGAAGAATATATGAACAACTTTGATAAGGTCAGCGAAGCTTCTGAGTCGGAATTCAAAGAGGAAGAGTTTGTCTTGGAAGGAATCGAAGATTTGGATGCTCCTTTAAACATTCAAGAAGAATTTTCCGATGCCGCAGAGTCCGAGATTTCCGATGTAATTGTGGAAATTGAGGAATAAAAGGATTGCAATGCATTTATGCATGTGATAGAATGAACGATAGTTACGGTCATTTTCTGACCCTGATACATTTCAGGGTCAGTTTGGCTGTGGTATAATAATTTATCGAGAAAGGAGAACAGAATGCCTACTATTAACCAGTTAGTACGTCAGGGTAGAACCAGTGCAATGAAAAAGTCAGATGCACCTGCTCTTGGAAAGGGAATGAACTCACTTAAGCGTCAGGCTACAGACAACAATTCCCCTCAGAAGAGAGGCGTTTGCACAGCTGTAAAGACAGTTACACCTAAGAAGCCTAACTCAGCTCTTAGAAAGGTTGCAAGGGTTCGTTTGACCAATGGTATCGAGGTAACAGCATACATTCCGGGAATTGGACACAATCTGCAGGAACACAGTGTTGTACTTATCAGAGGCGGAAGAGTTAAAGACCTTCCCGGCGTAAGATACCATATCGTAAGAGGAACTTTGGATACAGCCGGTGTTAACGACAGAAACCAGGCGCGTTCAAAGTACGGCGCAAAGCGTCCTAAGAAAAAATAAGAACCAATTTTGAGTAATCGGGAAACGACGTGCCCCAGCCAGAAGTAAGGCAATTCTGAAACAGCGACAGGCTGTATAGATGAAGGAGCACCCGCGACATCCGAAGGCGTGATGTCGAGTACCCCCGGACAGACTGATTCACCGGAAAATTGCAGGGTGAGTCAGAGTAATCGTTGTGAATGCATTTATATTTTGCGGATCATGCTGATTCCATTATTTAATATGCTTTTGCGAGGTGAAGAACAGTCATGCAATTATTAACGCAAGGGAGGAAGAGAAGTGCCAAGAAAAGGTAAGACACCAAAGAGAGAAGTACTTCCGGATCCGGTATACGGAAGTGTTGTAGTTTCCAAGCTTATCAACAGCATTATGCTGGATGGCAAGAAGGGAGTTGCACAGAAAATCGTATACGGAGCCTTCGACCAGGTTAGAGAAAAGACCGGCGAAGAACCGTTGGAAGTTTTTGAGCAGGCGATGAAGAACATTATGCCTGTTCTGGAAGTTAAAGCAAGAAGAATCGGTGGTGCAAACTATCAGGTTCCTATCGAAGTAAGAGCTGAAAGAAGACAGACACTCGGTCTGAGATGGCTGACTAAGTACACAAGACTTAGGGGCGAAAGAACAATGGCTGATCGTTTAGCTAAGGAACTTATAGATGCTGCAAACAACACCGGAGCTTCTGTAAAGAAGAAAGAAGATACTCATAAGATGGCTGAAGCCAACAAGGCTTTTGCTCACTTTAGATGGTAATAGAGAGGAGAAACATGGCAGGTAGAGAATTTCCACTGGCTAAGACCAGAAATATTGGAATTATGGCGCATATTGATGCGGGAAAAACAACTACCACAGAGCGTATCCTTTTCTATACAGGAAAAACCCATAAAATCGGAGAGACTCACGATGGAGCTTCTCAGATGGACTGGATGGAACAGGAGGCTGAGCGTGGTATCACAATCACCTCTGCAGCTACGACTGCCCACTGGAAAGGTCATAGAATTAACATCATTGATACTCCGGGTCATGTGGACTTTACAGTAGAAGTAGAGAGATCACTTCGTGTACTTGACGGTGCGGTTACAGTTTTGTGCGCTAAGGGAGGAGTTGAACCTCAGTCGGAAACGGTTTGGAGACAGGCTGAAGGTTACGGCGTACCGAGAATGATTTTCGTTAATAAGATGGACATTTTGGGTGCTGACTTCTACCGCGTAGTTGGAATGGTTAAGGACAGGCTGAAGGCTAATGCCGTGCCTGTGCAGCTGCCAATCGGTAAGGAAGAAACCTTTAGAGGTATTATCGACCTTATTACGATGAAAGCGGAGATTTATCATGACGATTTAGGTCAGGATTACAGGGAGGAAGAAATCCCTGAAGATATGATGGAACTTGCGCAGGAGTGGAGAGATAAGATGCTTGAGTCCGTTGCAGAAAGCGACGAAGAACTTATGATGAAATTCCTGGAGGGTGAAGAACTTACAGAAAAAGAGATTAAAGACACCATTCGCAAGATGACCATCAACAACGAAATGGTACCTATGTTCTGCGGTTCGGCATACAAGAACAAAGGTGTTCAGCTGATGCTTGACGGTGTTGTGGATTACATGCCTGCACCGATTGACATTCCGGCTATCAAGGGTATTGACCCTGAAACGGGAGAGGAAACGGAAAGACCTTCAGATGATAAGGCTCCGTTCTCCGCATTGGCATTTAAGATTATGGCTGACCCGTATGTAGGTAAGCTTGCATTCTTCCGTGTATACTCGGGAACTCTTGAATCGGGTTCATATGTATACAACTCTACAAAGGGACAGAAGGGAAGAATAGGTCGTATACTGCAGATGCACGCTAACAAGAGAGAAGAAATCAATAAGGTTTACTCAGGAGACATAGCTGCGGCAGTAGGTTTGAAAAATGTTACAACAGGAGATACACTCTGTGATGAAAAGGCGGAAGTTATTTTGGAATCAATGGAATTTCCGGATCCTGTTATCGAGATTGCCATTGAGCCTAAGACAAAAGCCGGTCAGGAAAAGATGGGTGTTGCTCTTGCAAAACTTGCAGAAGAAGATCCGACTTTTAAGACCTATACAAATGCCGACACAGGTCAGACGATTATTGCAGGAATGGGCGAGCTTCACTTGGAAATTATCGTAGACAGACTTCTTCGTGAGTTCAAGGTAGAAGCTAATGTAGGTAAGCCACAGGTATCCTACAAAGAAACCATTACTACAAATGCTGAGATAGATCACAAATACGCTAAGCAGTCAGGTGGTCACGGTCAGTACGGTCATGTTAAGATTAGAGTATTCCCTAAGGAACCTGGCGAAGGGTTTGAATTTAAGAACTCCATCGTCGGCGGAGCTATTCCGAAGGAATACATCGGACCTATCGAAGACGGTATTAAATCCGCTATGGAGGTTGGTCCTGTGGCAGGCTATCAGGTAGTGGATGTGGGCGTTGAACTGTACGACGGTTCATACCACGAAGTCGACTCATCTGAAATGGCATTTAAGGTTGCGGCTTCCATGGCATTCAGAGAAGCTGCCAAGAAAGCTAAGCCTGTTCTTCTTGAACCGGTATTCAAGGTGGAGGTAAATGTACCTGAAGAATACATGGGAGATGTTATCGGAGATATCTCAGGAAGACGCGGAAGAATAGAAGGCTCAGATATGAACAACGGCGCTGTTGCCGTTAGAGCGATGGTTCCGCTGTCGGAGATGTTCGGATATGCAACAGACCTCAGATCAAAGACTCAGGGACGAGGCATCTATGTTATGCAGATGGACCACTTTGAAAAATTACCGGACAGCTTACTGGAAAAGATTAATAAATAACCCTTTGAGCTGCAAACCGGAAGGTTCGCAGCTCAAAAGTGAATCTGATAACAAACAGCGATCTAACAACAAATTGCTTAATTAGCAAATATTTAATCGGAGGAAATAAAAATGGCAAAACAGAAATACGAAAGAACCAAGCCACATATTAACATTGGAACAATAGGACATGTAGACCACGGAAAGACAACACTTACAGCGGCAATCACAAAGGTACTGCACGCAAAGTACAATTTGGGAGCAAATGTAGACTTTGACCAGATTGACAAAGCACCGGAAGAAAAGGAAAGAGGAATCACAATATCCTCAGCCCATGTAGAGTATGAAACCCCAAACAGACACTACGCCCATGTAGACTGCCCCGGCCATGCAGACTATGTAAAGAACATGATTACAGGAGCGGCACAGATGGACGGAGCAATTCTTGTTTGTGCGGCAACAGACGGACCTATGCCTCAGACAAGAGAACACATCCTGCTGTCAAGACAGGTAGGAGTGCCATATATTATCGTATTTTTGAATAAGTGCGACATGGTAGATGACGAAGAGCTGCTTGATTTGGTGGAAATGGAAGTAAGAGAACTTCTGAGCGAGTATGAATTTCCGGGAGATGATACGCCGATAGTAAGAGGATCAGCGCTGAAGGCACTGGAAGATCCAAGCGGAGAATGGGCAGAGAAGATAGTAGAGCTTATGGAGGAAGTAGACAGCTATATCCCTGAGCCTGAAAGAGATAACGATAAGCCATTCCTGATGCCTGTAGAGGATGTATTCTCAATTACAGGCCGCGGAACAGTAGCAACCGGAAGAGTTGAAAGAGGAGTGCTGAAGGTAGGCGATGAAGTAGAAATCGTAGGAATGAGCGAAGAGAGAAGAAAGGTAGTAGTAACGGGAGTAGAGATGTTCAGAAAGCTTCTTGATGAGGCGGAGACCGGAGATAACATCGGAGCACTTCTGAGAGGAGTACAGAGAACGGAGATCCAGAGAGGACAGGTACTTGCGGCACCGGGAACAATCAATCCTCATACAAAGTTCAAGGGACAGGTATATGTACTGAAGAAGGAAGAAGGAGGAAGACATACACCGTTCTTCAACGGATACAGACCGCAGTTCTATTTCAGAACGACAGATGTAACAGGAGATTTGCAGCTGCCGGAAGGAACAGAGATGTGCATGCCAGGAGACAATGTTGTAATGAACATCAGCCTGATAACACCTATTGCAATCGAAGAAGGCTTGAGATTTGCAATCAGAGAAGGCGGAAGAACAGTAGGTTCAGGAGTAGTAACGGAAATCATCGAGTAGGACTTTGCAGTTAGTATCTGCTGCATGATGAGAAGATTTTTATATAGCCTTGTAGAAATGAGATGCCCCCATCGGATAAGGATGGGGGCTTTTTAGTTTCACTTTTTCGTGAAATGGAAACAGCAAAGCAAGAAAGAAATGATAAAGGGCAGAATAATCCCACCCCTCGCGCGATCGGTTATAATGAACCGTTTGCAGTTTTTATTTTGTTAAGATAAGAAGTTGTGATATAATTATGGCGTATGAGTATTTTGTTTTTAAAAATGATATTGAGCCGGAATATTTTAAGGTTTAGTACTTAAAAATTATATAGGTATGTGAATGATAGAGAGGAATCTTATGTTGGAAAAGTCCGTAAAGGATATGAATATATACGAAAAAACCGAGAGAATTTGTGAACTTCTTTCAGATGAGGAGTCTGTATCGGGGGAGCTGGCAAGAGCGGAGAATCTGAGGAGAAAACTTTGTGAAAAAGACATGACCGTCGCTGTGATAGGACAGTTCAAGAGAGGCAAAAGCGCTTTGTCCAATAGCATATTGGGAGATGAAATCATGCCGGTGGGAATTGTTCCCGTCACAAGTGCAGTAACAAAGGTTGTTGCAGGGGAAAAGAGAGCCGAGGTTTGCTTTGAAAACGGCAAGGTTGAAGAAGTGGATTTTCGGGACCTGCATATGTACATAAGTGAGCAGGAAAATAAAAACAACGAGCTTGGAATTAAGGAAGTGGTACTTCATGCACCATCGGAATTTTTAAAGAGAGGTCTTACCTTTGTTGATACCCCCGGTGTAGGTTCTTTTCATAAGAACAATACGGAGGTTGCGTACGATCACATGAAGGAAAGTGATGCTGTTATTTTTTTGCTTTCCGTGGACAGCCCCATAAATCAGATTGAGATTGATTTTTTGAAAAATGCCAGAGAATTTGCCGCGAGATTTTATTTTGCCGTGAACAAGATAGATACAGTCAGCTATGATGAGCTGAACACATATTTAGAGTATTGTAAAATGGTTCTTGCCAAGCTTATGGGAGAGGAAAATATAAGAATGTTTCCGGTGAGTGCAAAGACCATGGAAGGAACAGAGAAGCTGAAGGACGCCATTATTCAGGATTTGAGAGTAAGCCCCGAAAAGATTATGGAGGAATCCACATCAAAGAAACTCTACGACCTTATAAATGACGGAATTTCTCAGCTGAACTTCTACTGGAAAGCGATGAATATGGAATATAAGGAGTTGGACGACAGGTTCAATCAGATTGAACTTACGCTGGCGGATATAAGAAGAAGAGCAGAGAGCTGCCCGGGAGCGTATAATCTCTTTATAAATGAATTCAAGAGAGAACTGTCCGGCAAGGTACATAAGCTATTCGGTATGGAATACCACTACGATATTGACCTTTTGAAAATCGGACTTACAGAACTGTCAAAAGAAGAGTTTCTGAAAAAGACGGAGGAGCTGTGCAGCGACTTGTCCGATACCCTCAATAGAATTTTGCTCTATCGGGAAGAAAATGCCTATACGGTTTGCCGCAGAATTAACAAGATTAACAGGCTTACAAGGGAACTCAGAAGGATTAGAGACAGCCTCAAAGCTGAGGCATAGCAAACAGATTAATACAGAGAAAGAAAAAACAGCCTTGATCACCTGAATTCAAAGCTGCTTTCCTTTACGCAAATTATAATTAAATGTAGGAACCATGAAAATCCAAATTATTTTTTTAGAGAATCACGAATTTCTCTGAGCAAAAGTATCTCCTCTGCAGGTTCGGCAGGGGCTTCTTCTGCAGCCTCCTCTTCTTTCTTTCTCATGTTGGACAGCTTGTTAATTGACTTTATTATGATGAAAATAACAAGTGCAACTATGATGAAGTTAATAACAGATGACAGGAATGCTCCGTATTTGAATGTAACCTGACCGAATGTGGCGGTAAGGGAATCAAGATTGTTGCCTGTGAACAATCCGATGATTGGGTTCAGTATGTTGTTAACAAGCGATGTTACGATTGCCGTGAAAGCTCCGCCGATGATGATGCCCACTGCCATGTCAAGTACATTGCCCTGCATAGCAAACTCCTTAAATTCCTTAAAAAATTTTTTCATATTTCCTCCTCATAAACTCAAAATATTATTTTGACAAATTTTATTATAGTCTATATATACACAGAAAAAGTATAATTAATCTAAAAAATATAAAATAATTATCCATGGTAAAAAATCAGTCATCAGCCCTAAAATTTCAATGGAAGCGGCGAAAAAAACATTTGCAACTTTTTCATTAATAAGATAGAATATGTTGAGATGTTATATATGTTTGAATGGAGAATAATATGGATATTTTTTCTTTTTTCACCCTCTTCGGGGGGCTGGCATTTTTTATGTTCGGCATGAATCAGATGTCCAGCAGCCTTGAGAAAGTTGCCGGAGGCAAGATGGAGTACATCCTGAACAGGATGACCTCCAATAGATTCAAGGGGCTGGTCTTAGGTGCGATAATTACCATTGCGATTCAAAGCTCATCGGCAGTTACGGTAATGCTGGTGGGACTTGTGAACTCGGGTATTATGGATATTTCCAATACGGTGGGAGTCATAATGGGCTCAAATATAGGAACCACCGTTACGGCTTGGATTATGAGTTTGATCGGTGTTTCAAGCGACAATGTATTTGTCAGAATGTTGAAGCCGGAATCATTTTCGCCTGTTTTAGCCTTTATCGGAATCGTGATGATAATGGTCTGCAAGACCAGTAAAAGAAGAGATATAGGTACCATCTTTGTGGGTTTTGCCATATTGATGTACGGCATGACCATGATGAGCAGCTCCGTCAGCCCCCTGGCTGAGTCTCCGGTATTTATGGATATCCTTACAGCTTTTAAAAATCCTATGCTGGGTATTTTGACGGGTCTTGTGGTTACTGCGGTGATTCAAAGTTCTGCAGCCTCGGTGGGTATGCTTCAGGCTCTTTCGCTTACAGGCGGCATAACCTACGGAATGGCGCTTCCCATCATAATGGGACAGAATATAGGAACCTGTGCAACTGCGGTGATTTCGAGTATCGGCGTCAGCCGCAACGCAAAGAGAGTGGCGGTAATCCATATTTCATTTAATGTAATAGGAACTGCCATATTTATGATTATATTCTATGGGCTGCATTCCATATTTAATTTTGCTTTTGCCGACAGAATTATCAATCCTGTCGGCATAGCGCTCTGTCACAGTATATTTAACATTGCAACCACACTGCTGTTACTGCCCTTTACCCATGTATTGGTTAAGATTGCTGTTAAGCTGGTCAAGACCAAGGAAGAAGAGCCTATCGCATTTCTTGATGAGCGTTTGCTGAAGACTCCTACTATAGCCGTAAGTGAAGCCACAAAGCATATTAACGATATGGCGGACATGGCAAAAGAGTCCATGAAGCTTGCTATGGAGGTTCTTAAGAACTACGATGAAGAAAAAGTTGAGAAAGTAAAAGAACTTGAGAAGGATGTGGATATTTATGAGGACCATCTGGGCTCATATCTGGTACAGGTTTCCGCCAGTGAACTTTCCGACAGAGATATTAAGGCCATAGGTAAGATGCTGCACACCATCGGTAACTTTGAGAGAATAAGCGACCATGCGAGAAACCTTGTGGGTGTGGGAAAAGAAATCCATGACAAAAAAGTAGGTTTCTCCGATGCCGGAAAATCGGAACTCAGGACTATAACAGCGGCGCTTAGCGAAATTTTGGAAATGACCATAGAATCTTTCCATAAAGATGATTTGGAACTTGCCATTACAGTGGAACCTCTTGAGCAGGTTATCGACGGACTTGTTGAGAGGATAAAGAGACATCATATCGCCCGGTTGCAGAGCGGAGAATGCACTATACAGAACGGTTTTGTGCTTTCTGATATCCTGAACAATTATGAGAGAGTTTCTGACCACTGCTCCAATATTGCAATAGCGGTAATAGAAAAAGAAAAGACAACCTTTGATCCCCATGATTACCTGAATCAGATAAGATCAATCGACGATACGAACTTCCAAGAAAAATATAAGGAATATAAGAGTAAATATTTGCTGGAGAAATAGCGAGAATAAGGCTCTCCCTGCGCTTTGGGTTTGTGCGGGGAGATTTCTGCGATACGGAGGAAAAATGAAGCTTAAATTAGTGGCAACGGCAAGCTTTGGGCTTGAGGCGGTAGTAAAGAGGGAGATACAGGCCTTGGGCTATGAGATAATAAGCACCGAGAACGGCCATATCAAGTTCTGGGGAGATGAGAGAGCCATCGTGAGAGGAAACCTGTGGCTGAGAAGTGCAGACAGGCTTATGCTTCTCATGGGAGAGTTTGATGCAACAACATTTGAAGAACTTTTTCAGCAGACAAAGGGGATTTCATGGGAGGAACTCATTCCCATAGACGGAAAGTTCACAGTGATAGGCTCATCCGCAAAATCCACACTGCACAGCGTGCCGGCTTGCCAGAGTATAGTGAAAAAAGCAATAGTAGAGCGAATGAAAGATTTTTACGGAGTGGAGTTCTTCCGGGAAACAGGTGCAGAGTACAGAGTGAAGTTTTCATTTTTGAAGGACCATGTTCTATTGATGGCAGATACAAGCGGAGAGGGGCTGCACAAAAGGGGATACAGGACTTCCGATGTTACGGCGCCTATAAAGGAGACCATGGCGGCGGCAATGGTATCTCTCTCCTTTTGGAGGGAGGGAAGACTTTTGGTTGATCCTTGCTGCGGTTCGGGAACCATTCCTATAGAAGCTGCATTAATCTGCAAAAATATCGCCCCCGGTCTTTACAGAAGTTTCCCCTCCGAGGACTGGGAGCTTATAGATAAATCCCAATGGAAGGAAGAGAGGGTAAAGGCGAGAAAAGCCATAAAACACGATGCGGAGGTTAAGATATACGCTGCGGATATCGATTCAAGAGCGGTGACTGCTGCAAGAGAAAATGCAGGTAGAGCAGGTGTGCCGGACTGCATAGACTTTAACAAGGGAAATATTACAGAGCTTCAGGCAGGAGAAAAAGGCGGAATTATTATAACGAATCCACCATACGGAGCCAGAATAGGAGATCAAAAGCAGATAAAAGAAATATATAATTTTCTAAAAAATTTTTATGCTGAAAATCCTACATGGTCCTTGTTTATGATAACACCGGATAAGACGGTGGAAAATAAAATATTCGGCAGGAAAGCCGACAGAAGAAGAAAGCTGTTTAACGGAAGAATGGAAGTTTGTTACTACCAATTCCATGGAAAGAAGTTTTAATAATGCCAATTACCCTGAACAAAAAAAGGAAAATTCCATATTACCATCAGATAGTGGATCAGATAAAGCGCATGATATTGAACGGTGAACTGGTAGATGAAGCAGTTCTGCCATCGGAGAGAAAACTTGCTGCCATGCTGGATGTGCACAGAAATACCGTAATTAGAGCTTACAACATGCTCAAGGATATGAGGCTCATAGAGTCTGTTCCGGGAAAGGGCTACAAGGTTGCCTATAGAAAACAGAGTCAAAGGCTCCACTCTGATTATTCAAAAGTTCCGTTTAACTGGAGCTCCTTCATTAAAGATGAATATCAGGATATGGAGGAGGTCTACGATAATATATATCAGGAGTTTTCCCAGGGTTCGGGAATTTCTCTCTCTACGGGAATGCCTCCGTTCATTTTCGATAAGGAAGATTTGGGATCGGATATCGAGAAAATAATGGACTCCGGAAGCTTGCTTCCGGCATATATGGCGCCTTATCAGGGCGACGCTTTTTTCAGACAAACTCTGAGCGACTTTTTCAGACTGAAGGGTATAAAAGCAAGTACGGCGGAGATTCAGGTTCTTACGGAAACCAACCAGGCTCTGGATTTCATAATAACGACCTTGCTGTATCCCGGAGACTGTGTCTTTGTGGAGGAACCGTGCTCGCCGGATGTATACAGAGTGATTCAGCTTGCAGGGTGTGAAGCGTACCCTATACCCATGGATGAAGACGGTATGATGGTGGAGAATCTTCACGGCTTGATCGAAGATAAGAAACCGAAATTCATATATGTTAACTCCAGCTATCATGATCCTACGGGGAGGATAATGAGTCTCCAAAGAAGGCAGAAACTTTTGGAGCTTGCAGAAACTCAAATGATACCCATAGTTGAAGAGGACGCATGCTCTGAAATTTACTACGAGAAGCGGCCTGCCCCTTCAATAAAATCAATGGATAAAGCGGGGATTGTAATTTATATTTATTCATTTTCTTTGACATTTCTTCCGGGCATATCAATCGCGGCGGTGGTGGCGGACAAAAAGATTATACACAGCCTGAGTTACCTTGTTTCCATTCATGTAATCTCGGTGAGCTGGCTGAACCAGCTTCTGATTGCACACAACCTTCAGGACGGAAGATACTATAAAAGGGTTGAGGCCATCAGAGAGCATTCTCAGAAAAATCGCGACATATTGTGCTCAAAGCTTGAGCTTCTGTCAGATATAGATGTCAGATTTAATAAACCTGTAGGAGGTGTTTATGTGTGGGTGAATCTCCCCTCCGGGGTAGGAGGCATGGAGGTTGCGAAGGAAGCCTCGAAACAGGGTGTAAGCGTGGTTCCGGGAGAGGTTTTTTATCCCCTGAGAAACGGAGGGAAGGAAAACATAAGATTGAATTTTTCCTATGAGTCGGGAATATGGCTTTCAGAAGGAGCGGACAGACTCGTTCGATTAATTAGAAAAATATGTAAAGAAAAGAATAAACTTTAAATAAAAAGAATAAAGTTGAACATGAAAAGTACCGGTACCTAAAATAAAAGGACAACTGGTACTTTTTTATGTATATTTGATATAGTATCATTATCAATATCGTAAGACGATAAGTTTTAGTTACATATCTACAAAAAGGAGAAAAACAATGGCAGTAAATTTGAAAGGAAGACATTTTTTAACACTTATGGATTTCACACCGACAGAAATTCGTTACATGCTTGACTTGGCACATGACCTGAAAGCTAAGAAGAGAGCAGGAATTGTGAATCATGTTCTCAAGGGAAAGAACATCGTTCTTCTGTTCGAAAAGACATCGACAAGAACAAGATGTGCTTTTGAAGTAGCGGCTATGGACGAAGGTGCCGGCGTAACATTCCTCGACAGCAAATCATCACAGATGGGTAAGAAGGAAACTATTGCTGATACGGCAAAAGTTCTTGGAAGATTCTACGATGGTATTGAGTACAGAGGATTCAAGCAGAGCGTTGTTGAAGAATTGGCAGAAAATGCCGGTGTTCCTGTTTGGAACGGTCTTACAGATGTTGACCACCCGACACAGATTTTGGCTGACCTTCTAACTATCGAGGAACATGTTGCTAAACCGCTTAACAAGGTTAAGGTTGTTTTCGTAGGTGATGTTAGAAACAACATGGCATACGCTTGGATGTACGGCTGTGCAAAGATGGGCATGGAGTTTGTAGCATACGGACCTGAAGAACTTGCAGCGGAAGTTGACAAGGATGTGCTTGCAAGAGCTCAGGAAGTTGCAGAAGCGACAGGCGCTTCAATCAGCGTAAGCAGCGACGAAGCTTGCCTGAAGGGTGCGGATGTAATCTACACGGATATTTGGGCTTCAATGGGAGAAGAAGATCAGATTCCTGAAAGAGTCAGACTGCTGACACCTTTCAAAGTTACAAAGGAATTCCTGGATAAGACAGAAAATCCTGATGTAATCTTCATGCATTGCCTGCCAAGCTTCCATGACTTTGATACGACTATGTCAAAGGAACAGAAAGATCTGGGATACGATATTCGTGAAGTTACCGATGAAGTATTCTTAAGCAGACATTCTGTGGCATTCGACGAAGCAGAGAACAGAATGCACACAATCAAGGCTGTCATTGTAGCTACAATCGGCTAATAAATTTTAAAGAGAACTGAAAATCCGGTGGGGCTTATGCCCTGCCGGTACACCATGGTTAAACACCGAGGTTAACCTGCGGTATTTTTTAAGAAAGATAAATTGTTGAGGACATATTATAAAAAGTAAAGGAGAATAATTATGTATCCTGGAATTCATAATTTTTCCGAAATCGGTAAGTTGAACAAGGTTCTTCTTCACCGCATCGGAGCAGAAGTTGAAGGTCTTACACCTGATAACTTTGCAAGGTTGTTATTTGATGATATCCCATATCTTGAACAGGCTGAGAAAGAACACGATGCTTTCGCGCAGCTGCTGAGAGATAACGGGGTTGAAGTTATCTACTATGTAGATGAAACGGCAAAAGCTATTGCAGACCCTGAAGTCAAAAAGGCTTTCCTAAATGACATTTTAGCTGAGAGTGAGCTTAACTCACAGGGTGTAAGCGAGGCTATCTTCGATTATCTGTACGCTATGCCTGAAAAGGAAATGGTGGCTAAGATTATCGCAGGGGTCAGGAAAGAAGATATTAAAGAGTTTGAAGCAAAGAGTCTTTCAGATTTGGTTACAAGCGATTATCCGTTTTACATGGATCCGATGCCGAACCTGTATTTCACAAGAGATCCGGGAGCTTGCGTAGGTAACGGTTTGAACCTGCACCACATGAGCACGCCTGCAAGAAGAAGAGAAGTATTACTTCTTCAGTACATGTACAATTATAACAAGGATTTTGCACCGGAAGGTTCGCAGCTTTGGTATGACTATAACGGCCCTCACTCAATCGAAGGTGGAGATGTGCTTGTACTAAATGCAGAAACTGTAGCTATCGGTCTGTCACAGAGGACAACAGCTGCCGGAATTGAATATTTTGCTTCAAATGTTCTTAAGAATTCAACCTTCAAAAGAGTAATCGTATTCCGGATTCCTGCAAAGAGAGCGTTCATGCATCTTGATACAGTATTCACAATGGTTGACTATGATAAGTTTACAATCCACCCTGAAATCGAAGGACCTCTGCAGTTGTTCGAGGTTACGATGGGTGCAGACGGTCAGCTTAACTATAAGTCCGTTACAGACGAATTGAGCCGTCTGCTTGCAAAGGTTCTGAATGTGCCTGCAGTTGACCTGATTCGTTGCGGCGGTACTGATTTCATGGCTGCTCAGAGAGAACAGTGGAATGACGGATCAAATACTTTGGCAATCGCTCCGGGAACAGTAGTTACATACAACAGAAACTATGTGACAAACGATTTGCTGGACAAGAAAGGCATAAAGGTTCTTGAAATTCCAAGTGCGGAACTTTCAAGAGGAAGAGGCGGTCCTCGTTGTATGTCTTGTCCTGTTAATAGAGACGACTTATAGAAACCAGAAAATAGGAGATAAATTTAATGGCAGAAAAAATTGTAATTGCGCTTGGCGGAAACGCGCTTCAGTCAGGAAAAGGCGAAGCAACGGCGGAAGCTCAGCTTGAAGTAGTAAAAAAGACTTGCGAACACATTGCTGACATCAGCTGCAAAGGCTATGAAGTCGGTATAGTACACGGAAACGGTCCACAGGTAGGAAGAATCCTTTTGGCTTCAGAAACAGCTAAGGATGTTACTCCGGCAATGCCTTTTGATGTTTGCGGCGCTATGTCACAGGGATATATCGGATACCATATCCAGCAGGCGCTCAGATTTGCTTTGGCTCAGAGAGGCCATGCGGTTCCTGTTTCGACACTTGAAACACAGGTTGTAGTTGATGGGGAAGATCCGGGGTTCAAGAACCCTACAAAACCCATCGGACCGTTCTATTCCGAAGAAGAAGCAAAAGCTTTGGAAGCGGAAAAAGGATATTCCATCAAGGAAGATGCAGGAAGAGGCTGGAGAAGAGTTGTAGCCTCACCAATCCCTAAGAAAATCGTAGAAATCGATGCCATCCGTACGCTGTGGCCTACAACTATTACAATCTCAGTCGGCGGCGGCGGAATCCCGGTAGTTGAAAAAGCCGATGGTTCTTTGGAAGGTGTTGCAGCTGTAATAGATAAGGATTTCGGTGCGGAACTTCTTGCAGAAGAAGTTGATGCTGATATTCTGATGATCCTTACAGAGGTAGAAAAGGTTGCAATCAACTTCAACAAGCCTAATCAGGAAGATCTTGGCGAGTTGACAATGGAAGATGCACAGAAGTACATCGAAGAAGGTCAGTTTGCTCCTGGAAGTATGCTTCCAAAGGTGCAGGCAGCTATGAAGTTCATAAAGTCAAATCCATCAAAGAGAGCTATCATCACTTCATTAGACAAAGCTGTGGAAGCTCTTGAGGGAAAAACCGGTACGGTTTTCAAAGCATAAGTACTAAAAATATAGTATGGAAAATATTTAGAGAGGATAAGTTTATCCTCTCTATTTTCGTATAGATAAAGGGAAGAATCAGAAGATGCTCCGTTTTAACAAACCGTTACAACTATTATTTAAAGATATGTTTTGTGGTATAATTAAAACGGCTTTTTTAAAGCAAATGTTTTTATCGTAGTTGTTTACTCGCCGTAAAAGGAGATGCTGTATATGTACGGGAAAAAGAGGATAGAGTTATTGGCGCCGGCAGGGGGAATTGAACAGTTGATCTCCGCCGTGGAAAATGGAGCGGATGCCGTATACTTGGGCGGCAGAGTTTTTAATGCGAGGATGAAAGCGGGAAACTTCGATGACGATACCCTTGTAAAGGCGGTTGACTTTGCCCACAAACGAGGTGTAGAGGTTCATGTGACGATGAATATACTTTTAAGTGACGATGAACTTGGGGAAGCTTTGGACTATGCAGGTTTTCTGTATGAAGCAGGAGTGGATGCCGTAATAGTACAGGATTTAGGTCTGGCATCATTGATTCACAAGAATATGCCGGATTTTCCTTTGCACCTTTCAACACAAGGAACCGTATATTCACTTGATGGAGTGAAAACGGCAGAACGGATGGGATTCAGCAGGGTGGTTCTTTCCAGAGAATTATCCTATGAAGATATAAAATATATTTGCAGCAATACGGATGTGGAAATAGAGACCTTCATTCACGGCGCAATTTGCATATGCTATTCCGGTCAGTGTCAACTCAGTCGCTATTTTGGAAAAAGAAGCGGAAACAGAGGGGAGTGTGCTCAGCCCTGCAGACTGAAATACGATTCCTTCGATGAAGATGAAAAATTGATAGAGAGGGGAACCCATCCCTTAAGCCCCAAAGACCAGAGTTTGATTGACCATCTGGGAGAACTGGCCGAAGCCGGTGTGACATCCTTGAAAATAGAAGGAAGGATGAAGTCTGCGGAATATGTCGGCATTGTAGCCGGAATATATAGAAAGTATTTGGACGAATACTATGAAAAAGGACATTATGTTGTAAGTAGGGAAGACAGAGAGGCGCTTGAGCAGATTTTTAACCGGGGAGGTTTAACAGACGAATATTTTAAGGGCAACAGCGATGACAGATTGATGTCAAAGGACATTCCGAAGCACAGCGGTGTTTTGATTGGTGAGGTTGAAAGGAGAGTTAAGGGGAGCGGCTTAATTGACATAAAGCTTTTTAAAGAATTGTCTTTAGGCGATGGGATTGAAATAAGGCCGCGGGGCGGAAAACACGACGGTCAAAAGTTTGTCGGCAATATCGTTACATATTATGAGAAAGAGGAAAAGCTCGTTAGAATCGGCGATTTGAAAGGACGAGTGCATAAGGGCGATCTGATTTACAGAATATCCGGGAAAGAGCAGCTTGAAGGGATAAGAAGAAGTTACAAAGGCATCAGTCTTGACGGCACAGGCAAAGAAAGGCGAAAAACTTTAATAGATATAGAGGTTACTGCAGAAGATGAGAAAATAAAGGTAAGGGCAAAACACCCCAAAGGGATTTTCTGTGAGGTTGAACTTGATGCAGCAGGTTCAGACAGGAAGCTTAACATAGAGAAGTTTGAGGTTTCCATGAGAAAGACAGGCAATACCCCCTTTGAAATCGCCAATATGAAATTTCCGAAAGAAGATATTTACATCGACCTTAAAGTGTCTGAGATGAACGGGCTTCGCAGAAATCTTTTGGAAAAACTTCAAGAGGCTTTGGTGCTTAGGCGAAAGCGTGCAGATATGAAGTACAGCCGCAGGACAGCGCCTGCAACGCCACGGCGTTTTGAGAGGTATTATTACAACTGGGAGTCGTACAGAAAACATAGGGATGAGGAGATCCCCACAGAGCTTCCTGTTTACGATATAATTCCCATTATAGATTTTGAAGAGCATTTTGAAGAGGTGAAGGACAAGAATGTAATTCCTTACATATCCAATGTAGCCAAGGGGAAAGAAGAAATATATATAAAAGATAATCTTAAGCGAATTTGTGATCACTGCAAAGACTGCGGGATATATGTGGGCAATATAAGCTTGATCGAAATCTTTAGAGGCAAAGGGATACGGCTGTATGGAGATTATGGGCTGAACGCATATAATGAAGAAACGAAAAATTATTTCAAAAGTTTCGGGATAGATATATGTGCAGGCAGTTTGGAAAAAATGGATGCAGGCAACGGAAGGTACCCGTTGATGATTATGGAACACGGCATGAAAGAAAAACTCCTTCGCGGAAAGATGGACAGGGAAATAGAAACCTTTGTTAGAAAAGGTACGGACAAAACCATAGTTGCTGCGAAGAAAGCCGGCGGATTGAAGTTGAATAAAATAAGGCGCGATGGCGATATAGTCAGATATTATTTTTAAAATTGAAAAGTGACATTTTCAGGTAAATAATAGGGTATAACATATTGACATTATTTTAACAGGTGATTAGAATTAATATATAATCATCTATAAATATTAATATCCGTAGCGTTGAGATAGGAGGGAAATATGTTTAGAAGACTATCAAACGGTTGTGTTCATTTGGTAAACAGATTTTTACCGGATCCATTTATTTTTTGTATTATTCTAACGGTTATAGTATTCATTGCCGCCATCCCGTCAACGGGAATGACGCCTATAGCTTTGGCGGAAGCTTGGGGAACCGGAGCTTGGGGACTTCTTATGTTCTCAATGCAGATGGCGCTGGTTTTGGTTTTTGGAAGCGCTCTTGCAAATGCGAAAGTCGTGCGCAAAGTTGTTTCATCCATTGCAAGTTTGGCGAAAAGCCCTAAACAGGGAATTATAGTGGTTACATTTTTTTCGTTAATTGCATGCTGGATTAACTGGGGTTTTGGACTTGTAGTCGGGGCGATACTTGCAAAGGAA
Source organism: uncultured Clostridia bacterium (assembly GCA_945830395.1). Lineage (GTDB taxonomy): Bacteria > Bacillota > Clostridia > Peptostreptococcales > Anaerovoracaceae > Aminicella. The sequence continues at coordinate 73,647 of CALZYE010000009.1, forward strand.
ATTGCAAGGCAGATAGAAGGAGTTGACTACAGATTGCTTATCGCATCTGCATATTCGGGATTTGTTATCTGGCACGCAGGCTTCTCAGGCTCCATACCTTTGGCGCTTGCAACTCCGGGCAAAGAAGCGCTTATGGCAGCTACGGGAGGTGCGGTGACGGAAGCCATCCCTACATCCATGACTCTGTTTGCTCCGTACAATCTGATTATGCTGTTGGTAATCTTGGTATGTTTGCCGTTTATAAATGCGAAGATGCATCCAAGAGAAGGCGAAGCGATAACAGTTGATCCAAATTTGCTGCAGGACAGCGAATATGAATATGTAAAGCCTGTGACTCCGGCAGAAAAAATAGAAAACAGCTGGATTCCTTCCGCAATTATTGCGTGTGCGGGAATAGTGTATTTATTTATCTACTTCAGTAAAAACGGATTTAATATTACATTAAATATAGTGAATTTCATATTCCTTATATTAGGTATCATCTGCCATAAAACCCCTATAGCATATGTGAGAGCTATTTCGGAGGCGACAAAGGGGGCCGCAGGGATTATACTGCAATTTCCGTTTTATGCGGGAATAATGGCAATAATGATTACTAAAAATCCTGAGAACGGAATTTCATTGGCGGGATTTATCAGCAATGGTTTCGTATCCATATCAAACAGAGTTACTTTTCCTCTGTTTACATTCCTGTCGGCGGGACTTGTCAATCTGTTCGTTCCGTCAGGCGGCGGTCAATGGGCGGTTCAGGGCCCTATCATGATGCCGGCAGGTCAGCACCTTGGAGTTTCTCCTGCGTTGACGGGAATGGCTATCGCATGGGGAGATGCTTGGACCAATATGATTCAGCCGTTTTGGGCATTGCCTGCACTTGGAATCGCAGGACTGTCAGCAAGAGATATCATGGGATACTGCTTGATTACACTGTTTTTTACAGGACTTGTAGTGTGCGGCGGTTTTCTGATAGTAGGTCTGATATAAAAGTTGTAAAGAGCGTGGCTTATGTATTTAAGTCACGCTAATTTTTCAAAAAAAGTGTTGAAAAGATATTGCAAAAGTAAAAAGTAATGTGATATAATGAGTAGCAATCTCATCACGGGTCCTTGAAAGAGGCAGAGAGCGGAAGTCAAAGAAACTTTTTTTAAAAAAGGATAAAAAAAGGTGTTGACAAAGAAGCTAAGCAGTGATAAGATATCAAATGTTCGCGGTAAGCGGGCAGGCGCCTGAGAAAGGCGCCGTGAACATTGAAAACTTCATAGACAGGAAACAAAAGTCAAACAAGACATAAAGAAAA
>CALZYE010000010.1 GCA_945830395.1 uncultured Clostridia bacterium
GTGCCTTATGGACTTTTTTACTTTACATGTTCAACTTGATTTTACAATCGGCGTAAATATTTTAAATCAAAGTTTTAAGGTTTATGGAGAGAGGGGGAAATTGTTTTCAGTAGACAATTTATGTGTTTGCTATGGAAACTTCATAAGGCGCTGTAAGAAAGAGGGGATAGAAGTCAGAGTTAACGGAGAGAAGGTAGAGGAAGAAGAAAAGAGTTGATGATACTCTGTATGCATGAATATTGCTTGACGATTCCCTACAAGAAGAGATGCTATTGGGAGGAAATTGGCACTTGCGAATATATGAGCAAGAATTGCCAATTTACGACATAGGCAATAGCAGAAACTGATTGTAAAGGGAATAGTCGCAGATATGATATGCATACAGAGTATTTCAATCTTTTATGCTGCTTTTAGTTGCATGCTTACAATGTGTAATGTTATACTGAACGTATAACTTTGAAAAATTAAATAGACTCTTCGGTTAACGGAAAGAAGTGAGAACCTTCTACGGGAAACCGCTGTAAAGATGACGAAGCAGAATATGTCATTGAATTTCGCATAGACGGGATTTGAGAAGGCCTGCGGAGGATGAATCTAAGTCAGAAGACGAATCGGAGAGAGCAAATATACGACTTTATATTTGGATTAAGGCGGTTATTTGCCGGCGTGCTGTAACCGGTTTTCATGTTACGCTCTCTCTATTTAGGGAGAGTTTTTTATTTTTTCAGAAGTTGAATTTGACAGTTATTGTAATTGAGAGTTATTGTAGTTGAACAAAAAGGAGGATGTTGTGCAAAATAAGTTGAGGAAGGCAGCGGGCATACTGATTGCGATGCTTGCGGTTATTGCAATGATACCTGCGGAGTTTTTATGGGCGGAGGCAAAGGAATTTAATAAAGTAGAGGATTTCTTTAGCGATTATGCAGACTTTGTGGATGTGAAAAAACCGTCGAAGGGAGATGTAAGCGTTGTTGACAGAAACGGCACTCCCGCTGTTAAGATGACTATGGGAGGTTCTGAGGGAGAATGCCAGTTTGAAATCACATTCAAGAAGGCGGCTGTAATGTCCTTTGATTATGAAATAGACGCCGATAAGAAGGGCGGACTGGAAGTAAAGAAAAGCTATTTCAATATGATTTATACATATAAGGACGGCAATGCCTCAAAAGGAAAAAATATAAACGGTAAGTCTAAGGGAAGGGCTGAGTATGGAGATAAAGCGAAAGAGACTGTAAAAGTAGGTTATGGACAGGGATACACAAGTGCGGCCGACAAGAAAAACCATTGTATGTATATAACTAATATTAAATTTAGAGAACCCGTTAAGGTAATTTTCCATTCCAATAATGGAGAGGATAAAACGGTTGAGCAGCCTATTTTAGAGGGAAAAGAAAAGCTTTATTATTACGGTAAGGTAGGCTTTAAATATGAAAATCATATTCAAAAAGGCTGGTCAAATACCCCTGAGGGAGACGTGGATTATAAAAATGAAGAGATTGTAGAACCTTCTTCAGACCTTAACATATACGCCGTATGGGTGCCGGTTTATACAGCAAGTTTCAATATTCCCGATGGAACGAAATTTACCCTTTTTAAGGATAAAGACCATAAAGAAAAGATAGATGCAGATATGGGAAAAATGTACGACTACACTTTGGAAAAGGGTACATACTACTACCATGTTGAAGGCTTTGGATATAAAGATTTAGATGAGAAAATTGAAATCGAAAATCAGAATATAACGAAACAGGTAACACCGGAAAAGATGCCTAAAGAGACAGTTACATTTACTTTGGGAAAAGGAAATGAGCCTGCAGAGGATGTTAGAATTTCCGTTAATTCCGGCGAACATAAGATAAAGGCAAATGAAGGCTCTGACGGCAAAGTCTTTGAACTTCCGCTGGGCAATAAGTTCAATTATGTTTTTAAATCTAAAAATTACAGCAAGCAGTCAGGAGAAATAGACTTAACAAACCAGACGGAAGAGGGAAGCAGGGAAATAATGATTCCTTTAAATGTGAAAACTGCATGGGATGGAGCAGGTGATGTTAAGGAGCCTGAGAAAATTGATGAGGTATATCAGATTTCCAGCGGAGCCGAGCTTGCCTGGTTTGCAAATAAAGTTAATGAGAAAAGAGACGGCAGATTTAATGCCGTTTTGACCAAGGACATTGATCTGGGAGATGAAGAATGGACTCCTATCGGAAGAAAGTCAGGTTCAATTTATCCTTTTACGGGAATCTTCGACGGTAACGGAAAGACAATTAAGGGCTTGAAAGTCGCAGGAGATAATAAGACGCCGGGACAAGGATTGTTCGGCTTTGTGGATGGTGCAACAGTGAAGAATCTTACGGTGAAAGGCGAGGTTGAAAGTAAGTTCAGCAGCACTACAGATTCTTCGGCTTCTACGGGAGGAATTATAGGGTATCTGTCCAGTAACGGCACCGATTTCAGCGTGGAAAACTGCATAAGCTATGTAAATGTAAAGGGACAGAGCCAGGTGGGAGGTATTGTAGGCAGACTGCCGGGCCATAGAGTCAGCGGAAAAATCAGTAGGTGTGTAAATTACGGAACTGTTTCAGGAGTTAACAGCGTAGGCGGAATTCTCGGAAGAATGGAGGGAAGCGCCAAGGTTACAGATTGCTATAACAGAGGTGATATTACTGCAAGTGGCTGGAAAGTCGGTGGAATAGTCGGGTATCTGGAGAAGGGAAGCGCAGAAAACTCCTACACCACAGGAACCACAACGGGCAAAGATAATCATGCCGTGACAGGTAAGAAGGAAAATGGGGGGAATGTTTCAAACTGTTACTATTTGGAGGGGCTTGTAGAAGATACCAATGCAAAGGCTATAAGCAGCCAAGATTTAAAGGATATGAAGTTTGAAAAGGAAATTCCGTCATTCCGAAAGTCCACAGGAGATAAATTAAATGACGGGTATCCTGTTACGGAAAAGCAGCTTAATGAAAATAACGCGGCAGTTTTGGATCAGGAAGCAAAGGATGCCGCCGTTAAAAAAGCGGAAGCAGATGTAAAAATGCTGGAAGCAAAGCTGAATGAAGCAAAATCTGATTTTGCGGAGCTTGCAGAAGCTGAAAAAAGGGCAAAGTCTGATGTTGAAAAGCTGGAAGGAAAACCTGTAAACACGGAGGAAAGCAAAAAGGCGTTACAGCATGCAAAGGAGGAGCTTGAGAAAATAGAAACGGCTCACAAATCTGCCGAAGAACTGGTTTACACCTTTAAAGACGACTTGGCACAAACGGAAGAGGCCCTGGAAGAAATCAAGTCGGCAGAAAACGACGAAAATGTTAATGCAGCTGCAGAAAAACTGCAGGATAAGATAAAAAAATTATCAAAAAAGGCTTCGGAACTGGAAAAAATAAACTCCGAGATTAAATTTTCGGCAGACAAAGTTGCAGAGGCGATTGAGATTTTTGAGAAAGCCGAAAAGAAGTTCCTCGATGAAAAAAATGCTGTGTCGCTTCCAAATGATGAGGCGGATAGAGTTTCAGAGGATAAGAGCGTTTCAAAGGCAGAAGGGATTAAGATAAAGGGAAGCCTGAAAAAGAAAGAACTTTACATTTCATTTAAGAAAGATAAAAAAGTTACAAATTACAGGCTTGGCTATCAGAAAGCAGGAAGCAGAACATGGACTTATGTTTGGCTGAACAAATCTGATAAAAAAACTGTTTCCAAAATAAAAAGCAGTGGAATGTACGACATAAAGCTTGCCAAATACATAAACAAAGACGGGAAGTGGTCAAGAAGTCCATGGACGATGAACAGGGTATTTTTCACTGCAGGCTCCTCAAGCTTAAAAGGCGGTAAAAAGGCTTTTGTCGCTAAATTTAAGACGGTCAAAGGCGCTTACGGATATATTCTGAAGTATTCAAAGAAAAAGAATATGAAGGGAGCAAAGTCCAAGTTATACAAGGCATCTGTAGTAAAGAAGAATAAGCGCGGCATTGTAATTAAGAAGCTTGGACAAAAGTTGAATTATTATGTGACGGTTAAGCCCGTAAAAAAATATTCGGGAAAATATTACTACGGATTGGATTCTTCCGTAATGAAAGTTAAAACAAAATAGGTTTAGAAAAGAGCGCGGGCTGTTGTACGGTCCGTGCTCGCAGTGCTGTTGAGAGAATTTTTATTGAAAAAGGATGAATGATGAAACACGGGACAGATAACAATTTTAGAACATATATTAAGGTGCTGCTGATTTTTGCCGTGATTTTTGCCTGTGCTGCTCTCTTTACAGATCAGGCATCTGCTGAAGGACATAGACCTGAGACAAAGAATGGGATTTATCAGATAACATGCGCCGAAGATTTGGTTTGGTTTTCAAATTATGTAAATGGAGACCTGAAAGACGGAAGTCAGAAAGTTTCAGATGCAAAGGCTGAGCTTGCAGAAGATATAGATTTATCGCAGACAGAAGATTTTATACCCGTCGGTAAAAAATATGGCTTTGAATTTACGGGAACCTTTGATGGCAACTGCCACAAGATAACGGGGCTTAACCTTGATAAAGAAGATGCAGTCTTGGGACTGTTCGGGGAGATAAAGGATGCTCGTATTTCCAATTTAACCGTAGAAGGAAAGATAACCGGAAACGGCAGCGTAGTGGGAGGTATCGCAGGAAAATCTTCAGGCAGCACGGAGATCAAAAACTGCGGAAGCCTGGTAAATGTGGAAAACAAGAAAAAATCCGGCACGGCGGCGGGAATTTTAGGCAGATCCGACGGGAAGGCGAACATAGAGAATTGCTTTAACAGAGGTAATATAACCGCAGGAGACAGAGCATCGGGAATTCAGGCCGATGCCAGCTTCGGAAAGCTGGAGAATTGTTACAATACGGGAACTGTCAAAGGTGAAAAGGCATCGGGGGTAGGTTCATTCTTCGGCGTAACATATGTAAATTGTTACAATGCAGGTAAAGTCATTTCAACATCGTCACGCCCTGCGTATTCTATAGGAGGTTCAAAGAACTCTGAATACAACAATACATACTATTTGGAAGGCTGCCCCGCAGGCGATCCTTTAGAACCTGCAGCAAGCAAGTGCATAAAGGCGGAAGATTTTAAAAAGAAAAGTCTTGTGACCGGGCTTGGAGAGGAAAACTGGAAATTAGACAGGAGCAGTATAAATTCGGGATATCCGATTTTATCATGGGAGAAAGAAAAAAGCATAGAGGTTAAAACCTTAAATAGTCCGGTGAACTTGGTTTGGAATGTCAAGCAGGGAAACGGCAAAGAAATTTTGAACGACAAGTTTGCTGTTTCTTGGGATAAAGTGGAAGGCGCGGAAGGTTACAGGGTAAAGCTTTATAGAGATGGCGAAACTGTGCAGGTATTTACCTCAGATAAAATCGATTCCACAAGTTTTGATCTGACAGAGCAGTTTGCCGAGATTAAGGGAAAAGAAGGAGTTTACCGTTTTACGGTAACAGCCTTGGGAAACGGCGAAAATTATAAAGACAGCAGAGAGTCAGGCAGGGATGAAAAGGGATTCAGATTTAATCCTGAAGAGTTTGTAGGTAAGAGTGCATCTCTCATTTGGAATCAGGTCTCAAAGGTTGCAGTTTGGACTGCTGTGGAGGGAGCGGACTTCTATAATGTCACACTTTATTATGAGGGTGACAAAGCGGTTGAATTTCGTCTTACGAAGGAAATGTTCGGTAAAGATGAAAATAGAATAACTATGCACTTTCTTCACAGCATGGCACGAGACGGAAATTATTATTTTACTGTTCAGGCGGGGAAGGAAATTTCAAAGGATCAGGACGGACATATGAGAACCGCCTTGGGAGGCGTAGCCAAAAGTAAGAGCGAAAATTTTGAGGGTGAAAAAGGTGAAACCGTAAAGATATCTTCGGTAGAGGACTGGATGTCTATAGTCAATATAGACGGAAAAGGCACAGAATATAAGACGGAAGCGGATGCACAGAATGCATTGTGGGCAAGGTCCTATGAACTTACGGCGGATCTGGACTTCAGCGATTATGTAAAAGAAGACGAAAAGCTTACTTTGAGCTGGGGAAATATAAATGCCATGTTCAACGGCAGACTTGACGGAAAGGGACACAGCATAAAAGGCCTTAAACTGAAAGGCGGCGAATGTGGACTTTTCTCGTACATAGGACCTTTGGGAGTAGTTAAGAATCTGAAAATTGACAGTCCGAATGCCCTAATAAACGACAATGCAGGTATACTGGCTCTGTATAACTACGGGCAGATTAGAAACTGCACTGTTGATAATGCAAACATAACTTCCGATCTCGGAGCGATAATAGGCGGCATGCTGAGCAGAAACTACGGAACGGTGGAAGACTGCTGCGTAAGAGGAGGAGAACTGACAGCCCGCTCTGACACGGGAAACGGACATTCCGGCTTTGTGGGGAACAATTTCGGGAAAATACGCAGGTGTTATTCCTCCATGAACATATCCACAGAGAGTTTTTGTGCAGGGGGATTTGCAGGTTGGGCAGATGAAAGCGGAAAAGGAGCCGGCAGCTTTGAAAACTGCTTTGCGGCGGGAGATATAAGTGCAAAGAAAGGTTGGAGCGGCGGATTCATAGGAAGAGTCAATTCCAAGGGCGTTAAGTTTAAAAACTGTTATGCATCAGGAAAGGTTACATCTCTGACTAAACCCGATAAAGCTTTTGGCTTTACCGGTTCCCTGAGCGGTGAAAGTTTGCTGGACATAAACGGAAGCAGCATGTTCAACGAGACTATTCCAAAAGAAAATTTTGTGAACTGTTTTTATGTAAGCGATATAAACGGAAGAGAAAACCCTAAGAGCGGAGCAGCGGGAAAAACTTCTGAGGAGATGAAGGGCGCAGATGTAATAAAGATACTTGGAATTGACTGGAGCAAAGCCGAAGATAAGAACGGGGGAATGCCTTATCTGGCGGAGCTTCCCATCCCCAAGATTTTCAGTTTTCAAGATATATTTGTAAGGATTATGGTAGCGAAATATGATAGAGATTTATATGACTTCAGAAGAGACGGAGAGATTGTCAATGTGAAGGTTAAAAGCAGAGGCAATACGAGAGTAACGGATGTAATGGAAGCTGCCGAAAAGGCGGGGCAACTTAAGTATGAGTACGAGATTTCACCGTCATATGGAAGCTTCATAAGTTCAATAAACGGTATGAAGATGAAAGCACCTGACGGATGGATGTTCAAGGTGAACGATGTTTTATCGGATATATCCGCATCTCTTGCCAATGTGAAAGACGGCGACGAAATTTTGTGGTATCAGGGCACTACCCAAAATCTGTTTAAGGGGCCTTCATGGGAGCAGATGAAATCGGGAAACGGTCAGAAAGAATATGTAAAAATATCCACAAAGGACGAGCTCATAAAATTAACCGAGGCTGATGCAGATTTGAGCCGTCACTATAAGATTACTAAAGATATAGATCTTGACGGAGTGCAGTTCAAAGGTATAGGCTCATTGGAAAATCCGTTCAAGGGAGTCTTTGACGGAGGCGGGTTTACCATATACAATGTGAAAATTGACGGAGGAAAGAGGCACAATGTGGGATTTTTCAATTTCATAAAGGGTGCGAGCATCATAAATGTATCTTTGAAGGATGTTAATGTGAAAGGATACTACAGTGTCGGAGGGCTGGTAGGTGTTGCAGATGTCAAGGTTTCCCAAAATAAACTGACAGAGAGCATAGGTAACAACATAGGAAACTGTCATGTTACAGGAAGAGTAGAGTCCACCAACAAAGACAATTCGGAAAAAAGTCGGGGTGCCTATGTGGGAGGACTGATAGGTTTCAATAACGGAGACAGAAACGATAAAATCTATGCAAGTGTGTTGAGCTCTGTAGACAAGTCCACAGCAAATGTAAGCGTGAAAGCCGGGGCGATTTATGCAGGAGGTCTTGCAGGAGGCAATTTTGGGAACATAACTGAATGCAAAGCCTTTGGAAATGTTGAAGGAACCAAGGTTGTAGGAGGTTTTGTCGGCGGAAACAGAGGCGGAATATATGGTTCATGTGCCTATGGATATGTGATGGGAAAAGAAGATGTAGGAGGGTTTGCCGGTCATAATTATGAAGCCACAATAAGAAGGTCATACTCCCTTGGAGATGTGAAAGGAAAAGGAACTCAGATAGGAGGCTTTATAGGCGCAGGTGAAGGTTATATAAAGGAATGTGTAAGTGCAGGAACTGTGGACGCAGGGAGTAAATCCGGAAGCACAGGAGGTTTTATAGGCGTTTACAGAGGAATTATTGCAGGTCTTGCAAAGGATATTCAATTTAAGGATAACTATGGCTGGAGCGTTTCCCCTGAGAATGAACATTATCTTGGAATGGGCAATGGAGAAAATACTGATAACAGAAGTGAAAAGGAACTGGAAGAAATAGCGAAAATTCCGCTGTACGACTGGAGGGATGTACAGGAAAAATTTAAAACTATGTACGGGCTTACTTTGACAGATGATAAAAGAATTGCTGAAGAAAAAAACTCTGCCAAGGACAAGCCTAAACCGGATGATGCAGCAGATTCAGATAATAAAAAGGATAAAGATGATAAAGATGATAAAAAAGGTCCTAAAAAGAAGATTTCCGTAAGTGGAACCAAGATTATAAAGGTTAAAAAATTAAGTCAAAATAAATTTAAAGTTTACTGGAAAAAAGGAAGGTCAGCCTGCGGCTATGAGATAAGGTACGGACGGAAGCTTCCGGGCAAAAAAATCAAAAAGATAAGAATTAAAGGAAGAAATATCATAAGCAAGATCATAACGAAAAACCGGAAAAGTCGCGAAATCAGTATTCAAATCAGAGGATATAAGGTAGTAAAGGGAAAAACCTATTATTCTCCATGGTCAAAGGTAAGGAGGGTGAAATAAGATGAGAAGCTGCAATTGCAATAAATTTAAAAAGCCGTTGCTATTTCTCGGGCTTACGCTTTCCATGCTCGTTGCAGCATGTTCTGCATCGCATTCCCATGCAGGTACGGATTTTCCCAAAGATGTGGTTGAATCCACAATATTGCAGCCTGAGAAAATTATTGAGAAAAATCTGTTTGGCAGAAGAGAAAGAAGTGCGGAATATCAACGCTACCTTTTGGGAGAATATATCAAAGAACAGGCATCGCTTAAAGCAGGCACCGATGCCGTAGAGGACAGCAGAAGCCTGAGACAAAAGAGCCGCCTGACAAAGCAGGAATTTGAAATATATAAAGCCATAAGTAGATTGGCGATCAGGGTGGCTCAAGGAAAGGAAGAAAGTACCGTAATAAGTTTATCCATCGGAGAACTGGGGATTAAAAACAGCTACTCGGCAGATGAACTGGGCGTAGATAAGATCTTTGACGAAAGCGGAAAAAACATGACAGAATCTGCGATAAAGGCTATAAATCAAAAGCTTGATGTGAAACTTGAAAAAATCGTAGGCGTTGTGAATGCGGATATGCCGTTTGAACTTTACTGGTTTGACAAGACGCAGGGTATTGCCTATCAGCCACCGAAGCTTGGAGCCGCACGAACTTCAAAGGGAGACTTTATCGTATTTGAAAAGGATGCTGAAGTGGTATTTTCAATGTCTGTGTCAAGGGAATACGGAACAGGATTTCGTGCTGACTGCGGTATAACGGGAGAAGCATATAAGGCTTCCGTAAATGCAGGTAAAATAGTAAAAAAGCATAAAAATAAGTCTGATCTCAAAAAACTCGAAGCTTATAGAGACGAGATTATAAATTCAGTAGACTATAATTACGATGCAGTTAAAAAGTATCTGGAGGACGGAATTTACGGAAATCCATGGCAGGTAATATATGTGTTTGACAACAATAAAGATACAAATGTAGTTTGCGAAGGGTATTCCAAAGCTTTCCAATATCTGTGCGACTTATCGCAGTTCGATGACAAAACCTTGTTATGCAGCAGCGTATCGGGAGATATAATGTCGGATTCAGGCAGCGGTCCCCATATGTGGAATACCGTGAAAATAGGGAAAAAGGCATATCATGTTGACCTTACGAACATGGACACAGAAAGCGCTCCTAAACATAACGAGCTGTTTTTGAACGGAGTCAACGGTTCTGTAGAAAAAGGCTATAGATTCTCATGGAACAAAAGCTACATATACTACAGCTACGATAATTTGACAAGACATGTTTTTCCGCAAGACATATTGAGTTTGTCTGCCGGAAGTTACTATAAAGACATGAAAAAGCCTTCAGAGAACAAAAAACATGCAAAGATAAAAGTAGGCAGCGTTAAGAGGCTTACTGTCAGAAAGAGACAGGGAAAAAGACTGCTGCAATGGGAGAAGGCTAAAAATGCAGGAGAATACCGTGTTGCCTACAAGACAGTCGGCGCAAAAAAATGGACTTACATAACCACAAAGAGCAGGAAGATTGCCATTAAGAAGCTGAGCAAATATAAAAAGTATTGTTTCAAGGTAAGAGCGGTTAAAAGAGTTAATAAGAAGATTTCCTGCGGAAAATGGACGGCGATTAAGAAAAATTAAGTGAGGAGGAAGAAAATGTACAGCAAAGGATGTTACGGCATAAAAAGAATTTTAAGCATATTGTTTGTTTTGGCAATGGCGCTTAGTCTGTCAGCCGTTAAAGAACAAAATAGTATTTTTGTTCATGGTGCAGGCAATGATGAAATTCATTATATAAACAGTGCAGAAGAATTTCAGAAGCTGGGAGGACAGGAGCTTAAAGGAAATTATGAGTTGACCTGCGATATAGATATAACCGGAAGGGATATGAAGCAGATTAAAAGTCTGGATGGATCTTTTGAGGGAAACGGTTTTGAAATAAAAGGATATAAGCAGGAAATAAAAGGGGAAAGCGGAATTAACGCTCAAGCAGAGTACGGAGGACTTTTCAGGTCTGCAAAGGGTAAAATCAGTAACCTTATTTTAGAGAATGTGAAAATTACGGCGGAAAAAGGCAGCAGCATATACATAGGAGGTATGGCAGGTTATTCCGCCGGGGATTTAGCACTGCAAAGATGCAGCGTGAGCGGAGAAATTTCACTGGGAAATTCAGGCACATATGCAGGTGGATTCTTGGGAATGACCTCAGAAAATAAGATTGAAATCAAGGCGTGCAATGTATACGCTATGAGTATAAGCGGAGATAAATCCAAAAGTTATGTAGGAGGTGTAATCGGAAATTCGAGAAAAAGTGATATAAGCCTAAACCAAAGCTGTATCAGAGCTGAATTGACGGGAAATTACACTTCGGGCATCGTGGGAAATATGTATACCGCAAAGGGTGAGATAAAAAACACCTTGGTATCAGGAGCGGCAAACGGCAGGGAAAAGTATGTTGTTTCAAGAAACGGCACCACATCTCCAAGCTTTAATGTTAACTTCGACATCGAAAATTGCTGTCACGACAATTTCGGTGTCAAAATATCCGCATATACAACGACTAAAGATTTCAGCGGAATCAATAAAGGTATGGGAGAATTCAAAGCCTTAAATACCGAAAACTTTAAGGCTGTTGCAGACAATGAAGACTCCGGCTTTGCAGCAGGTCAAGCATCTTATCCTCGGCCGAAGTGGATGGTTTTGAAAAAGGAGCTGAAGACATTAACGGTGGACGCAGAGGAGTTCAAATCCATAACCTTGAAAAAAGGAAATGAAAAAACTGAACTTGTGAAAAAAGGCGACAAATTTACAGCCGCCTTAAAACCGGGGGAATACCGATATGAAGCTGTTTACACCGACGAAGCTAAGGGGTCTGTAAAAGGAAAACTCTTTATCGGAAAAGCTGATAAGGATATGAAGCTTATTACTTCTAAGGCTTTGGAGGAGGAAGAGCAGGAAGATCCGGAAGAGCCGGAAGAAAACTTTGCTGTTACAGAGAAGCCAAGCAGTTTTGAGGGCGAAGGCAGCAAAGAATCTCCTTATATAATCAAGGATAAAAAAGCTTTGAGATACCTGGTTCACATGGTGAATCAGGGAGATAAGAAATTTTCCTTTGCACATGTGAAATTGGCAAATGACATTGATTTGGAAAATGAGTCATGGACCCCTTTGGGAATGAACTCCGTGTATCCGTTCCAAGGTGTGTTTGACGGCAACAATAAAGTGATACGAGGACTTAATGTTGTCAAGGCAAGAAGTTATTACGGATTCTTCGGAGTATTGAAAAACGCGGCAGTAAAGAATCTGACTGTTAAGGGACAGGTATATTCAGGCGAGCCCTACGCTATGGCGGGAGGACTTGCCGGAAAAGCGATAGGCGATGTCAAGATACTAAGCTGCGCAGGACTTGTAAATGTTTCAGCCTTGGCAAGGGGCAGTGAAGGTGTAGGAGGCCTTATAGGCGCTTACGAAGACGGAGTTGATTACAAATGGGAAAATCACAGCTTAGATATAGAGCAGTCTTATAATGGCGGAAATGTGGTTTGTGTAGGCAAAGATGTGAATACTACCATAGGCGGTCTTGTGGGAGGAAATAAAAACTGCGTTAGAGTTAAAGATTCCTATAATGCAGGATATGTATACGGCCCGGGAGTTACGGCGGGAGGAATACTGGGAAATGCAGGTTACAGAACCGGAGATGATTGCAGCCCGGGAATAAAGTCATCTTATAACTCGGGAAAAGTAGTGGGTGCCGAAGGTCACGAGTTTGATTTTTACGGAAAAGGAACTATAACTAAAGATAACTTGGTAAACAGCTTTAGTGAAGATACTGCAGAGGGTAAAAACAACTACGGTACGACTGTAACCGACGAAAACAGAGAAGAAATTGCAGGAAAGCTTGGAGAAAAGTGGACAGTTTCCAAGGATAAAAATGGAGGGAAACCTTACCTGAAGAATAAGGACCCTCAGGTTAATGATGCCTCTTTGATTAAGGAACTGGAAAAGTATTCAAAGGTTATACCTATACCGCAAGGTGCCAAAGTGGGATATAAGGCACGGCTTTCGGAAGATGAGGCAAGCCTTGATGCGGATGTTGTCGTAACGCCGTCGCAGAGCAAAGAGGATATTAAAAAAGGCTATATAAAAGTTACCGATCAGGGAATATTCCTTAAAAAGGTGAATTCCGGAAATAAAGCTGTTACGGAGACGGCATCTTTGCTGTTTGAAAAAAGCGGGCAGAGAATTTTTGTTCCGGTGGAGGTTATAATCTATCCCGATAATATCCGGGGTGGAGAGCTGATTGACAGAATTGCGAAATCCTATGTCAAAAAATCTGATGAATGGATTGTATTTGACATGGAGATTTATTCAAAGCTTAAAAGGAAGAAATACGACACTTCAGAGAAAGCAAGGACAAACTACATAAACTTAGCCATAAATGACTTGGAGAAGAAAAATTCCTCTGCAAATGACAGAGCTAAGGGAGAAATTATACTGGGAAGTTTAGGACTGGACACGACAAATCTGAAAGCTTACGGCAAGGAAAAGGCTTTTAACAACGGAAAGCTTTTGAAAGAGATGTCCTCATACGGAGATTACTATACGGTGCCTTGGATTCTGCTGGCAGATCAGAGAGGAAAGGTGAATTTGTCCAAGGAGCAGGTTCAGAACTTTGTAAGTGAGCTGATTAAGAAACAAGGTTCAAACGGGCTTTGCCGAATGAAGTATTTGGGAAAAACTTATGATGATGTTGACACCACGGCTGCTGCAATATCCGCGCTTGTAAAATATACTAAGGGTGAGGACAAGTACGGCGTGCAGAGCATGTCGAAAACTTTTGTGGAGAAGGCATTGAAAGGTCTTAAAAATGCCCAGGGCGAAGACGGCAGCTTCGGAAATGTTAACTCAGATGCAATGACGATAATAGGACTTATCGCCGCAGGAGAGGACCCTGACAAATTTGCAAATAAGGGCTGCAGCTTGGCTTCTGCACTGAGTCTTTATATAAACGACAGCAACGACGGTTTCGTTGCCGATATGGGTCACGGCACAGCGGGAGAAAAGGCCTACAATCTGGCTACTGAGCAAGGCTTCAGGGCGCTGGTGGCGATGGCAAGGTATGAGGAGCTTGGGAAAAACCCTTACAATATCTATCTGGAGAGCAGAGATAAAGAAGTACCCGGAGAGGCTGACGATGAAGGGGAGGTAGAAGATGGCGAAAATGTCCAGAGCAATGTTGTAAATATAGCTGTGAAGGTTGTAGACGACCAAGGAAAGGTGTGGTTTGAAAGAGGATCGGTGAAGGTTGGAGGCAGCATAAGTTTAACAAAGGCAATAGAGGAAAACTTGGCTAAGGAGAACATCAGCTGTGAATTTAAGGCAGGTTATCTGAAAGCTGTAACCTATAAGGGAATCAGGTTGGCAGAGTTTACCAAGGGCAAGAAAAGCGGTTGGATATACAGGCTCAACGGAGAATTGAAAAAGGTGTCTTTGGGAGACTTAAAGGTCAGCGACGGAGATAGTATAGAGCTTATATACACAGATGATTATTCCAAGGTTTTGGGAAAAGATGATAAACAGGCAAAGCCTTCTAAACTGAAGAAACCGGGAAAAGTCAAGATGCTGAAAGTGAAAAAGTCCGGAAAAAAATATGTTCTTTCGTGGAAAAGCGTGAAAGGTGCGTCAGGGTACCAAAAACAGGTAAAGGGAAAGAAAAAATGGACGGGCCTTGTTAGAGGCAGAAAAATATCTAAAACGAAATTCAGAACGGTGAATTTCATAAAAGGTAAAAAATACCGTTACAGAGTCCGTGCATACAGAATATATAAAGGCAAGAAAATTTACGGAAGATGGTCCGATGTAGCTGCAATAAAGTCATAATAACCAAATGTCTCATTAAATGCGGCTTAGACAGCCGAAAGCGTAGTTTTAAATCGTCGGAATTAATCCTGATTAACTAAATTACCATTTATTGCTTGCATAGTTATATATAAGTATGATAGAATGTAGTAGAAAGTTGCATAGTGTGTTCTATGCAGCTTTTTTATATCGAGATTTACAATTTTTTATTGTTTTGTCATTGACTTTACTATAACCGACGGAAAAGGAGATTTGAATGAAAAGAATTATAGGAGAATTAAAAGCAGTTTCTGTTTTTTTGCCGGCGATTTTAGTGGTTGCCTTGGTGGTAACCGGGATTAATTCCTTGAAAGTACCCACATATTCAGGCACAAGTAAAGATGATAAGGAAGTTGTTGCTGAAGCAAAGACAAAGAAATCTTTAACAGGCAAGAAGAAAATCCTTTCAGCTGCAAAGGCTGCAGCAGCTAAAGGCTCTCCCTCAAAGCTTGGAAAGTTTAACGAAAAGGGCAGTTATGCAGACGGCACATACACCGGAAGTGCTCAGGGATTTCAGAGTACAATAACAGTTTCTGTTGTGATTTCAAAGGGCAAAATTTCCGATGTTTCAGTGGTAAGCCAGGGAGAAACGCCAAGCTACTGGGAGAGGGCAAAGGCGGTTGTTCACAGAATCAAAAGAAGTGAATCGACTAATGTAGATATAGTTTCAGGAGCTACATATTCCTCCAACGGGATAATAAATGCAGTTCGCAATGCGCTCAGAAAAGCTCAGGGAAAATCCCGAAATATTTCTAAAAAGATTTTTCCTAAGAAGCCTAAACCTCTTCCAAAACCTCCGGTAGGAGGAAAGGTTTATACCGTTAAGAACATAACGGTTAAGCCTGACCATAAAAAGCAGTTTGATGAATATCCTTTAAACAATGTGAATATACACATAAAAAAGGGGAAAATTATCGGGTTCAGTAAGATTAAGTGGGGCTCCAAAAAACCTGTGGATGTTCTTTGTCAAAAGAGAATTGAGACGGAGATGCTGCCTAAAGTTTTGAAAACCGATAACTATTCCAAAATAGATAATGTGACAGGAGCTACCTGTTCTGCAGATGCAATGAAAACCGCCATCAGAAAGGCAGTTGACGATGCCAAGAAAGATGGCAATGTATCAAAGAAATCCGATAAAAAGAAACCGGGAAAACCTAAGAAAGACGGCAAAAAGCCGAAGTCCGATAAAAAGGACGGAAAGAAGCCGAAGAAACCTAAGAAGCCCGGTAAACCGAAGAAACCGAAGAAACCTGATAAAAAGGACGATAAAAAGCCGGAGAATCCAAATGAAGAGGTTTTCTCATATACTGTAACGAATATAAACGGAGAACCTATCAGAGTGGTTCCGACTAATTATGACTTCGGGGAATACAAGTTATACAGCATAGGCGTTAAAATTAAAAATCAGAAGATAATAGATATATTTGATCCGAAATGGGAGAAAAGCCCGAATAATGAGTGGTGGCAAAAAAATGCTTTTGATCAGATGAGGGGAAACCTTGTCAGAAAAGGTACATTAGATGCAGTCGCAGGAGCAACCTGTACTTCCACAGCTATAAGAAATGCAGCAAATGAAGCTATGAGGCTGCATTCTTTAAAGCAGGGCGGGTGATTTTACAATGACAGAAAACAGAAAGAGAATGAATAAAGATGAAAACTAAAATATTTTTAATTTCCATGATTAACCTTTTGATAATTATCGGAGCGGTTGGGCTGTATCAGGCAGCAGCAGTACATAAGGCGGATGCCGAAAAGATTGTGGCCCTTGAGAAAAAAATAGAGAAGCTTAAATCAGGAACAGGTTCAAAGGCGGATGGCGGAGGATCCAAAGGTTCCGCATATAAGGACGGCAGCTATGAGGGCAGTGCAAAAGGTTTTGGCGGAAATATAGTCGTCAGGGTTACTGTAAAAAACGATAAGATAGAAAAAATCGATTTAGTGGATGCATCTAAGGAGGACGGCTCCTATCTTGCTTCCGCAAAGGGAGTGATAAACAGCATTTTGGACAAGCAGAGTACGGATGTGGATACGGTCAGCGGCGCCACCTTTACATCCACCGGAATAATCAACGCAGTGATTTCGGCACTGGAAAAGGCGGCAAAATAGACTATGAATATGAACAAGAATATTAAGGATTTTAAGAATATATCGTTTTTGGTGAAGGTGATAGTCAGAGGCTTGTTCTTCTTTATTTTCCCCGCTGCGTATTCTTCGGCTTTTTCAGGGGCGAAGTATGCCGTAAGCCGGATATCGTCGGGAGAGCCCATTGAACTTAACCCGTTTGTAATGATTTTGATTGGGCTTCTTGCCTTTACGATTCTGTTTGGACGATACTTCTGCGGCTTTGCCTGTGCCTTCGGAACCTATGGAGATGTGCTTTATGAAATTTCTGTAAGAGTAAGGAAGAAATTTAAGAAAAAACCATTTGCCTTCTCCATTGAATCGGGCTTGTGGCTTAAATACGGTAAATATATCTGTGCAGTTGCCTTGCTTGCCCTCTGTTATTTCGGGAAAGAATCCATAATAGGCAAAATCAGTCCTTGGACGGTTTTTTCAAGACTTGAGGCTCTGAGCCTGCCGGATAAAGGAAATATTATCGGAGTATTCATATTTTTAGCGTTATCGATTCTGATGCTCTTTGAGAAACGCTTTTTTTGCAGATTTCTATGTCCGATGGGAGCCATATTTGCCATAATGCCGGTGTTTCCGCCCTCACAGCTTGGAAGGAACAGAAGCAGATGCTTTGGAAAGTGTAAGCAGTGCATAAATGTTTGCCCTGCCAATATAACTATCACAGACACTACCTGTGATGAGAACGGTGAAGCTGATATTCCGGAAATTCCCATACAGTTGGGGGACAGCAGTATGGGGGAATGTTTTGCCTGTGGGAAGTGTGTAGAATCTTGTCCTGCAAATAATATTAAGTCGGTTACGATTTTGAAAGAGTACAAGGGACTTATGTGGATTGTAATAAAGGGCGCAGTTTTGGCGGTTCTATTATATTTTCTGATGTTTTAAAAAACAGGTGGATAGGATGAACTTTGTACATTCCTATCCACCTGTTTTTTCTCTTACTTTTCTATGTATCTCTTCACCTTGCCTGTGGTGGTCTTCACCATTTCCTGATGGGTAACCGTAAGGCGATGGATTCTCTTATATGCCGGCATACTGTCTGACAGCTTATCAATATCGCGGGAAATTATGCGTTGAATCTTATCACTATCCCAAGTTCCGAAATTGGATTTGAAGTAGTCCTTGTCGTAGACTATTTTCGCGCAGAGAACTAAATCTTTTGTATCTCCGTCTCTGTGCCTTGGACTTCCGTAGACGAGGCTTTCTTTGACATAAGGAAAGCCTGCGATCAGCGTTTCTATTTCCTCGGGATAAATATTTTTGCCGTTTTTCAGTACGATCACATTTTTTGCACGACCGCGAAGGAATACGAAGCCGTCGCTGTCCGTTTCGGCAAGGTCTCCTGTATGGAGCCAGCCGTCTATGAGTGTCTCTGAGGTTGCTTCGTAATCTTCGTAGTAGCCTGCCATAATATTGGAGCCCTTTGCAATTAGCTCACCCACGCCCTCCTCATTGGGGTTTATGATTTTAAGAGAAACTCCGGGCATGGCCTTGCCTATGGAACCTGCTTTTCTCGTGTTAGGATTTTCGGCTGTAAGTACGGGGGATGCCTCCGTCATACCGTAGCCCTGCACCAAGTCTATTCCAAGCTGATCAAAACCCTTTGCAACTTCAGGATCAAGAGGAGATGCGCCGCTTATAATAAACCTCAGAGATCCGCCAAACTCCTTTATGATGTCGGAAAATATTTTTCTTCTGACATCTATGCGATGCCTGCGAAGAAAGTTTGATATTTTGATTCCTCGTGCCAGAGTTTTCTCTTTTTTCCTCTTCTTAACTCCCGCAAGGAGTTTTTTGTACATGGCCTCTATGAGAAGAGGAACGCAGATAAAGATGGAAACCTTGTATTCTGCCATGTTTTTCTGTATGTATTTCAGACCGTCGCAGAAAGTGGTGGTAACGCCTCTTGCCAGCATAAGCGTCTGTCCGGTGGAGCCGAATGTGTGGTGGAAAGGGAGAAATGCCATGTTTACATCGCCGGGCTGTATATCCTCAACCAGTTCCAGAGAATAGACATTTTCCAGAATATTAAATTGAGAAAGCATGACGGCCTTTGCATTGCTGGTGGTTCCTGAGGTGAAGAGCAGAACGCTTATGGCTTTCGGGTTAATCGGAAGCGTTCCGAATTCTTTATAACCGTTTTGCACAGCCTGTTTCCCCTTGTGGAGAATCCATGAGAAAAGCTCGTATCCTCTGATGTCCTCCATGCAGATATATGTGGAAATGCCGGTGTTTTCTGAAGCCTTTATTTTTCTTGCCATATCTTCATGTTCTTCGTCGAAGATTAGAATTTCAGACTTGCTTTTTATGAGGGAAGTTTCCACCTCATCGTATGGAAGTCCCTTGTCCAAAGGTACACAGACGCCGAGGCCGCAAAGGACTGCATAGTATGAAACCAGCCATTTATAGCTATTTTTGCCTATTATGGCAAAGCGTTTTCCGATAAGCTTTGACTTCATAAGTCCGGCGCCGAAGTTATCTATATCTTGTTTGAACTTCTTATACGAAATATGTTTGTACTCTGCAGGCTTTCCTCCCTTGGCTTTCTTCTTCTTGAGGATGAAGGCGTCGCTGCTGCCGTAGTTTGATGCGGCGAAATTAATCAGGTCTCTAAAGTTTTCGTGCTTTGTGGCAGGATAGATAGGTGTTAGCTCAGGTACTGATATTACTTTATTTTCCATAAGTTCTCCAATCGTTTTTTTACATATAAGCACATAAATTATACCATAATGTTGATGAATTATGTAAAATAATTTTATTGTCAAAATTTTTTAAAAGCCTCTCGAAATTGTTTGCAGGCAACAAAAAAACTTGCAGGAGTTTATGAAATTTGTAAAAAAATAATATAAAGCCTTGAAAACATAATAAAAATATGTTAATGTGTTACTACGAAACGAAAGGTAGAAATGTGATGAAGAACTTGTATTACACAGCAGAATATTATTACAGCTTTTTCTTATTAAACATAGAAAAGGCATTTTGCTGTACAGAGATTCTTTAGATTTAACCCATATTGTTGATGAATTATAAATCCTTACAGCAGATGTTGTAGGGATTTTTTTATGAATCAACCGAAAGACTTTGGAGGTAGTTATGGTTACGGTATTAAAGGCGGGTACATCTCATGAACAAAAACTAATGCTCATACACTGGTTTGAGGAACAGGGACTTCGCGTCCACGAATATGAAAATGACAATCAGGTTGTCATAGGCCTCATCGGCGATACATCGGCAATAGACATGGAAATGCTGGAACTTTTGGATATAGTGGACCATGTTGCGGAAATTTCCGAGCCGTTTAAGAAAGCCAACCGAAAGTTTCATCCCGAAGATTCTGTTATAGATGTGAAAGAAAACAAAATCGGAGGCGGAAACTTTGCCGTTATTGCAGGTCCCTGCTCCGTTGAAACGGAGGAACAGATCATAGAGGTTGCAAAGTCCGTAAAGAAGTCGGGGGCAGCTATGCTTCGCGGAGGAGCGTTCAAACCCAGAACATCACCCTATGATTTTCAGGGGCTGAAGGCGGAAGGCCTTAAGCTTTTGCTTGAAGCAAAGAGAGCTACAGGGCTTCCCATCGTAACGGAGATAATGAATCAGGATCACCTTGATTTATTTGAAGATGTGGATGTGATTCAGGTGGGAGCAAGAAACATGCAGAACTTTGAGCTGCTCAAGGAACTCGGCAAGACGAAAAAGCCTATTCTGCTCAAAAGAGGGCTTGCAAACACCATAAAGGAGCTTTTGATGAGCGCAGAATATATAATGAGCGGAGGGAATGAGAACATTATTCTTTGCGAGAGAGGAATAAGAACCTTTGAAACATATACGAGAAATACTCTGGATCTATCGGTGATTCCCGTTTTACACAATTTGACCCATCTTCCGGTGGTGGTTGATCCCAGTCATGCAACGGGACATGCAAACTTGGTTGAGCCTATGGCAATGGCAGCTGCGGCATGCGGGGCTGACGGCATCATGATTGAGGTTCACAATAATCCGCCTATGGCACTGTGCGACGGTGCTCAATCTCTGACGCCGGATCAATTTAAAAATACGATGGAAAAAATTTTGAAGATTAGGAAGGTGCTGATATGAGGATTGGAATAGTAGGATTGGGACTTATAGGAGGCTCACTTGCAAAAGCCTATAAGAGTGTAGGCGCAAGGGTTTTGGGATATGATACGGATAATGTTATTCTGGACTATGCCAAAATAGCAGGTGCAATAGATGAAAGCCTTGATGACGATAATGTGAAATTATGTGATTTGATTTTGGTTGCAATAACACCACAAAAAGCGATAAAATGGTTTCAGGAGAAAAGCCCCCTTTTGTCCGGGGACACGGTTATAATTGACTGCTGCGGAACGAAGGAATTTGTATGCAGCGAATGCTTTCCCATAGCGAAAAAGTACGGACTTACCTTTATCGGCGGACATCCCATGGCAGGAAAAGAAAAGGGAGGCTTTAAGAACAGCTCCAAGGATCTTTTCAGAAATGCACCGTTCATATTGGTGCCGGAGAAGGCGGAGAATATTGAGCTTCTGATGAAGGTGAAAGCGATGCTCATGTTGGCGGGATTTGGCAGAGTCGGCATTACTACAAGTGAGAATCACGACAAGGCCATCGCCTTTACATCCCAGATGCCTCACATCGTCTCAAACGCTTTTATAAAAAGCGATACGGCGCTTATGGACAGCCAGATGATTTCGGCAGGAAGCTATCAGGACTTCACCAGAGTGGCGTATCTGGATGAGCAGATGTGGTCGGAGCTTTTCTTGGAAAACAAAGAGAATTTGCTGCAGGAAATAAAGGGATTGATGGACGAGCTTAAGAAGTATGGAGAAGCTATTGAGAAGGGAGACAGAAAGCTCCTTGAAGATTTGCTTTCGGAGGGAAAGAGAGCGAAGGTAAGGGTGCTTGAAAAATGCGGGCCTGCCCAATTGAACGGAGAATAAATTTTGAGTATAAATATTGAAATCATACCATCTAAATCATATGCACACAGGGCGCTTATATGTGCCGCTCTGTCGAAAAATAAAAGCAGGGTTATCTGTGATTTTCCCTCGAAAGACATAATGGCAACAAAATCATGTGTGGAGGTTTTGCGAAAGGGAGGAACTCTTCTTGACTGCGGAGAAAGCGGATCCACATTGCGTTTTTTGCTGCCGGTGTTCGGTGCTCTGGGGCGAAAGGGTATTTTTATGGCGGAAGGAAAACTTCCCCAAAGACCCTTGTCACCGTTGTATGAGGAATTGGAAAAGCACGGCTGCAGGCTTAGCCCCAAGGGAGAAAATCCCATTGTAATCGATGGAAAATTAACTACCGGAGACTTTAAAATTTCCGGAGATATATCCTCTCAATATATAAGCGGTCTTATGATGGCTTTGCCCCTTTTGGAGGGAAACAGCAAAATTGAAATAGAGGGAAAGGTGGAGTCTGCGGCCTATATTGAAATGACACTTGATGTCCTTGCAAAATACGATATAGTCTGGATTAAAAAGGTGACAAAATCAGGCGTTACATACGAGATTCCCTATAAGCAGGTATTTAGCGGACCGGAGGAATTTTATGTTGAGGGAGACTGGTCGGCGGCGGCTTTTTGGCTCTGTGCAGGAGCAATCGGAAGAGAAAAAATCACGGTGTCCGGACTTAACTTAAAATCGGTACAGGGGGACAGACAGATAGTTGATATTTTGAAAGGTTACGGTGCAGAGGTTTTGGAAAACGAAAACGCGGTGACCGTATTCCCGTCAAAACTTCAGGCATGCGATGTGGATTTGTCTCAAATTCCTGATTTGGGACCTGCCATAGCCCTTCTTGCAGTTGCCGCCGAAGGAAAAAGCAGACTGAAGAATGGAGCAAGGCTCAGACTTAAGGAAAGCGACAGACTGAGAGCAATTACAAAGACTCTGAAAGTTCTTGGAGGCAAAGTCAAAGAAAAGAAAGACGGACTTATTATAAAGGGCTTGGCAGGCGGCATGCTGAGAGGCGGAATGGTGGAATCTTTCAACGATCACAGGATCGTTATGATGGAGGCAGTTGCTTCTTTGATTTCGGATTCGCCGGTTGTAATAAACGGCAGAAACGCCGTGAATAAATCATATCCGGGATTTTTCGAGGTAATGAAGAATAAAAAGATTGACGGAAATATCGGATAGCAGGTTTGCCTTTGAGAGATTTAACCATTTAACTTATAAAGGAACAGACCGCTAAAAGAACAAGACTGTATTTGAAAGTATGAAATTATGGATATAGGTAAAATCACCTATCATCGGTAGGAGGAAAAATGTCATCTACTTATGGCGAAAATATATTAGTTTCAATCTTCGGGGAATCCCATGGAAGTGCGGTGGGAGTTACCGTAAGCGGAATCCCTGCAGGAATAACTTTGGACATGGACAGGCTGAAATCATTTATGGAGCGCAGAGCCCCCGGAAACAGCAGATATTCCACTCCAAGAAAGGAAGGGGATGAACCTTGTTTTATCAGCGGCGTCGTAGATAGTGTTACATGCGGAAGTCCCATAACGGCAATTATAAAAAATAATAACACTAAATCTGCAGATTATGGCGAGATTGCAGAATGTCCGAGACCGGGGCATGCAGACTTTACCGCGCACATCAAATACGGCGGTCACGAGGACTACAGAGGAGGAGGTCACTTCAGCGGAAGGCTTACAGCTCCCCTTTGTATCGCCGGAGGAATTTTTATTCAAATTTTGGAAGGCAAGGGAATACGCATCGAGGCAAAAATTCTGGAAATCGGAGGTAATGCCGAGACTCCCTTTGAAGAAATTGACAGAGCAAAGGAAAAGGGGGATTCTGTAGGCGGAATTGTATCCTGTGAGATTACGGGGCTTCCTGTGGGGATAGGTGAACCTATTTTTCACGGTCTTGAAAATAAAATTGCACAGGCGGTTTTCGGCATTCCGGCAGTCAAAGGAATTGAATTTGGCAGAGGTTTTGATTCCGCAAGAATATCGGGAAGCGAGAATAACGATGTTTTCTGCTGTGAGGAGGGAAAACTCATTACAGAAACAAATAATCACGGAGGGATTCTCGGAGGAATTTCAAGCGGCATGCCGTTGACCTTCAATGTGGCGTTTAAACCTACGCCTTCCATCTCCCTTTGTCAGAACACCGTAAATTACAGGGGAGAGAGTGTGGAGCTGAAAGTGAAAGGACGACATGATCCCTGCATAGTGCCCAGGGCTTTGCCCTGCGTTGAGTCCGCCGCCGCCATGGCGATTATCGATCTGATGAATATTATGTAAAATGCGTGATAATACAATGCAAAACAGTGCAGTGGCAGAATGTGAATACAACATTAATTTGGAGAGATTATGAATTTGTTAGCTGAATTATTTATAGCATTTGCAAGGATTGGAGCGTTTACCTTCGGAGGCGGATATGCTATGCTTCCCATGATTAAGCGAGAGATTGTGGAAAAACACCATTGGGCATCGGAGCAGGAGGTGCTTGACTATTTTGCAATAGGTCAGGTTACACCGGGGATAATAGCTGTTAACACGGCAACCTTTATAGGCTATAAGATGGCAGGAGTTGCCGGCGGCGTAGCGGCAACCGTGGGTGTGATTTTTCCGTCGGTGGTGATAATAAGCATAGTGGCGGCTTTTTTTACAAGCTTTGCCGACTTGCCGGTGGTTGCCCACGCCTTTAACGGAATAAGGGCGTGCGTCTGTGTGTTGATTTTAAGTGCGGTATACGATATGGCAAAGAAATCTGTAATAGATTTTCCGGCGGCGATAATTTTTATAGCGGTTGCAGCCGCTGCCGCAATGAATATAATTTCACCTTTTTTTCTCGTGGTGATTTCGGGGGCTTTCGGCGTGGTTATACAGCTTATTAAGGCAAGAAAGCAGGTAAAGTAAATGAATGAAATTTTCCTGCTCGCATATCATTTTTTTATTACAGGGCTCTTTGCAGTTGGCGGAGGCCTTGCAACACTCCCGTTTCTGTACGACATGGGGCGTAAAACGGGGTGGTTTGATGCGGCTGATGTGGCGAACATGGTGGCAATAGCCCAGAGCACGCCCGGTCCTACCGGAATAAACATGGCTACATATGTGGGATTTCATCGGTTTGGAATCTTGGGAGCCGTTGTAGGCACAGCCTCCATAGTTTTCCCCTCAATAGTGATAATAATCATAATCTCCAAAGCGCTGACCAGATTCAAAGAATCACAGTTGGTACAAGATATATTCTACGGGTTGAGACCTGCCTCCACAGGACTTATCCTTGCAGCAGCATTTGGCGTAATACAAATATCTCTGATTAATATGGGAAATACGGGGGATTTTATCGGTTATTTCAGATTTCCCGAATTGACACTTGCGGCATTAATTTTTCTACTGCATAAGTGGAAAAAGCCTCATCCGATTTTTCTCATAGTTATGGCAGGGATAATCGGAGTGGTTTTTAAGATATAGTTCAAAAAGGAAAGTAAATGAAAAGTTTAGATGAAAAAATTTGCGAAAAAATTCGTATGACGGAAAGCAAAATAGACGAAGTGGACGGCAAAATAGCGGAACTTTTGGAGGAGAGACTTAGACTTTCAAGGGAAGAAGCTGTTTTGAAGAACAGGGAAGGCTTGCAGGTTCCCGATTTGGTGAGAGTCAGAACGAAAACCGAGGAGCTTGTGGCAAGGGGTTGTGATGAAACGGCACATTACAGGAAGCTTTGTTACATGGCGATTAACGAGCTGACATTCGATTATCAGAAAAAAGCGGTTTTGCCGGAAAGTGAAATGTATACGAAAGTGAAAACTGCATTGAAAGACAGTACTAAGAGCTTTCCGGAAAAGGCTGTGGTAGCATGTCAGGGCGTTCAGGGAGCCTATCAGCAGAAAGCCTGCGATAAGCTTTTTTCCATGCCGAAAATAATGTACATGAAGAATTTTAACGGGGTTTTTGCCGCTGTCGATAAAGGGCTTTGTGAGTACGGCGTGCTTCCGTTAGAAAACAGTACGGCAGGTTCTGTAAACTCGGTATACGATTTGCTGAGCAAATACAAGTGCCACATAGTGCGAAGTGTACGGCTTAAAATTGACCACAGCTTGTTGGCAAAAAAGGGAACGAAGTTGGAGGACATAAGAGAGATTTTTTCTCATGAGCAGGCCATTCTCCAGTGCGAGGACTACCTGAAAAATTTCAACAAGGTAAAGGTAACGGTTTGTTCCAATACGGCAGAAGCTGCGGAGTTGGTTGCCGAATCCGAAAGAACGGATGTTGCGGCTTTGGCGGCATATGAGTGCGCACAGCTTTACGGTCTGGAATGCATTGAAGAATCTGTTCAGGATAACGGAAATAACTATACGAGGTTTATATGTATAAGCAAGGAGCTTGAAATCTATCCCGGAGCCAATAAGACCAGCCTCATGTTTACGGCAGCCCATAAGCCTGGAGCCCTGTACAACATATTAGCCAGATTTTATGCTCTTGATATAAATATTCAAAAAATCGAATCCAGAACAATTCCGAACAGAGATTTTATCTATCGCTTTTATTTTGATATAGAAGCGGATGTCTATTCAGAGAAATTTGCAGATTTGATGAATCAGATAGAGGAGCTTTCCAAGGATATGTGTTATTTGGGAAGCTATGTGGAGATATAATGCGTACAATACGGCAAGTCAAATAATTAAATCCCGGTTATTCGGGATATGCTCAGGATATAAAGTTAGGTATTAAAAAAAGGTGCGTTATGAATATTCAAACGATAGAGAAATTGAGAGGAGAAATTGATGTAATAGACGAAGAAATCGTCAATCTTTTTCAAATGAGAATGAAGCTTAGTCGTGCAATAGGCGAATTTAAAAGTATTCACGAAATTCCCGTTTTGGACCACCGCAGAGAAGAGGAAAAGTTAAAAAAAATATCTGAATTGGCTGATAAAGATATGGAAGAATATTGTCACATATTATATAATAAGATACTGGAGATGAGCAGAGACTATCAGAACAAAATATAACCTGAAAAGTAGCTGCTGTGATTTCGGTGCAGGGATGTCTTGATAGGATATGCAGGAAATTCAGGCATTTGTTAGGGCATTTGTATGTACGGAAATTTGCTTAGAAGTTTTAAACTGAATTGAGGAATATGGTGCTGAAATGTATAATTTTGCTTTAATTGGGGGAAGTCTTTCCCACAGCTATTCTCCGATGATTCACAGTAAGTTCGGAGATTACAAGTATGAACTTTGCGAAGTGGAAGAAAAAGACTTGGAAGATTTACTGATGTCGGGTAAATATGACGGATTCAATGTAACCATTCCGTATAAAGAAAAAATTATGGATTATTGTGATGAAATAAGCAACGACAGCCGCCGCATAGGAGCGGTGAATACTATAGTGAGAGATGCAGACGGCAGGTATGTGGGGTATAATACGGATTATTTCGGTTTCAGATATCTTTTAGAAAACAGCGATATTGATGTGGCGGGAAGAAAATGTTTGATTCTCGGTTCCGGCGGCGGTTCTAAGACCGTCTCGGTAGTACTTCAGGATTTAGGAGCCAGAGAAATTATTGTGGTATCGCGAAAAGGCGAAGTTAATTACAGAAGCATTAAAGAGCAGGAGGATGCGGAGATAATAGTAAATGCCACACCTGTGGGTATGTTCCCAAGTAACATGGTTAGCCTGATAAATCTGAACGATTTTCCAAATTGCGCAGGAGTGGTGGATTTGATTTATAATCCATACAGAACGCAGCTGATTTTAGATGCCATGGAGAAACAAATACCGGCAGTTTCGGGACTTGGCATGTTAGTTGCTCAGGGATTTAGGGCAAGTGAACTTTTTCAGGGGAAGGAACTTGATGCAGATGAAATTCCCATTGCCATTGAAGAAGTGAGAGATGCAACTTTGAACAGAATCTTAATAGGAATGCCGGGGGCAGGAAAGACTTTTTTGGGAGCAAAAATGGCAGAAGGTACCGGCAGAGAGTTTGTAGATATAGATGATGAAATTGAGTCTGCCGAAGCCATGAGTATTCCGCAAATTTTCAAAGAAAAGGGAGAAGCCTATTTCAGAAAACTGGAGACAGAAAAGCTCAGAGAAACCTGCAAACGCAGAGGGCTGATAATCGCCACCGGGGGAGGCGTCGTAACGGTGAAAGAAAACTGCAAAATTATGAGGCAGAACGGCACGGTCATATGGGTTAAGCGAGATTTGGACAAACTTGAAACGCAAGGAAGACCCATTTCAAAATCAGTTCCCCTGTACCGGCTGTATGACCAACGAAAGGACGCATACGAGGGTTGGAGCGATTTTTTCATAGACAACAATGAAGATCTGTAGTAAATGGAAAGAACTGTAGTAAGATGGAAGCGGAATTTTTAAGAACAAGCTCAATTTACATTTATAAGCGGCACTTATAAGTGTATAAGATGACGGAGACAGACATGAAAGTAATTGTAATTAACGGACCTAATATAAACATGCTGGGAATAAGAGAACCTGAAGTTTATGGAAACAGAAGCTATGAAGATTTGATAAACTATATTGAGGGAGCGGCAAAAGCTCTTGATGTTCAGGTAACATATTTCCAGTCTAACCATGAGGGTGATATAGTTGACGAAATTCAAAAGGCCATGGGAAACTATGACGGGATTGTTATAAATCCGGCAGGGTACACCCATACCAGCGTGGCAATTTTGGATGCGCTTAAGGCTGTGGGTCTTCCGGCAGTCGAAGTTCACATTTCTGATATAGATAGCCGTGAGGACTTCAGAAAAATTTCTATAACCAAAGGAGGCTGCATAGCCGGTGTGGTGGGAAAAGGTTTTGACGGTTATGTCGTAGGAATTAAGCTTCTTAAAAATCACCTTGAAGTTTAATGAGAGAAGGACCGTAGATATTATATGCTACAATACTGGACAATTGTAGTAAATTTAGACAAATATATAAAATTGTATAGAAAGAAAAGCCGAGGCAATATTGAATGTGCTTCGGCTTTGTGCTATTATCTTCACTGAATTTGGAGAGGGGGTATAGCATGAAACTGGGCGAAAAGGTGGTAAAGCACCGTACACTTATTTTATTGATATCTGTTTTTCTGCTGATTCCTGCAGCTATAGGTTATTTATCCACAGGTATAAACTACGATATGCTTTCATATTTACCTAAGGATATGGAAACCATGAAGGGACAGGATCTGCTTTTAAAGGAATTCGGAAAAGGCGGATTTTCAATAGTGGTTACGGAGAACATGTCCAAAAAAGATGTGGCAAGGGTCGCAGCCGAGTATAAGAAGATTAAGCATGTTGATTCGGTTTTGGACTTGAACAAGGTTATAGATCCTTCGGTACCGAAAAGCATGTATCCGGAACTTGTGAGAAAAAACTTTGATAATAAAAACGCTTCGATGATTGTAGTATTCTTTGATACATCCACATCGGACTCAGGCTCTCTTGAGGCGATTAAGGAGATCAGGAATGTCAGTACAAAAAATTGTTATGTTTCCGGAATGACGGCGTGTATTCAGGATTTGAAAACACTTTGCGAGGGCGAGGAGTTGAAGTATGTGGTTATTGCCGTAGTTCTCTCGCTTCTGGCGATGATGCTTTTGCTGGATTCTTATGTTGCGCCTGTTATATTTCTTGCCTGCATAGGAATGGCAATACTGTATAACATGGGAAGTAATATTTTCTTCGGAGAAATTTCTTATATAACACAGGCCATTGCGGCTGTGCTTCAGCTTGGAGTCACAATGGACTATTCCATATTCCTGTGGCACAGCTATATGGAGAACTTAGATGACGGAGAAGATGATGAACTTGCAATGTCTCAGGCGGTAAACGATACACTAATTTCCGTAACGGGAAGTTCCATAACCACGGTTGCAGGCTTTCTGGCGCTTTGCTTTATGACATATACCATGGGAATGGATCTTGGTATAGTTATGGCAAAGGGAGTGATACTTGGTGTAATCTCAAGTGTGACTATTCTTCCGTCAATGCTGTTGTTTTTCAGAAGAACGCTTAAGAAGACAAGACACAGAACACTTATTCCGGACACCCATAACTTGGCAAAGGGACTGACCTCAAGGTACGGTCTGTATATAATTATATTTTTGCTTCTGGCAGGCCCTGCAATTTACGGCTATGAAAAGAATAATGTTGTATATGACTTTGAAAGAATTTTAAACGGAAGCCAGGGTCTGTCCGTTCAGCAGGCTCCTTTTCTGGAGGCAAATAAAAAGCTTGAAAAACATTTTCACATAGGAACGACTCACATGATTATTGCGGATGCAAAGCTTTCCGGCGAAAAGAGCAGCTCCATGATTAAGGATATCGAAAAGATTCAGGGTGTAAAAAATGTGATAGGTGCAGATACCTTTTTAGGTTCGGCGCTTCCAAAGGAAATTTTGCCCGGCGAGATTAAGAGCTCTTTGATCGGCGATAAGCACCAGATGATAATGGTGAACTCGGAGTATAAAGTATCTACACCGGAGTGCAATTCACAGATCGACAAAATCAACAAGGTCACGGAAAAATATGATGTGTCTGCCAAGGTAATCGGTGAGGGGCCTGCCATGAAAGACCTTATAAATTTAACGGAAAATGATTTCAAAGTCGTAAATATTATTTCGATAATTGCGGTATTTTTCATAATAATGTTTGTACTTAAATCTGTAACTCTGCCTATCATACTGGTTGCCGTCATAGAATTTGCAATCTATATAAATATGGGGATTTCAGGATATACGGGCCTTGAGCTGGCATTTATCGTGCCGGTCTGCATAAGCACGATTCAGCTTGGTTCCACCGTGGACTATGCGATATTAACATCTACAAGGTATAAGGCGGAGAGGATGGCGGGAAAGGACAAGCGAGATGCCATAGTAACGGCAGCTGCGGTGTCCATGCCGTCGATTATAACAAGCGCCGTAGGATTTTTTACGGCGACCTTCGGTGTAGGGCTTTATTCCGATATAGGCGTAATAAGTACCATGTGCACTTTAATGGCGAGAGGAGCCTTGATCAGCATGGCAACGGTAATCTTGATTTTGCCGGCAATGCTTATGGCATTTGATAAAATAATTTGTAAAACGACGCTCGGAATGAGAAATTTATATAAAGAGAGTGAGGGGAAAACAGCATGAACAGAGATTTGAAAACTATAGGAAAAAGGATTTTAATTTTAATGCTGATATTGAGTTTGACCTGTGCATTTACATTACCTTCGGCTTTTGCAAAGTCGGAAGCTTCCGATATGAGAAAAGGTACGAACTCAGAAAAAAGGGAATCCTCAAAGGATGAGCATAAGGAAACCGTGTACATAATGCAGAATCATGAAGGCTCCGAGTACAAGAGAATTGTAAGCCATGATAATAAGCTTTATTACAAGGGTTTTGAGGAGGCAAGACTTCCTGTAACCATGAAAGTTTCTTATAAATTGGACGGAGAGCCTGTTCAGGCGGAAAAGCTTGCAGGCATCAGCGGAAAGGTGAATATACGCATTCAATACGAAAATCATATAAAGGATGGGAATGTG
This sequence comes from uncultured Clostridia bacterium, assembly GCA_945830395.1. Lineage (GTDB taxonomy): Bacteria > Bacillota > Clostridia > Peptostreptococcales > Anaerovoracaceae > Aminicella. Next base: position 31,397 of record CALZYE010000010.1, read on the forward strand.
TATGTTCCTTTCATGGTGATAACAGGAATGATTCTTGATGGAGATAAATTCTCAGATGTAAAAATCGACAGCGGCAAAGTAATAGATGACGGCGATAAGAAAATGGCAGCAGGCTTTGCTTTTCCGGGAATGAATGAAAGTATAGGCTTGAAATCAAAGGGACTTGATTTTCCCGAGGAGGTTAATATACAGGCTCATGTAAAGAATTTTAAACTCAATGAAGTGTACTCAGTAATTTCTACAGATGTTTTCAAAAACATAGACATGAGCAAGGTAAAGGATATGGAGGGGCTGCAGAGCAAGATTTCACAGCTTGAAAAAGGTGCAAATCAGCTTCTTCAGGGGGCTTCACAGCTTGAAAAGGGAAATGCTCAGATGGCGAATGGAGCTTTACGGCTGACAGAGGCCGGTAGAAAAATTTCAAAGGCGGCAAAGCAGGTGGCTGAGGGAAACGGAGCTCTCAATGAAAAAGCGCCGGCGCTTTCGTCGGGAATCGGAAAACTTCAGCAGGGCTCTCAGAAAGTTTACGAAGGAAACAGTCAGCTTTTGGCCGGGCTGAAGCAGCTTCAGGGGACAGAGCCGAGCGCGGAAAATAAAACGGGCAGCGGACTTAAGGCGTTAGAATTTGGGGCAGGTCAGGCCGAGGCAGGAAGTGAAAGACTTTTTCAGGGAGTTAAATCTTTGGACGGGGGGTTAGCAAAGCTTACCCAAAATAACGATGGATTAAAGAGCGGACTTACCCAAATAATAGGAAATGTCGAGACCTCTTATGCAAAACAGAAGAACTCGGCGGCAGCAGCGGAAAGCGGTATAGCTGCAGCAGATAAAGAAGTTAAGGACCTTGAGGCGGCGGGAAAAACCGGAACGGAAAGCTATATAGCAGCTGTCAATAAGAGGGCAAGGCTTATGGCACAGAAAGAAGTTCTGACTCAGGCAGCAGTGGAAAGCGAAAATTTGATCAAGGGTCTTAAGGCTTATCAAAAAAATGCCTCCGGCTATATTGACGGCGTTGCAGCTGTAAAGGACGGAATCGACAAAAATGAACTTGTGAAGGGTGCAGGTACACTGGCAGCAGGAAGCAAAGCCTTGGCAGCAGGTACCAAGTCGGCAAATTCGGCTGTGGAATCTCAGCTTATACAGGGTGCAGGCAGTTTGGTCAAAGGCTCAGGCGAGCTTAATGCGGGAATCACTTCCCTTCAGGGAGGCAGCAGCACATTGGTAAAGGGAATAAGCAAATTAAGCCAAGGTTCTATGAAACTCTATAACGGTACGGTTATTTTTTCCAACAAGGAAGAAGAACTTGCCAAGGGAGCATCAAAACTTGCAAGAGGCTCAAAAGCTCTTAATCTGGGGATGTCCAAAATGGTAAGTACATTGAAGTCGGAAATAGCAAAACTTGATGCCTGGGGAATAGCGAGGGCTGTAAACAACGCGAAGGCCCTTCAAAAAGCGGCGGAGCAGTATAACAGCTTTGAAGAATCGGGAAATTATGATAAACTGACATTTATTTACAAGATGGACGAAATAAAGAAGTAATTTGATTTATGACATTTTTTAATCGCGGATTTCAGACAGATGGAAAGAAGGGTCTTTCTGATTTGCGATGTAACGATTTATGCATCGGTTGTATTGCGGCGTTTAGTCGCTTGAACCGATGCATATTTTTTATTCCATGTATTCTGTTATCGCCTCTCCCAGTAACCTTATGCCCTCTACTATCTTTCCATCAGGCATGCAGGAGAAATTCAGACGAAAGTTGTTTTTTATTTTACCGTTGGGATAAAAGGATTCCCCCGGCACAAATGCAACTTTTCTCGGTATGGCTTTCTCCGTCTGCAAAACAGCGGCATCTATATTTTCGGGCAGAGTAACCCATGTGAATAATCCGCCTTTAGGATTCGTATAGGTGACGCCTTTGGGAAAATATTTTTTCATCGCATCAATCATCACATTCTTTCTATGAGAATATACCTTTTTAATAGATGAGATATGAGATTCTATATCGTATGCATCAAAATATGCGCAAACCTCAATTTGAGAAATCGTAGAGCTTTGCAGATCGGCTGCCTGTTTTATCGTTTTGAAGATTTGAATAAGTTCTTCACAGGCATAAATCCAGCCAAGACGGTAGCCCGGACATAGAATTTTGGACAGAGTTCCCAGAAAAATCACATGTCTGCCGTCATCCATGGACTTTATGGAGGGAAGCTCGCTGCCCTGAAAGTAAAGCTCTCCGTATGGATTATCCTCTACAATAAGCGTGTCATATTTTTTTGCAAGTTCTATAAGTCCTTTTCTTCTCTCTAAAGACCATGACCTGCCGCTGGGATTTTGAAAGTCAGGGTTTACATATATGAATTTCATGTTGCCGCAGACTGCAAGGGCCTTTTCAAGCTCTGAAAGTATCATCCCATGCTCATCTGTCGGAATCTCGACAAAACTTGGCTCGTAAGCACGAAAAGCGTTTATCGCTCCCAGATATGTGGGACTTTCGCATATTATGGTATCGCCGGGATTAATCATTGCCTTGGCAACAAAGTCCAGTCCCTGCTGGGAGCCGCAGGTTATGAGAATTTCCTCGGTGGAAACACGGCGGTTTACCTTTTTTTCCATTCTGCATGCAAAATGTTTTCTAAGGGGAAGATACCCCTCGGCCCCGGAGTATTGAAGGGCTATATGGGGCATTTCCTTCAGTATCTTTTTAGAGACTTCCGCCATTTCTTCGGAGGGAAAAAGTTCCGGTGCCGGAAATCCTCCCGCAAATGAAATCATTTCAGGTATTTGGGTGGCTTTCAGAAGATCTATCATTGAACCCCCATCCATATTTTTTAGACGATTAGCCGTTTTGAGTTTCATGTATCATTCCTCCATGAATTTAAATTATTCATATAAAGCGATATAATCACGAGACATTATTATAGCATGTTTTACAGAATTTTTCATACTTGATTTACAATCCTTGCTGTGTTAAATTTATTTTGGTGGTATTCCATGGAAACTACACACTTTTATAATCGTATTTTTTTATTTAACAGGCAAACCGGTATTACACTCTAACGGAGGTGATAACTGATGTACAAGGTTGGCGTTATCGGTGCGGGCAAGGTCGGTGTCTCACTGAGCAGGTATTTTTTTTCAAATTCCGACAGAACCTGTGATACGCATTGCTCTCAGCAGAAGAAGCAGTCTGATTCAGAGGATGTTTATGCGGGTAATCTTGAAAATTATATATTTCAAGGGTTTTACAGCAAAAGCTTCCACAGCGCACAGAATGCGGCGGAGGTTACAGGATCGGAAGTATATGATGCTGTAGAAAATTTAGTGGAAAAATGTGATGTTCTTTTTATCACAACCCCGGATGATGAGATAAAAACAGTTTGGGGAGAAATCAGCAGTTTTTTTATCGAAAACAAAATAATTTGTCATTGCAGCGGCTCTCTTTCATCGGAGGTGTTTTTCGGTGCGGAAGAAAAGGGTGCAAAGGTATGTTCGCTTCATCCGCTGCTGGCTATAAGTAATAAGGCTGAATCCTATATGGATTTAAAAGATGCCTTTTTTTCATTAGAAGGAGATGAGTATGCCATAGCCTTTTTTTCAGAACTGCTTGACAGGAAAGGCAACAGATATAAAATACTGAGTCAGCAGGACAAGACGAAGTATCATGTGGCATCTGTTTTTATGAGCAATCTCATAATTGGGATGTATCAGATGGCATCAGAGCTTCTTGAAAGCTACGGCTTTTCCGAAGATGATGTATTGCAGGGATTTAAAACTTTGGCAACGGGGAATATGTCCGGGCTGATGGAAAAAGGAGCGAGAGAAAGTCTTACAGGTCCTGCGGAGCGATGTGATATAGGAACGATAACCAAACATCTGAATACGCTTTCAAATGACGGATATAAAGATATTGAAACGGTTTACAGGCTCCTTACCTTGGAGATAATAAAGACAGCAAAGGAAAAAAATCCCGAAAGGGATTATACGCAATTAGAAAGAGTTTTACTGAAAAAATAGAAATGATAAGGAGGAAGACACTAACTATGTGTCGAGGAAACTATGAAAAACACGGTACTGACATTTAAACAGGCAAAGGAAAATAAGGAAAAGCTGACAATGATTACAGCATACGATTACTCTACGGCAAAGATTTTCGACGAAGAAGGGATAAATTCAATTCTCGTCGGAGATTCTTTAGGTATGGTGATGTTGGGATACGAAGATACATTGAAAGTTACAATGGAAGATATGATTCATCATACGGCGGCAGTTTCAAGAGGTGCAAAAAACGCTCTTATCGTTGGAGATATGCCATTTATGTCATATAGCACAGGGATAAGAGATGCTGTGATAAATGCAGGAAGACTCATGCAAGAAGGCGGAGCGGACTGCGTAAAGCTTGAGGGCGGGGCAGAAGTCTGTGATGTCATCAAGGCGATAGTAACAGCGAAAATTCCCGTCTGCGCTCATATAGGGCTTACTCCTCAGGCGGTCAACGCCCTGGGCGGTTTTAAGGTTCAGGGAAAGGATGTGGAGTCGGCAAACAAGCTTATAGGGGATGCCCTTGCAGTTCAAGAAGCGGGAGCTTTTGCGGTGGTAATTGAATGTGTTCCTGCGGCTTTATCAAAGAAAATCAGTGAAATGCTTGATATTCCAACCATAGGAATAGGAGCAGGTCCGGATTGCGACGGTCAGGTTCTGGTTTATCAGGACATGCTTGGGATGTATACAGACTTTAAGCCTAAATTCGTTAAACGATTTGCAGATGTGGGAAAGGAGATGAGAAAGGGAGTGCAGGATTACATCGCTTCCGTCCAAAGCGGAAGCTTCCCGGAAGAAGAGCACTGCTTTAAAATAGGCAGCGATGTCATCGAGAAGCTTTATTAGCGGGTATAGTTGAGAAAGCAGGTGTTGGGCTAAGTCGAAATGTGTTTTTTCTTTATAAATATTGCCGCAAGAATTGTTGCCGCGGGAACTACAAGACAGCAGCCTATACCGCTTAAGGAAACGGAAATAAGCTCTTTGGCAAGGGATTTGCTGTTGAGTACGGTTACGAAGGAATACTCACTTATGTACTGTATGAATAATGTCAGATATTCTGCAATATAAATATAAAAAATGGTGTGGATAGATGTAGCAAGTATGGACTTACTCACCACAAATGATGATTTCATCAGCTGTGGCAGGGTGAGTCCTTTGTTATTTGCCGATATTTCAAATACGGAGCTTATAATTGCCACAGAAGTATCCAAAAGAACTCCAACAAGGGCTATTATCATCGTGGAAATTTGAAGGGTGAGCATGCTGATTGCTATATTTCTGGTATAACCGTTGGAGTCGGTAACTTCATATTCTTCAGGTGGAAATCCCTGACCGTGTGAGTTTAGGGCAAACCAGTATATTATCGGAATCATAACGATGAATACCGCAACAATGGATATCAGCGCAATATGTGCTTTTATCCCTCCTTCGTTCTGATAGTAGAGCGTAATAAGGCTTATTATCATACATGAAATCAATGTTATAAATATGGGAGATGCACCGTTATATATTAAAAAAATTGCGGCAAGAAGAAGTCCTCCGTTCATGGCGGTGGTTATAATGGATTTTGCCCCCTTTTCTCCACATATTAAAAGGATTGACGCTATTAATATTCCTGTTAAAATTATTAAGATCATTTGAAAATTCCTTCCCCGTCAGTCTCTTAAAAACTGTTATTCATGAGCTTGATAAAGCGCAAATTTGATAAAACCGCAGGCTCGATGAACTTTTATTTTGAGGCAAACCTTCGGTAATAATAGATTGCTATAGCTGCAGATATTGGAATTGCAAGAACTATGCTTATCGAGCCTGTTAAGAATCTTGAAAGTTCAAAGAAACTGTTATATTTTAAGATGGTTCTAAAGCCTATTCCGTTTCTAAGTGACAGAATCAAATTAGGTATGCCTGCCGCAACATTTGTAAAAAACATCAGGGTAATCATAGTGCCGACAAGATCATCCCCCACTTCCCTGCAGGAGGCTATAAACTCTTTTCTGCCGGGTGATTTGGCAGTTTCCGAAATCTGATCCACCGTCATCACCATCGTTACTACAACATCCATTACGGCGCCCAGACATCCCACAAGAATTTCCGACATAAAAATGAAGCCCGCATCCCTTTGGGAATATGGCATTATAAGGTAATCCATGAAATCGTAGTCCACTTTCCCTCCGAAATAAATCACTGCCGAAGATATGATCAATGTGATCAGTACAGTTACAACGGTGGCAATGAAAGACAGACAGCTTCGCATGTTCTTCCCGTACATGAAGAAAAGCAGCATGGCTGTAAAGAAAATACTCATGGGAATCATTGTAAACAGCAGGTTTACCCCTTTTAAATATAAGATTAATACACCGTAAAACGCAGCCATGTTAAGCACAAGGCTGAAAATAGTAAGGATTCCGTGTTTTCCTCCTGTGAGAAGAAACATCCCGAACAGAAAGACCAAAGCGAGGACTACGAAGGTATCCCGCTTGATTCCGCCTATTAAACCGTGAAGCTCACCGTTTTTCAGAGAAATATTTTCCACAAATATTTTATCCTTTAAACGAAGCCGGGCAGTGTAGACCTCGGATTTTTCATATTCGTTTTCTGCAAGAAGGATTTTACCCTTTTCTTTTCCGTTAAGCAGTTTTACCTTCAAATATTGTTTTACATATTTTTCGTCGTATGTATGCCTTCCATCATCCCCTGTAACCGTACGATAAGCAGATTCCTTCATTGAAACCACCTCGCCGATGTTCTTTTCATAGAGAAAAGAATTATTTTCCATGAAAAAATAAGTTGCAAGCAGTATGACAATAAATATTAATATGTGTATAATCAACAATTTTTTATTCATTTTTTGTATAAAACTCCAAAATTTTGTTTGCAATAAGATAAAAGTGGTATATAATGTCCATTATACTATAAAATACAAAGGAGGAGTTAGCGTATGAGACAAGAAACTAAATGTATACAGGCAGGATACAATCCGAAGAATGGAGAACCCCGCATGATACCTATTATACAGAGTACCACATTTAAGTATGATTCAAGTGAACATATGGGGAAACTTTTTGCGCTGGAGGACACAGGTTATTTTTATACCAGATTGCAGAACCCGACTAACGATATGGTAGCTGCAAAAATAGCCGATTTGGAAGGCGGCACGGCAGCAATGCTGACATCCTCCGGACAGGCGGCTTCATTTTTTTCCGTATTTAACCTTGCAGGAAATGGCGATCATGTAGTTGCTTCCACCGCGCTTTATGGAGGAACATTTAACCTGTTCGATGTGACGATGAGAAGAATGGGAGTCGATTTTACCTTTGTGGATCCCGACTGCACCTGCGAAGAGTTCAATGCGGCTTTTAAGCCTAATACCAAGCTGGTATTTGCCGAAACTTTATCCAATCCGTCATTGGTGGTACTGGATATAGAGAAATTTGCCAAAACAGCGCATGAACATGGAGTTCCTCTGATTGTGGATAATACCTTTGCGACGCCTATTAACTGCAGACCTTTTGAATGGGGGGCAGATATCGTTATTCATTCTACCACAAAATATATGGACGGACACGATGCAGGGGTAGGCGGAGTTGTTGTGGACAGCGGCAATTTTGATTGGATGGCACATAAAGAAAAATTTTCCGGACTTTGTAGCCCGGATGAATCATATCATGGTATAATATACGCAGAGACTTTCGGAAAAGAAGGGGCGTATATCACTAAAGCCACAACACAGCTTATGAGAGATTTGGGAGCGATTCAGGCGCCACAGAACGCATTCTATCTTAATTTGGGGCTGGAATCCCTTGCACTTCGCGTTCAGAGACATTGTGCAAATGCACTGGCGGTGGCGGAATTTCTCGAAAAGCATCCTAAGGTTGCATGGGTAAACTATCCGGGGCTTGAAAGCAATAAGTACCATGAAAGAGCGAAGAAATATCTTCCGGATGGAAGCTCAGGCGTCGTTTCCTTCGGACTCAAAGAGGGAAGAGCCGGAGCCGAGAAATTCATGGGAAAACTTGAGGTTGCCATGATTGCAACTCATGTTGCCGATGCCCATACCTGTGTTTTGCATCCCGCAAACTCAACCCACAAACAGTTAAATGATGAAGACCTTTTGGCGGCAGGTGTAACCCCTGACTTAATCCGATTCTCGGTAGGTATTGAAAATATAGATGATATAATTGAGGATTTGAAACAGGCTTTGGAAGCGGTATAAGCTGTAAGCAAAACACTGAGAAAAGCCTCTTTCGGATTAACGAAGTTAAAAGGAGATAACATGGGAGCTATTGAAATAATTTTATTGATTTTACTGGTGATTTTGATTTGTGTTTCGGTATTTCTTCTCAGCCGTTTTACAGGGCTGTACAGAGAGCTGAACGATTACAAGAAGGAAACCGGCAGGGCAATCAATGATTCTTTCAATAGCTTTTCTAATATGCTTTATAATTCCCAGAAGAGCACCATGGAATCACAAGAAAAGAGATTGGATGAAATAACCGGACAGTTCAATAAGATGCAGGCTGACAACAACCGAAGGCTGGAAGAAATGAGAAATACCGTTGACGAGAAACTGCAAAAAACATTGGAAGAGCGTATAGGTCAGTCATTTAGAACGGTAAATCAGAGTTTATCCAAGGTGGCTGAAGGCCTTGGGGAGATGCAGACAATAGCAGGAAGCGTGGGAGACCTAAAAAAGGTGCTGTCGAATGTAAAGACGAGAGGCGTGCTGGGAGAAATGCAGCTTGCTGCGATTCTTGAGGAAATTCTGGCTCCCGAACAATACGAAAGAAATGTCAACACCACAGGTGAGGGTAGAAACATAGTTGAATTTGCGGTAAAACTTCCGGGAAGCGGAGAAAACACCGTATGGCTTCCCATAGACTCCAAGTTTCCGGCAGACACATACAATAAGCTTTTAGACGCCTATGAAACAGGAGATTCAAAAATTGTTTTATCAGCCCAAAAAGAGCTTATTTCTGTAATTAAGAAAGAAGCAAAGGATATTAAGGAGAAATATATTGCGCCTCCTAAGACCACAGACTTCGGAATAATGTTTTTGCCATTTGAGGGACTTTACTCCGAAGTTGTGAGGCTTGGTATGGTGGAGACTTTGCAGAGAGAATATAAGGTCAATATAGCAGGGCCTACCACCATGGCGGCGACCCTCAACAGTCTTCAGATGGGTTTTAGAACCCTTGCAATACAAAAGCGCTCCGGAGAAGTATGGGAAATATTAGGTGCAGTAAAAACCGAATTTGCAAAGTTTGAATCTGAGCTGGAAAAAGCTCAGAAGAATTTGAATCAGGCAAATAACAATTTGGAGAATTTAATCGGCACGAGAAGCAGGATGATGCGCAGCAAACTCAAAACGGTGGAGGAACTTCCGGGAGACAGGGCGCAGGAAATATTGGATTTAGATAATTAGAACCGTTAGAGTATCAGAGAATTGAAGTAAGCGGATGGATTAGGATATCAGCTCTAAAGAATTGGGAGAAAAGAGGTACATGAGTATATTTGCTGTTGGCGATTTACACCTTGCATTTGATTCACGGATAGAAAAGCCCATGGACATCTTCGGTGATAAATGGAAAAATCATCCACAAAGATTGAAGAAATTCTGGACTGAGAATGTCAAAGAAAATGACACCGTGATAATAGCCGGAGATATTTCATGGGGGCTTAGGCTGCAGGAGGCTATGGCTGACTTTGAATGGATTCACGGTCTGCCGGGAAAGAAAATAATAACTAAAGGAAATCATGATTTATGGTGGAACTCCATCAACAAGATGAACAGCCTTTTCGACGACATTACTTTTCTTCAAAATCACTGTTATGTAGTGGAGGATATGGATGTCGGAATTGCCGGAACCAGAGGATGGATTTGTCCGGGAACGGAGGGCTTTGATGCGCATGATGAGAAAATTTTCACCAGAGAACTTATAAGACTCGAATTTTCCCTGAAAGAAGCTAAAAGTTCAGGTGTAGGGGACATTATTGCGGCGCTTCACTATCCTCCCACCAATGATAAGCATCAGCCGTCGCAGTTTACTGAAATGTTGACGGACTATGGTGTGAAAACCTGTATTTATGGACATTTACACGGAAAAGATTCATTTAAGAGAGGTTTTCAGGGAGTTCTTGACGGGGTTGAATATAGATTGGTTTCGTTGGATTATTTGGAGTGTAAACTGAAGATTTTGAGGTAAAATATAGTCAGATAGATAGAATGTTTGATCGCATTTGAGAGGGGGAGATTATGAGAAGAGTCATTCTAATCATTGCAGACAGCCTTGGAGTGGGAGCCGGACCGGATGCGGCAAAGTACGGCGATTCGGGAGCCGATACATTTTTGCACGCTTCGGAAAATACCGAGGGGTTCAATATTCCCAACCTTGCAAATCTCGGAATGGGAAATATAGATGGGGCAGCGAAGGGAAGATATGCCATACCGGATTCTGATGTGATAGGGTGTTACGGTAAGATGCAGGAACTTTCAGCGGGAAAAGACACCACAACCGGACACTGGGAAATCGCAGGAATTGAAACCAAGGTTCCCTTCAAAACATACCCTGAGGGCTTTCCGAAAGAATTTATTGAAGCTTTTCAGAAGCGAATCGGTACTGAGGTCTTGGGCAACTATCCGGCTTCAGGAACTGAAATTATAAACATTTACGGTGAGGAACACGAAAAAACCGGAAAACCTATAGTCTACACTTCGGCAGACAGCGTTTTTCAAATTGCAGCCGATATGGAAGTGATTTCTCTTGAGCGGCTTTATGAGATATGTGAGATTGCAAGGAAGATGCTTGTTGGAGATTGGGCATGCGGAAGAGTGATTGCAAGACCGTATATTAAAGAAAACGGAAAGAGAGTAAGAACTACAGACAGAAGAGACTATTCGGTAACACCGCCGGAGGAAACTCTTCTTGACAAGATAGAAAAATCCGGTAAAAGAGTTCACGCTGTCGGGAAAATCAGAGATATTTTTAACGGAAGAGGATGTACTGCATCGGTGCATACAAGTGGAAACATGGACGGTGTGGACAAAACACTTGAAGCGATGAGAGAAAATTTCACAGGATTGATTTTTACCAATTTAGTTGATTTCGATTCCCTTTACGGACACAGAAGAGATCCTGAAGGATACGGTAAAGCCATTATGGATTTGGATGACAGGATTCCGGAGATAATCGCGGAAATGAAACCGGAGGATATGCTTATAATTACCGCTGACCACGGAAATGATCCTGTGCACAGCGGCTTCAACCACACGAGAGAATATGTTCCGATTTTGATTTACGGGAAAAATATAAAATCCGGCTATAACATCGGGATAAGAAAGTCTTTTGCAGACTGCGGGCAGACCGTTTCGGATTATTTGGGAGTGGAACCTACCAAGATAGGACAGAGCTTTTTGGAGGATATTATTCTATGAACATGGAGGAAATAATCAGGATAAAAAGAGAGGGCGGTGTTCTGACCCCATCAGAGTTAAAGTATTTTGTCCGGGGTTATGTTGCCGGAGAGATTCCGGACTATCAGGTTTCCGCCTTGCTTATGGCAATATACTTTCAGAAACTCACAGATACCGAAACTGCAGAGCTTACGAATCTTATGAGATACTCAGGAGACACGGTGGACCTCAGGGAAATTCCCGGGGTAAAAGTGGACAAACATTCCACAGGCGGTGTCGGTGACAAGACCACCCTTATAGCCGCACCTATAGCCGCATCCGCAGGTATCCCCGTGGCAAAGATGAGCGGGAGAGGTCTTGGATTTACAGGAGGAACGATAGATAAACTTCAATCTATCCCCGGCTTTAGAACTGCTCTAAGCCCTGCGGAATTTATTGAACAGGTTAAAAACATAGGAATCTCAATAATCGGACAATCCGGCAATTTGACACCGGCAGATAAAAAATTATATGCACTAAGGGATGTTACGGCGACGGTGGATGATAAAAGCCTTATTGCAGCCTCTATAATGAGCAAGAAGCTGGCGGCAGGAAGCGATGCCGTAGTTTTGGATGTGAAATGCGGCAAAGGTGCATTTATGAAGACTTTGGAGGATGCACGAACCCTTTCGAGGCTTATGGTGGATATAGGAGCTTACGCCGGCAAAAAAACGATAGCTGTTATATCCGACATGAATCAACCATTGGGATGTGCTGTGGGAAACGCTTTGGAAGTACGCGAGGCAGTTGAAATCCTAAAAGGACGAGGGCCTTCCGATATAAGAGAATTGTCCATAAAACTGGCAGGAATAATGATTTACGCAGGCAAGGCGGCAGCTTCCATTGACGAAGGATGTGAAATGGCAGAGTCAGCCATATTGAGCGGAGCTGCTTTGGATAAATTCAGGGAATTGATAAAAGCCCAGGGAGGAATGCCGGAAGTCTGTGATGACACTGATCTTTTGGCATTAAGCGATAAACAAATAGAGGTACATTCTGAATTTGAAGGCTATGTAAACGAAATCGACGGAGAAAAGGTGGGGCTTGCCTCTCAGCATACCGGGGCAGGAAGGGTCACAAAGGACGACGAGGTGGATCATGGCGCCGGAATTTTACTGAACAAAAAGGTTGGTGATTTTGTTAGGCGAGGGGAGCTTTTGGCAACTGTTTTCAGTAGTGATTTGGACAAGGCTGAATCGGCTGAAAGGGAGGTTATAAAATCATATCGCATTGGAGATGGAAAAGCCGGTGAGATGATGCTGATAAAAGACATAATTTAATCAATATGTGACTGTAATATTACGAATTTAAGGAGGCTTGTATGAAAAAGTTTATTAGTGAACCTATTCCGATAATCGGAGATCCGGGAAATTGTGAGAGGAGAGCTTTCATCGACTCGCCTTTAGTTGAAATTCATCAGAGCGAAAAAATTTTAATAGATATGCAGTACCCGGCTTTAGGCTTTAAGAACGGAGAAAAGCGCTGCATGGCAAGAAAAGAAGTTGTTGAAATGTTGTATAAGGCGGCGGATCTGCTTCCGAAAGGATACAAATTTGTAATTTGGGATGCATGGAGACCTTTTGCACTTCAGAAAGAACTGTTTGTCTATTACAGCGAAAGAATAATCAAAGAGTTTCATCTTGAGAATAAAACCAAGGAGGAACAGGAAATTGAGATAGGCAAATTTATAGCTAATCCTGTTTTCGACAGAGAACTTCCCCCTGCCCATACCACAGGAGGAGCAATTGATTTGACAATAATGGGACCGGATGGAAAGTATCTTGAATTCGGCACGAAGTTTGATGCATTTACAGAAAAGACAAGAGCGGGATATTATGAAACCATAAATGTGGACAATAATCCGAAAGCAGAGGAAATAAGGAATAATCGCAGATTTTTATATAATCTTATGAAGGAAGCCGGCTTCGGGAATCTGCCGTCTGAATGGTGGCACTATGAATACGGCGATAAAAATTGGGCTGATATCCAGGGAAAAGCCGCAATTTATGACGGGATTTTTGAATATTAATTGTTAATTCAGTGAAGGTGATGTATAATAATAAACAAATATTTATTTTTAGCATTAGAAAGGAGACTCAATTATGCTAAGTTCGTTCTTTCGCAGCACTATTGGCAGAGATACTTTGGTAGCAGCAGACGACACATGGACTCTTTTGTTCGTGCTTGTTGCAGGTGTTGCCGCAGCCATTTTTTTAGAGCAGAAATATGCGTGGGCTTCTAAAGTTTCAGGAGCTATTATTGCACTCATCATGGCACTCGTACTTTCAAACTTGGGAATTATTCCTATTCACAGCGTTCTGTATGATGATATCATTTGGGGATATGCGGTTCCTATCGGAATTCCGCTCCTTCTGCTTCAGTGCAACATGAAGAAAATCTGGAAGGAAACAGGCAGAATGATGGTTGTATTCCTGATCGGAGCAGTGGGAACCTGTTTAGGCGCATTGCTGGCATACACACTGCTTCATAATTCTATTCCGGAGGCGCCGGGAGTATCTGCCATGATGACGGGTACATACATAGGCGGCGGTGTGAACTTTGCAGCCCTGGCAACTCAGTTTAATGTGTCAGGTCAGACGGTGGGAGCTGCAACAGTTGCAGATAACCTTCTTATGGCGCTGTATTTCTTTGCATTGATTATGTTTGCAGGAATGAATTTCTTCCGCAGTCATTTTTCCCATCCTCATATTGACGAAGTTCAGCAAAACGGAATCGGTGATTCAAAAACACAGGCGGCGGCATATTGGAGCCGTAAAGATATTTCCCTTAAGGATATTGCTTTTAATATAGCTTATGCGGTTACGGTAGTTTTCTTGGCGAATATAATTTCTCAGGCTATTGCAGGTGCAATTCCGACAACCAGTACGATTCTAAAGATGTGCAACACATTCTTCGGATCTCAGTATGTGTGGATTACAACTCTTTCAATGATAGTTGCCACATACGGTGAAAAACATGTTGAGAAGATGAACGGTGCACAGGAAATCGGTACATATTTTATATACATGTTCTTGTTTGTAATCGGCGTTCCGGCATCAATTGTTGAGATTATTACAAATACGCCGGCGCTTCTGTTATTTGCGGCTATAATGGTAGCAGTAAATATGATATTCTGTTTCGTAGGCGGAAAACTTCTGAAATTTGATTTAGAAGATTGTATTCTGGCTTCAAATGCAAATATAGGAGGTCCGACCACGGCAGCAGGAATGGCGATTTCTCAAGGATGGAGCAAGCTGGTAGGACCTGTTATGCTTATAGGTACATTCGGGTATGTAATAGGTACATATTTGGGGGTTATTATAGGAGGAATTCTTGGAGCATCCTAAGCCGTAGAGCGTCCTAAAACCCTGAAATACATGTGTTTTGTAAATAATATGAATATATGAATTTAAAAATCTCAAGTTCCCGGGAGCTTGGGATTTTTGTATGCAGATTTTAGGAAGGCTTTCTCGACGCGGCGTTCAATATTTTTTTGTCATTCTTAAATTTGCTAATTGACAAATATAAGAGGGTATGTTACGATTTTTTCAGTTAGTTAATTTGAACTAACTGTTTAAAAATTCTAAGGGGGAGAATATTATGCTAAGAAAAAAAAGGTTTGGACAATCATTCTTGCTTCTGGCTGCAGTTACGACTGCCGTTTTAAGCATGGCGGTTGTCATGTCACAGATAGCCTACGGAGCGCCGAAGCTTAATGTTAAGGCTTCCGCAAAGGTGATTGACATTAAGGGTGTTGCCAATATTTCTGTTAAAGGAGTTAAGGCAGATTCAATTTCTAAGAAGGTTTATTTCAGATCGAGCAATCAGAAGGTTGCAAAGGTTAATAAGAACGGAGAAGTTAAAGGTCTGAAGAAAGGCGCTGTAAAAATCGCAGTCATATCTAAGAAGAATAAGAAGATTAAATCTACGATTAAGATTACGGTAAAAGATATAAAGCCTGTTAAAATTGTTTTATCACAGAAGAAAATCAGTCTGAATGTGGGACAAACATATAAGAAGCTTTCAGTTAAAGCATCTCCTGCAGGGGTGTATTGCCCTGTTTCCTTTAAAAGTACAAACTCCAAAGTGCTTACAGTTGATTCAAAGGGAGTACTTAAGGCAAAGATGCCGGGAACAGCTAAGGTAGAAGTAAAATCAAAGGAAAAGAATAAAAAAGGAAAGCTGTTAAAGGCTCAGGTCAAGGTAGAGGTTAAGGACAATAAAGTTTTAGCAAACGGTACTTGGTATGGTACGGGAACTGAAGCTTACCACTATGACTCATTTGGACCTGACATTGTAAAGGTTAAGATTGACAATAAGAAAATATCAGGTGTTGAGGTTATCAAGGCAACGGAAGATGCCGGCTATGAATATGGTCAGAATATCATAAAGTTTGCAGTGGGACTGAAAGATGTAAGTAGCTTGGAAAAGCAGCTGCAGGAAAGAAAGGGAAAAGCTTTCGACTCCGTTACGGGAGCTACATTGACAGCCAAAGGGCATCTGAGCGCTATAAAAAATGCAATTCAAAGGTCTCAGAAATTTAATAATGACAAAAAAGTTCAAAAGGTTAATTACATAGATTTCGTAAAGAGACCAAATGCACAGCAGACCAGCGGGAAACTTGATTTGACCGGCACTGTTTTAAAAGTTTTCTTAAATGACGGAACGGAGAAGCAACTGGGTTACAAGGAACTTGACAAGTACGGCATCGCGATTTCACCGAGCCACGGTTCAAAACTTCCTGAAATCGGAACATCCTTTGCCGTGCACTTCCTAAACAAAGACTCGCTGATAGACATGCCGAGCCGCGTACAAGTTCAGAAACTGCTAAAGCATTGCTACCCTACACATGTAACGGTTTCTCTGAAAAACAACAAAAAGGTTGAAGTAAAACTGGATGAAAGCAATTTCAGATTTGAAACGGATGTTGATGACGAAGTGGAAAAGATGGAAATATTCCATAAGGATACTAAACTTGCAGAAGGGAAGAAAGCAAGTTTTGATAAGAAACTGTGGCAGTTTGAATTGAAAGATGTACCGCTTCCTGCAGGTGACTATACGAATTGGAGATTCAATACCTACTTTGTAACTGCCAATATTTTGAAACACAATCTCGTTTCCTTTGAACTTAATTTAGATAAAGTGAAGAAGGAATATACTGTTGGAGAAGCTTTCAGTATTAAGGATATGGCAATAAAGGGGAAAGACGAAAAACAGGAAGATGTTGAATATAAAGGTTGGGAAGCTTGCCAGCTGGCAGGTTTTACATCAAGCTTAAGAGACGGTTACATATTTGCGGAAACGGACACCGGTGAAAAAGAAATCGAAATACGCTATGAAAATGAAAAAGGGACCAAGTTGAGCAAAACCTTTAAAGTTACAGTTAAAGAAAATGAGGATCAGATTCCTGCAAAGATAGAACTGTATGATAAAGGAAAAAGTATTAAAGAAGTGCCTGTTTCAAAAGAGGAGTTCACTAAAGCGAACGGCTATTTGAAAATTTTCAATGTTGAGATTCCAAAGGAGTATGAAGGCAAATGGACAGAAGATACCTTCAAGGCAAAGGTTACCAATGCCAAAGGTAAAGATCTGGAAACCTCACTAAAGAAATTTACGAAGGATTCACTGCAGGTTAATCTGAAAAACTATAAGACCACTTATGGCGGCAACGGTTATGTCGTACTGATATTTACCTACAAATAATTTCGGCATAAAATAATAACATATAAAGAATCGCTCAAATTTGGGCGATTCTTTAATTTTAAGCTTTGACGCAGGTTCGTCAAAGGCATGCGTGATAAGCAAGAAATCGGCAGCTGAGTCTGTGGCTTAAAATTATTGCGAAAGCTGATTCATTATCTGCAGACATGAACTGCAGCCCAGTCTGTCTGCACCGGCAGAAATCATCTCCAGTGCCGTATTCAAGTCTCTGATTCCGCCGGAAGCCTTGATTTTCATGGAATTTCCGACTGTTTTTTTCATCAGCTTTACTGCATGGACAGTAGCTCCGCCGGAATTGAATCCGGTTGATGTTTTTACGAATGCGGCTCCGGCTCTTTTAGATAAAAGACAGCCTGATACAATTTCATCGTCTGCCAAAAGGCAGGTTTCAAGGATAACCTTTACTGTTTTTCCACGGGCTGAAGTTTCATTGACAACTTCTGAAATATCCCTTAAAACATATTCATTTTCACCGGCTTTCAGCATACCGATATTTATTACCATGTCTATCTCATCTGCTCCGTTATCCAGGGCATTTTTTGTTTCAAAAATTTTGGATTCAGTAGTATTTGCACCAAGCGGAAATCCTACTACAGTTGCAACGGCAGTCGTTCTTAAGTCGCTGCAGGCAAGGCTTTCCAAGGTTTCCTTTGCTAATTTTACATAGCACGGATTTACGCATACTGCAAAGAATTTATTGTGGAAAGCTTCTCGGCATAGGGTTATTATCTGCTCCGGACCGGCTTCAGGTTTTAAAATTGTACTGTCAAAGTACCTGTTCAAATTTTTCATTTGCGCACTCTCCTAATATGAGAAATTCAGTAAAAACACTGTGCTTTTACTGAATTTATTCTTTCAAGGGTTCTAAAATTCGTAGAAGAAATTGTCTATCAGACGGGTTTTTCCGATATATACAGCCATGGCTACGAGAACAGGCTCATGGATTTCTTCAAGGGGCTGCAGATTTTCCAAGTCTACAACAGAGAGATAGTCTATCTTTGCCATGGGTTCGCATGTTATTATACGGCTCATAAGGCTTTGCAGTTCACATACCTTCATTCCCTTATGGATGGCATCTTTCCCGGCAAAAATAGCTTTTGAAAGGCATAGTGCCGCCTTTCTTTCAGCTTCATTCAGATATGTATTTCTCGATGACATTGCAAGTCCGTCCTCTTCTCTTACGATAGGGCAGCCTATAACTTCCACATCGAAATTCAAGTCTTTGACCATCTTCTTGATAATTGCAAGCTGCTGAGCATCCTTTTGACCGAAGTATGCCCTGTCGGCTTTGGAAATATTGAATAGCTTTGAAACGACAGTACATACCCCCTTAAAGTGTCCCGGTCTCTTGCTGCCGCAAAGTCCGTCGGAAAGAAGGCTTATGTCGACGGTTGTGTGAGGGTTTTGGTACATTTCTGACGGCTCAGGGTGAAAGATTAAATCTGCTCCAAGGCTTTCGCATAATTTGCAGTCGGCATCAAAATCTCTCGGGTAACTTTCCAAATCTTCGTTAGGTCCGAACTGAATAGGGTTTACAAAGTCTGAGACGATGACGAAATCATTTTCTTCACGAGCTTTTTTTATAAGGCTTCCGTGACCCTTATGAAGAAATCCCATTGTCGGCACCAATCCTATTGATTTTCCCTCGGCTTTGCAATGCTTTACCAAGTTTCTTACTTCTTCGACAGTCTTAGCTGTTTTCATATTTTTCTCCTTTTTCACCGGAACTTTTCTATTGCATATCCTTCAGCAAACCATGTTTTTCGTAGTTTGTAATTCTTGAAATTCTATTTTCATCATCCACAAAGACAACTACAGGTTTATGGGCGCTGATTTCACTTTCGCTGCAGGTTCCGTATGCCATTATAATCACTTTATCCCCCACGCATACACATCTTGCGGCGGCGCCGTTCAGGCAGATGATACCGCTGTTTTTTTCTCCGGCAATAACATAAGTTTCAAATCTGCTTCCGTTGTCAATATCTACTATCTGGACTTTCTGATATTCGTGTATTCCCGAGGCAGCCATAAGCGCCTCATCGATTGTAATGCTGCCTACATAATTTAGATCGGCCTGAGTAATAGTTGCTCTATGGATTTTTCCATATAACATTTCCAAGTTCACGGAGTTCCCCTTTCCATCAATAAAAAAGAGCCTGATTTTCAGCAGAACTTAATCTGTAACGATTTCAGCAAAAGTCCACGCTAAAAGCAGTCTCACATTCTTCTTCTCTACACAGAGTCTCATTTGGTTACAATATAAGCTCGTAAAAAATTTTTATAAAAAAATATATATCGGAGTATGGCTTTACCTGTAAATGCCATCTCCACTGGTAGTTTAACATATACGAGGTATAATGCAAGCGTTTTTTTAAAAGGTGGAAGGAGTTAGTTGTATGGACATTCTCTCAGAGAATATGTATAATAAAGGAAAAATATATAAAATTAAGGAGTATAAGAGGGCAAAAATGAAAAAAATATCAAAAGGAATATCATTAATTATGATGATTACAATGATTATTCAAGGATTTGCATTTGTCGGTTCTAAAGAAAATATCAAGGTGCATGCTGCTTCATCGAGTAAGGTTAAAGTGAAAGCAGTGTACTATAAGAAAAAAGCGCCTTATAAGGTAAAAATTTCTCAGAAGAAAATTAACTATAGAGATGGGTATTTTAAGTTTTATAATGTGAAATCATTAAAAAAGAAAAAAATAGGCAAAATCAGAGTTGGGTTGAAGATGCTGGATGGCAAGAAAGTAAGATACAGCAAGACTCGAAACATTAATGTCAAAAAAATTACTAAATCTGGAGTATATAACCTGAAATTTCCCCATTATGGAGAATATGTTGCAACCTTTAAATACTATAAGGGTAAGAAGGCTGTATACTCATATAAAGTGAAAAATATCGGAATCATTGCAGAAAAATATAACATTGTGGCATTAGGGGGAACCTTTGGACCTATGTTATATACGATGACACTTTGGAAAGACGGCGTTAGAATTCAGGATGGAAATCCTGTTCCTACGATAATTGCCCTTTCAAGACCAAGTGCGTATGACTGGAAAAAGTTGCCGAAACATGTATACAAGAATCCGTATCAGAAGTATAACAAGGATGAGAACTTTGAAGCGAAAGTTAGGGAAATGGCACGGTATGTTAAAACACTTCACAAGTTAAACAGATATTCAAAGTTTCATGTTGTTACTACTGATCCGTCTTTAAGAATAATATTTAACTTAATGTATGAAAATAAAATAAGCGATAAAATGTTTGATGCCGATTTATATACGGATGGTACATCAACATATTTTTACTTTAATGAAATGTATGAAAAGGGTCAAGATCAGGAGAAAAAAACTCAAATAATGGTAGATGCATGGAATAAGGCTAAAAGGAAAGCACTCAAAGGAAAAAAAGTTGATTTCAATAAGATGCCTTATTATAGAGAAAACAGCACTACATGGGTTTTGGCCAGATACACATATGCATCAGTGGTTGCAAACTCAAACTTCAGATGGTTTGTAAGCAGAGTTAACGATACATTTAAGTGTGAAAATAAGGAATTTCTGGAGAAGGCTAAACAGAAGGCGACAATAGTAAATACTAAGGATGCACTAAATGAGCTAAGCCTGACAGGTGAAAAAAACCTTGCTGAATTCAAGGCTCTGTATCATTTCAACGACAAGATGTTTGAAAAAGCGAGAAAAAACAACAAAAAAGTTATGCTTCTGATGGGGGGAAGAGCTGATAAGGAAGTTAACTTTGCAGAGTTTACAAAATTCCTTAAGAAGTATTATGGAACACAATACGAGTATTATTATAAGGGTCATCCGGGAACACCGACAAAATTATTCCCTGAAAAACAGAAGCAGTTGGATGAGCTAAAGGTTATAGATGTTGAAAGTTCTATTGCAGCAGAGTTGATATTGTTCTTTAACCCGGATGTTTATATTTCGGGAATGTCGGACAGTACATTGAACGGAGCGTATAAAAAAGGCCATACATTTGCATTTTTAGGTAAGCGAGTTTCGGAAATCAATACGATAAATAATGGTCAGGTGTTTAAATACTTCTTTACTAAAATTACTAAGGATTATGAACAGAAAATCAAAGAATTATGTACAGAAGATGGTGCATTTGAAAGCTCATTTTTAGTTGAAGACAGAGATAGCAGTGACATAATGATTTATAACAGCAATAACGAAACTATTAAACAGTATCAGAAAAACGATAATGGCGAATATATGCTTAAGCAGTAGTGGAGTATCGTATAAAACTATAGTTAAGTGATTGGACTAAAAAGTTATCGCGGACCGGAAAAAAGGTTTTCACACATACTATCAAATTATCAAAAAGGAAAAGCATCATTTTTTCAAGAGAGAAAAGTCGAATTTTATACTGATTTTTGCAAGAAAGAAATCTAAGAAATCCATGGGAAAGGATAGCAATGTTTCTGCATTGTTTAAATTTGTAGGTGAAGCTTCATAAAACAACAAGTAAGTCTTGGAAATTATCAGTGTAAGAATTACGGAAATTTATGGATTTGACAGTACCTCATATATATGTTAATATGTGTGTAAGTTAATAAGTCGGGCTATAAGAGTGGGTTGTCCCACTCTTTCAATTTTATATGTAGGAAATTTTAAACGGACATCTTTTATAAGGAGAATTATGGCAAAAGGACAGATAAAGGAGTTAGTAGAAAAATATCTAAAGACCTTCTTGGAGGAGAATAATTTGGAGCTGTATAATTCCGAATTTAAAAAAGAGGGAAGAGACTGGTATCTGAGGATTTATATCGACAAAAAAGACGCTGAAAAAAATCAGTATGTCAGTACTGACGACTGCGAGAAAGTGAGCAGATTTCTATCAGAATGCTTGGACAAAGACGACCCTATTTCGCAAAACTACATGCTTGAGGTAAGTTCTCCGGGAATGGACAGACAGCTTTTTGAGCAGAAAGACTATGAAAAATTTACAGGTGAGATGGTTGATGTGAAATTATATAAAGGCATTGAGGGGTGCAAGGAGTTTCAGGGAATCCTAAAGGGAATAAAGGATAACAGGATTGAGATTGAAGAAGCTGAAGGCAAGTGCCGTTTCTTTGAACTCGAGGAGGTTGCCAAGACCAGCCTTGCCGTAGTATTTTAATCAGTTAAATAATGGAGGTAAACATAGATGAACAAAGAATTTATCGATGCTATGGAGGCTTTAGAAAAGGAAAAAAATATTTCTAAAGATGTTTTGTTGGAAACCATAGAATCAGCGCTGGTGTCAGCCTATAAGAAGAATTACGGCACAGCGGAAAATGTTAGGGTTTCAATCGATCCTGTTACAGGCGACATTGCGGTCTTAATGAGAAAAGACATTGTTTCTGATGAAGAGTATTTTGACAATATGACTCAGATGACACTGGAAGAAGCTCATGAAATCGACGCAAGGTATGAGATTGGCGATGCCATTGAATTTGCAGTCGCACCCAGGGAGTTTGGAAGAATTGCCGCGCAAACTGCAAAGCAGGTGGTTATTCAGAGAATAAGAGAGGCGGAGAGAACGATGGTTTATGACCAGTTCGTTACAAGGCAGGGCGAAATTATGACAGGAGTCGTTCAGAGAAAAAGCGGAAATACCATGTTTGTTACGGTGGGAGGTGCCGAAGGAATTTTGCCTGCCAGTGAGCAGGTGCCGGGGGAAAGATTCAATGTTCATGACAGACTGAAGGTTTACATTATGGATGTGAAAAAATCCACCAAGGGACCTCAGGTATTCTTATCAAGATCTCATCCGGGGCTTGTGAAGATGCTGTTTGAACTTGAGATACCTGAGATTCAGGACGGAACGGTTGAAGTGAAGGGGATTGCCAGAGAGGCAGGCTCCAGAACTAAAATGGCAGTGTATGCAGAGGATGAGAATGTGGATCCGGTAGGAGCATGCGTAGGACCGAGAGGAACCAGAGTACAGAACATAGTTGATGAACTTAGCGGGGAAAAAATCGATATTATCTCATGGAGCGAGGATCCGGCAGAGCTTATAAGCAATGTACTGAGTCCTTCAACAGTTGAAGAAGTAATTGTAGAGGACTATGAAGAAAAGATTGCAACTGTCGTAGTTCCTGATTATCAACTTTCACTTGCTATAGGAAAGCAGGGACAGAATGTTCGCTTGGCGGCGAAGGTCAGCGGATGGAAAATAGACATTAAGAGCAACAGCCAGTTCTATAGTGAAGAGGATGAAAATGAGATCGCAGATATGGATGAATCTTCGGAAGATGGCTTATGCTATGATGACGACAATTTGGCAGAAGATGTGGCAGAGGCTGCAGAAACCGTTATTGGAGCAGCAGCTTCTGAAGATGCTGCGGAGGAGGAAACTGTTGAGCAGACACAGGAGTAATGCCACAGAACCCATGAGACGCTGCATAGGATGTATGGAATCCAAGGCTAAGTCGCAGATGTACAGAATTGCAATGAAGGACGGAAATCTCACATTTGATGCAAACGGAAAAGAGCCGGGCAGAGGAGTGTATCTGTGCAAGAGTAAGGAATGTATAGAGACGGCGAGGAAGAAAAACGGATTACAGCGAGGGTTTAAGCGCAGCTTTTCAAAGGAGATAACGGAAGCAATTTTTAAGAGAGCCGATGAGGAAATTAGTAATGCTGAGTAGTAAGCTGTCGGGATATTTAGGTTTTGCCGCCAAGTCCAGAGGTTTGCAGACAGGATATAACACAAATTTACTGTTGATAGAGAAGAGAAGAGTTAAATTATTGATTGTAGCGGAAGACGCTTCTCAAAATACGAAAAAAAAGATGACTCAAAAGTGTAAAGCCAATGAAACAGAGTATAGAATATTTGGAACTAAAGAAGATTTATCCAAGATTACAGGAAGATATGAAAGCAGTACTTTTGCAATCACGGATGATAACTTTTCCAAAGTGATTAAAGATGAAATTGACCGCATACAATCAGAAAGAGAGGTGTTCTTATGAAGAAAAAGGTATACGAACTTGCAAAGGAAATGGGTATACAGAGCAAGGACCTTATCGCAAAAGCAGGCGCCCTTGGAATTGAAGTAAAAAGTCACATGAGTGCTTTAACCGATACAGAGGTTGATAAAATTAAGGGAATAAACAGCAATGCAGTAAAAAGCGGCGGAAGAAAGGCTCCTATCGGAAAGCCTGTCATTAACAATGAATATCCGGCAAACAAGCCTAAACCGCCGGTCGGAAAACCTATTGTCGATGAATCTCTTTTTGCTAACCGCAATAAAGCAGAGAAAAATGAGAACGCAGACATAAAGACCGGGAAAGAAGCAAAGAACGATGTGAAGTCTGCCAAGAAGAGTGAGCTTAAAAAAGATGTTAAGAAGACTGATGCAGAGCCTGAAAAGGCGGGGGGTTCCAAAGAAACCCAAAAGGCTGAAGCAAAGAAAGAAGAGCCTAAAACCGTAAGAAAACTTGCATCGGAGAAAGAGAGCATGCCGCGGATTAAAATCGTTGCAAGAGCTGAGGATGTAGTGCAGGAAGAAACCGCAAGGAAGGCCGCAAGAGCTGAAAAAGCAAGGAAAGAAGCTGAGAGAAAAGCAGAAGAAAAGAAATCTGAGCGCAAAAATTCCGGTGAACGCAGAGATGATAAGAGAAGCGGCAATCGCAGAAGTGAAAGCGGAAACGGTTCAAGAAACGACAGAGCCGACAGAAGCGGCAGCCGAAATGACAGAACCGGCAGAAACGCCGGAAGAGCCGGAGCAGAAGGCAGGGACAGTCGTAACCACAGAAACGATAAAAATGATCGCAGAAGAAATGACCGCGGAGAAGGCAGAGACTCCGGCAGAGAGGAACGCAGCGCAAACAGACCGCAGAGAAGTTCAGCGCCTCAGGGAAGAGGCGGCAGTGCAGCAGCTTCGGGCGCAGAGGGAAAGAGCGGAAGAAACAGAAGAGACGATCGCAGAAATCATGGAAAGAAGGAAGAACATAACAAATTCTCAAAGCTTGAGAGAAAATCTCTGGAGAAGAAAGAGAGAAAGAAGTATGTTAAGCCTAAGCAGGAAGCTCCTGTTGAAGTGGCGGAAGAAATCTTACCTGAGGGTACATTTAAGGTTGACCTTCCTATTACAGTTGCAGGCTTCTGTGAGCAAACTGAAATTTCAACATCAAAAGTCATTATGAGTTTGATGAAGCTTGGAATTATGGCTAATATAAACCAGAACATTGACGAAGACACTATGATGGTACTTGCAGAGGAACTGGGTATAAATGTAATTGCCGGAACCGTTGAGGAAGAAATCGTAGAAGAAGGAATAGAGGATTTTGTTGACAGGGAGAAAGACCTTAAGGACAGACCGCCTGTAATTACGGTAATGGGTCATGTTGACCACGGTAAAACATCCCTTCTTGATGCCATCAGATCGACAAATGTGACAGAGAGTGAGTCCGGTGGAATTACACAGCACATCGGTGCTTCCGAGGTTAGTGTTAACGGACAGAAGATTGTATTTTTGGATACTCCGGGGCATGAAGCCTTTACGGCAATGCGTGCTCGCGGCGCTCATGTTACAGATATTGCAGTTTTGGTAGTTGCAGCTGATGACAGTGTAAAACCTCAAACCATTGAGTCCATAAGTCACGCAAAGGCTGCCGGAGTTCCTATAATTGTTGCGATTAACAAAATGGATAAGCCGGGAGCAAATCCTGACAGAGTTAAAAAGGATTTGGCTGACCATGAAGTCTTGGTTGAAGACTGGGGTGGAGAAGTTATATCCGTTCCGGTTTCGGCAAAGACAGGAGAAGGAATACAAAACCTGTTAGAAATGATACTTCTTCAATCAGAGGTTATGGAACTGAAGGCAAATCCAAGCAGGCTGGCTCTGGGTTCGATTATAGAGGCACGACTTGATAAGGCAAAGGGGCCTGTTGCATCCCTTCTTGTGTTAAACGGGACTTTGCAGGCAGGTCAAAGTATAGTAGCCGGAACATGCTCCGGCAGAATACGATTGATGACGGATTACAGAGGCAAGCAGATAAAGAAAGCCGGTCCTGCAACTGCTGTTGAAATCTTGGGATTAACAGATGTACCGCAGGCAGGAGACGAGTTTAACGCCGTTAGGGATGACAAAACCGCAAGAGAAATAGCAGGCAGAAGACAGGAAAAGCTTCGTGAAGAAGTTCTTGCAAAGAATTCCAGCATGACCCTCGATAAACTTTTCAGCCAAATTCAGGATGGAGAAGTGAAAGAACTGAATATGATCATCAAAGGCGATGTTCAGGGTTCAGTGGGTGCGCTTATTTCATCTCTTGAAAAGCTGAACAACGATGATGTCAAGGTGAATGTGGTTCACTCAGGAGTCGGTACGGTAACCGAGTCGGATATAATGCTTGCTGAAACCTCCAATGCCATTATAGTAGGCTTCAATGTGAGACCAAGCACTGCAATTTCAACTATGGCAAGTCAGCATGGTGTTGAGCTGCGTCTTTACAGAGTTATCTACGATGTAATTAACGATGTTGAGGCTGCTATGCAGGGAATGTTGGACCCTGAATTTAGAGAGGAAGTTCTCGGTAAGGCACAGATTAGAAATACCTTTAAGGTTCCGGGAGTGGGAATCATAGGTGGCGCCTACATTACAGAGGGCAAGGTTGTGAGGAATCAGTTGATTCGTCTTGTGAGAGACGGAATCGTAATTCACGAAGGAAAGATTTCTTCACTGAAGCGTTTCAAAGACGACGCAAAGGAAGTTGCACAGGGTTATGAGTGCGGAATCGGCATCGAAGCTTATAACGACATCAAGGAAGATGATATTATAGAATGCTTTGCAATGGTTGAAATTGAAAGGGCGTAATCATGGGAAAAGGATATAGACAGGGCAGATTAGGTGAAGAAATTCGCAAGATAATCAGCCGGATGTTACTTAGAGATCTGAAAGATCCCAGATTCGACGGCAGAATGATAAGCGTTTCGGCAGTTGATGTGACAAGGGATAACAGCTATGCCACCTGTTATATCACGGTTTTGGACATGGCGGGAAACGAGGAGAAAGCTGATATGCAGAAAAATGAAATCATTGACGGTTTCAATAATGCAAGGGGAATGATAAGAAAAGAAATCGGAAGCAAAATCAAACTTCGCCATGTTCCCGAGTTGATTTTCAAAATAGACGAGTCCCTTGAGTATGGCAGAAGAATAGACGAAGTGATTAGAAGTTTAGGAAAAGAAGATGAGCAATGATAGCTTTAAGACAATTGGAAATGCATTGAAGGCGGCAAACTCAATTTTGATTTTCCCTCATGTGAACGGTGACGGTGATGCCATAGGCTCAGCCGTTGCCCTTTGCAGAGCCTTGAGAAAATCGGGAAAGACGGCATATATTCTGGTGGAAGATTCCATCCCGCAAAATCTTAAATTTATCGCCTTGGACTATGCCACCTGCAATTTCCATGTTATTGCAGAGCCCGATGTTTGCATTTGTGTAGACTGCGGAGATTACTCCAGATTTCCGAAGAGAAAAGATAAATTTTTGTCCGGGAAGAAAACCATTTGCGTGGATCATCACGGAACTTCAAAACCGTTCTGCAATTACAATTACATAGATTCTGCCGCCGCAGCTACAGGCGAACTTATTTACAAGCTTTTGGCGGAGATGGATGCCCCTATGGATAAAGAAATAGGAGAAGCTCTGTTTACTGCCATCACAATGGATACAGGAAATTTTCAGTATTCAAACACGACAAAAGAAACTCATGAGATAGTTGCAAAGCTTTACGAGCTTGGTATTGATGCCAATCGTATCAGCATAGAACTTTACGAAAGCATAAGTCCGGAAAAGATGAGACTGGAAAGCAAAATCCTGTCTAAGGTGCAGTTTTTCGGAAAGGGAAAACTTGCAATAGGCTTTGTTTCGCAGGATATGCTGAAAGAAACGGGAGCGAAATTGGAAGACGCCGAAGGTGTGGTTTCACAGATAAGGAGTATAAACGGCGTAGAGATAGCCGTATTAGTAAAAGAAAAGGAAGAACTTGTTTGCAGGGTCAGCCTTAGAGGTAAAAAATATGCAGATGTCTCAAAGATTGCAGAGTCGTTTCACGGCGGAGGACACAAGAAAGCTGCCGGCTGTACCGTTGAGATGTCGTTGAGCGATGCGATAAAAGCTATAGAAGAAAAGGCACTGGAGAGTTTATCCGAATATGCAAATTGATGGAATAATTATCGTTAATAAAGAACAGAACATGACCTCTCACGATGTGGTAGCCCGCATGAGAAGAATTTTAGGCACCAAGAAAATAGGGCATACAGGTACACTGGACCCTATGGCAACAGGTGTCCTTCCTGTTTGTATAGGAAAAGCCACGAGAATTATCGAATATCTTGATACAGACTTTAAGACCTACAGATGCCGGATGACCTTGGGTAAAGAAATGGACACTCAGGATGCTTGGGGGAAGGAACTTCGCAGAACATCCGAAGAGGAAATAAATAAGGTTGATGAGGAAAAGGTTGCAAAGGTTTTTTCTGAATTTACCGGAATCGTGAGTCAAAAACCTCCCATGTATTCTGCGCTGAAGATAAATGGAAAGAAGCTGTATGAATATGCGAGAGCCGGTGAAACGGTTGAAATAAAGAGCAGAAATATTTTTATAAAGAGCATTGCAATAGATTCCATGGAAATTGGCAAAGGCTACGAATCAAAAATATCCTTTACGGTAACATGCTCAAAAGGAACATACATAAGGGCGATTTGCCACGATATAGGGATGAAATTAGGCGTTTACGGATTTATGAATTCATTAGAACGCAGGGCAAGCGGTAAAGCCCGCATCGAAAATTCCATAAAGCTGGATGAAATTTCCGAGATGAGCCCGGCGGAAATAGAAAATAAGGTTATGAGACCTGATTCCTTAATCGACTGCTTCGGAGAAATAGTCCTTAAGGATTTTGATATAAAGCGATTTACAAGCGGACTTTCAGTTTGGACAAGCAGCTGCAATATCGTAAAGGAACCGAGATACAAGAAGGAAAGCTTCCCTCTGCCCATAAGAGAAGAATTTTCAAGAGCGTATGTTACTTACGGAGAAACAGGCGGTGTGAAAACTTTTCTCGGAATCGCCTTTATGGATGAGGATGGGAAGAATATCAAGGCGGACAAAGTTTTCTATCAAAGCAGGTGAATTAAGCTCCACATGTCTATAATTTAAGATGTTTGGCAGATTACGGAGGTATAAAGTTGGTTATATTTGAAAGTTTAGGCGATATTTACGGTCTGGAGGAAACTGCAGTTGCGCTTGGCAATTTTGACGGAGTTCATCTCGGACATCAAAAATTGATAAAGGAAATGGTTGAATGCAGCAGGGCAAAAGACCTTAAGTCTCTGGTTTTTACCTTTTCAAATCATCCAAAGGATTTACTTCCCGGTGCGGTTAAGGTGAAAAATATACTGTATCAAAATGAAAAGGCGGAAATTGTTCAGTCCTTAGGTGTGGACTATTTGGTCAATGTACCCTTTACCGCCGAAATTATGAACATGGAGCCGAAGAACTTTATTGAAAAAATTCTTCTGAAAAAATTCAATATGAAAGCGGCATTTTGCGGATTTAACTACAGGTTTGGTCTGAAAGCGGCTGGAAATCCCCATGTATTGAGGGAATACGGCGAAAGATACAGCTTTACGGTGTCAGAAATGGAACCTTTTAAAATAAAGGATGAGGTTGTCAGTTCATCTCTGATAAGAACGCTTATAGCTTCGGGGCAGGTAGAAAGATGTAAGACATACATGGGAAGAAACTATGAGATAGGCGGAGATGTTGTAGTGGGCAACAGACTTGGAAGAAAACTGGGATTTCCCACTTCAAATCTGGTCATTGATGAGAGCATGGTGACTCCTCCAAACGGAGTTTATGTAACATATGTTGATTATAACGGCAAGCGTTACCCCAGTGTTACAAATGTAGGAACCAAACCGACAATAGGAGAATATGACAAGAATGTTGAAACCCATATCTTTGATTTTGATAAAGAACTTTACGGAAAGAGAATAATCGTAGAATTTCTGAAGAAAACAAGAGATGAGGTTAAGTTTGACGACTTTGAAGACCTTTCGGCGCAGATTATAAGAGACTGTAAAGAGGCAAAGGAATTTCACAGTAATTTGAGAAACAAAGATTGAAACAGGTGAGTTTCATATAACTGTATATGTTTATTCCATTAAAGAAATATTTAAAACTGATTATATAATTAAAAATGTGGATAAAAGTTTTGATGATAATTATTAAGCGATACTGTTGCTCCGGTTGAACCGACCGGAGATTTTTTATTTTAAGAAAGAGATTTATATAGGAACTATGTATTTTGCAAATGATATGATGGGTAAAACAGCTGTCTCTTATACACATCTCCGAGCCCACGAGACCTCTCTACATCTC
>CALZYE010000011.1 GCA_945830395.1 uncultured Clostridia bacterium
TTGACTCACAGGAAGAAAAGCAAGGGACTCCCGATTTCATGAAAGGTCAGAACTACGCAGTAGCAGGAGAGGAAACCGGAAGACTTATTTCCCGTGAAGAAATGAAGCCGGAAGAACCTGTTAAAGGGGACGGCTCATACTTGGGAGATATAAATGAAGAATTTAAGAATCCGTCAAAGGATGATAGAAATGCGTTCATAGCAATGGAAAAAGAAGCTCCGGGATTTGAAGAATGTGTGGCAAACAAACTTGAAGCTCAGGAAGAAAACCCTAAAGTTCCCGATTTCATGAAAGGTCAGAACTATGATGTAGTAGGAGAAAACTCCGAATTGACGGCGAGCCTTGAAAAAGAAGCTTTGGAAATTTCCGCACCAAGCGTGTTTGGAGACGAAAGGTCAGAGACTCCGGATGGTGAAACAGGAAACAAAATTGATAAATTTTATACTCCAAGCAAGAAGAATGCAGAGTTTCAGGCAATTTTAGATAAAGAATATAACAGGCTGACTAAAGAAACAAAGGAATCTGCCGTAAAGAACGAATCGTATCTTGGAGAAGTTAACGAGGAATTTAAGGATCCGTCAAGGGATGACAGAGACACTTTTAGAGCGATGGAGAAGGAGACGCCGGGCTTTGAAGAATGTGTGGCAGGTAAACTTGAAACACCTAAGGACGATTTGTTTGTTCCTGAATTTGTGGCAGGTCAGAACTATGCCGTAGCAGGAGAAGAACCCGGAAAACTTATTTCCCGCAAAGAAATGAAACCTGAGGAACCTCTTAAAGGAGACGGTTCGTATCTTGGAGAAGTTAACGAAGAGTTTAAAGATCCGTCAAGGGATGACAGAGATACATTCAGGGAAATGGAGAAAGAAGCGCCGGGCTTTGAAGAATGTGTGGCAAGCAAGCTTGAAGCGCAGGAAGAAAACCCTAAAGTTCCCGAATTTATGGCAGGTCAAAACTACGATGTAGTGGGAGAAGCCTCGGAGCCTATCGTAGAGGCAAATCCTAATCCGGAAAAGGTTGTTGAGGGGTATATTGAAGACCTCAATGCCGGAGAAGTATCGTTGGTAGATCTGTTAAAGGCTGCTGCGAAGAAGGAGCAGAAAGAGGAAGGCGCGGAAGCGGCTGCAGAACCTGCAGAGTCTTATTTAGGGGAAATTAACGAAGAATTTAATAATCCTGCAAAAGCGGATAGGGATACATTCAGGGAAATGGAAAAAGAAACGCCGGGTTTTGAGGAATGTGTAGCGAATAAACTTGAAACTCCGGAGGACAAACCTGTGGTACCTGATTTTGTTTCAGGTCAGAATTACGATGTAGTAGGTGAGCCTGCGGAAGAATTTTCAAAACCGGAGGAAAGTCAGTTCGTTGAGCCTGTAGAATTCATGGGAGTTGCACAGCCTCAGGAACAGGCGCCTGTATTTGCTACAGCTCCCGAAGAGATTCCGGCTTTTACAAGCGTAGTCTCGGAGACTGCCAAAGCGCCAAAGGAAGAGCTGATCTTTGCAGACAATTTGGAAGCTGACAAGGGAAAAGACTTTGATTATACAGCAGCTGCAGGCGGTTTTGCCGAAGAAAGAGAAGAGCCTAAGACTGAGAATTCTCAAATTATTGAGGATATGATTAAAGAGGATATGGGACAGGAACAGGTTCACCCGGATGACAGAATTACATTCCAGGATGTTTTCAAGGAAGAAATAATGGCTGAGAGGGAAGAACCTAAGAAAGTTGAACCTAAGAAACATACATTGCTCAAAGTGTTGTTCATAATACTTGCGATTTTGATTCTGTTAGAAGTGATAGTTATCGGAATTAAGACTTTAGCGCCTACAAGCGGAGCTGCTGTGATGCTTCAGGATGTGTTTAATACGATTTTCAGTAAATTCACATCCATATTGGGGTAACTTAACACATAGGAGAGAGAACAACCTAATGATGACAATCTTGAAGGTAGAAAGGAAGTTCTTTTGAAAAAGGCAGGATATGTAAACAAGAAACCTAACAAAAAATTGTCAGCAGTTTTAGCATTTTTAATCGTCGTGCTGGGACTGATGGTGATGTTGGTTAACTTTATAACCGACTGGATGTGGTTTGCGGAAATGAATTATGTAGATGTGTTTTTTAAGGGACTGTACACACAGATGAAGGTAGGGGTTCCTATCTTCATCGTGGTAGTTGTGCTTTTGGAGTATTATTTACACAGACTCCGAAGCGATTACTTTAAAAACATTGAATCCCATGACAAGACTGACATGAAAAGACTTAAGCTTTTTACAAATGTAATGGCTGTTGGATTTTCTGCAGTCATGTCTTTTTATGCGGCAAATCGGTTATGGTTTAGAATATTGGAGTACATAAACAGTACATCATTTGGAAAGAAGGATCCGATATTCGGATTTGACATTTCTTTTTATATATTCAAGTTGGACTTTCTCAAAGAGCTAAATGAAATACTTCTGGTTATAATTTTGTTGATGGTAGTATTAACCGTCGCTTATTACATCATCTTGCTGGTGATGCACAGTCCGGATGTAATAGACTACGATGAGAGTGCCGATTTTACCGAAGATGATTACAGCAGTTTTCAAAATCCTTTCGGAAGCGAAACTGTTATCGGAAAAATTTTCGACGGAGTCTCACAAAATAGAAGAAGGCCTAAACCTAAAAAGAGCTTTAATCGTTCAAACTACACTCAGCTCTTAGAGATTGCATCTCATCAGCTCACTGTTTTAGGGGTAATTTTTTTCCTGATGTTGGGTGCAAATTTCTTTCTGAAACAGTTCGACTTGCTCCATGAACACACAGGAGCTGTTTACGGGGCAGGCTTTGCGGATGTGAATGTTACCCTATGGGCGTATAGACTCTTGATTATACTTTCTCTTGTTGGAGCGGTGGTTACAGCTGTATACATAAAAAAGAGAAAGCTTAAGAGCATTGTTAAAGTTCCCGTTTCAATGATCGTTGTGGGAATTGCGGGAATGCTTTTGTCTGCAGCAGTCCAGAATTTGGTAGTTGCGCCGGATGAATTGAATAAAGAGTCGAAATATCTGGCTCGGAATATTGAATTTACTCAGTATGCTTATCAACTCGACAATGTATCGGTTAAACCATTTGGCGTTGAGCAAAACCTCACAGGGGAAGATATAGCTGCAAACAACGACACAATTTCAAATGTCAGAATCAATGATTACACGCCGGTAAAAACATTTTATAACCAGACTCAGAGTATCAGGCAGTATTATAAATTCAACGATGTGGATATCGACAGGTATGACATTAATGGCAAACTGACCCAAACCTATCTTTCCACGCGAGAAATTGATGAAAATAAGATCAGCGATACATGGCTTAATCGTCACATAAAGTATACTCATGGATATGGGGTGGCGTTGTCCAAGGTGAATACGGTAACGGCAAACGGTCAGCCGGATGTCCTTGTGAAAAATATTCCGCCTCAGTCGGCAGTGAAAGAAATTGATATTAAACAGCCGAGGATTTACTTTGGAGAGCTTACAAATGATTACTCTCTTGTAAATACCAGCGAAGATGAATTCGATTACCCTGACGGCACGGAAAATAAATATACGCGGTATGAGGGCAAGGCGGGAATCAGAATGAATCCTTTTGCAAGGGCGATGTTTGCCATAAGAGAAGGAAGCTTTAAGCTTCTCGTTTCAACAAATATAAAGAGCAATTCCAAGATTATCATCAATAGAAATGTAGGGGAACGAGTAAAGAAGATAATGCCGTATCTGAGCTACGAAGATGATCCTTATGCGGTTACCGCAAACGGCAGAATTTACTGGATTATAGATGCATACACCACCAGTTCTTATTATCCGTACTCTGAACCGTACAGCGGAACGGAGGGAAGCACCAACTACATCAGAAATTCCGTTAAAGTGGTGGTAGATGCCTATAACGGAGATGTTAAATACTATGTGGTAGATCAGAATGAGCCTATCGCAAAGACTTATCAGAAGATTTACCCGAGACTTTTTAAGAACATAAAAGAGATGCCGGAAGAACTGAAATCACATATCAGATACCCGAATGCTCTGTTCCAGATTCAGTCCAATATCTACTCACGCTATCACATGAATAATGTGAAGGTTTTCTATCAGAACGAGGATCTTTGGAGCATCGCAAATGAAATATACGGAACTAAGCAGAAGGCGATGACCCCAAATTACTATATTGTAAAACTTCCGGGTGAAAAGAAGGCTGAATTTATAAGTTCCATTCCTTTTACGCCGAGGTCGAAGCAGAATATGACTGCACTTATGATTGCCAGAAATGACGGGGAAGACTACGGAAAACTGTTGTTGTATCAGTTCCCTAAGAGCAAGACGGTTTACGGACCGCGTCAGGTAGAAGCGCAAATTGACCAAAATACCAAGATTTCTCAGGATTTCTCACTTTGGAGCAATGCGGGTTCCAAGTACAGCAGAGGTAATCTTTTCGTAGTTCCTATTAAGGACTCATTACTTTACATAGAGCCGGTATATTTGGAAGCCGCAAATTCTGCGATTCCTGAGGTAAAGAGGATTATTGCGGTTTACGGAGATAAGATTGCCTATGAAGCAACACTTGCCGAAGCTCTTGATAAGTTATTCGGAAACTCCGGAGACTTGAAGGATAAGACAAATAAAGGGGATAGCGGGGTTCAGTCCAAGTCGAACAAGGACTACATCAAGAAAGCCCAAAAAGCATATAAAAATGCCCAAGAAGCCTTGAAGGCCGGTGATTGGAGCGGATACGGGCGATATATGGAGGAACTTTCCGAGAATCTGGAGAAATTATCGGATTAGATTAAGAAATATTAAAAACTGTTATTTGGGGCATTCGATTCGGATGTCCCATGGCTTTTTAAATACATAAACGGGAGAAAGCAGATATGCGAGAATTTGATATTGAAAAAATGCTGTTTACAATACCTCCGGAAAAACACGGCAAAGAGGAGATTACAGATATTCTTTGCAGGCATCCGGAAGTGCAGTTTGTATCTTTTGTAGGCATCGACTTGGGCGGTCATGACACAGATGAAAAAATTCCGGTGAAAGCTTTTATTCGGGATATGGACAAGCTTCTTGAGTATGGTGTGCAAACAGACGGATCCAGCGTAGCACTGCCTAAAATTGCGGAACTGGGAAATGCGAAGGTAGATATTATCCCTGATTTATCGGTCAGGTGGTATGTGGACTATAACTACAGAAATGTAGACAGAAGTGTGGGATTGCCTGTTGGAACTTTGCGGATTCCATCATTTCTGGTGCATAATGAGAACTTTCAGTGCGGCTCCAGATCTATACTGAAAAATGCCCTTGAACACATGAAAAAAGAAGTTCTGTCAGCTATGAAAGAGCATCCTTATGTATTTGAATACATAGATGGAGTGGACAGCGCAGACGAGATTGAGGATCTGATCGTTACAAGTGCAACAGAACTTGAATTTTGGGTAAAAACGCCGGATGATAAAGGCGACAGAGAACAGCTTTTTATAGCTCAAACCCTGAAAGAGCAGTATTGGAAGCGCACTTACGGCGAGGTTCGCACCGCCTTGGAGGAGACCCTTACCGTGCTTGACCGTTACGACTTTGAAGTTGAGATGGGTCACAAAGAAGTTGGAGGCGTTAAGGCCAAAATGGGAACGGGAGGTCACTATAACCATGTTATGGAGCAGCTTGAAATCGACTGGAAATATTCAGATGCGATGCAGGCGGCTGACAATGAAAATCAGGTGAAGTATGTGGTTCGCGATATTTTCACCAAATTTGGTCTTGATGTTACTTTTATGGCGAAACCTTTTGACGGAGTTGCAGGAAGCGGTGAACACACTCACATAGGTCTTGCGGCAAAGCTAAAGAACGGAAAAGTGGTAAGCTTATTTGCACCTGAAGATATGAAGAGAGACTTCATGAGTCCTTTAGGCTTTGGAGCTCTCATGGGGATTCTTAAGAACTATGAGGTGATGAATCCGTTTATAAGTGCAAGCAACGACTCCCTGAACAGATTGAAACCGGGATATGAGGCTCCGGTTTGCATAGTAACCTCCCTTGGAAGAGGTGTAGATAAGCCATCGAG
Source organism: uncultured Clostridia bacterium (assembly GCA_945830395.1). Lineage (GTDB taxonomy): Bacteria > Bacillota > Clostridia > Peptostreptococcales > Anaerovoracaceae > Aminicella. The sequence goes on from CALZYE010000011.1 coordinate 6,082, forward strand.
AAACAGAACGGTTCTTGTAGGACTCATAAGAGAAACGGCAAACCCTATGGCAACCAGATTTGAGCTTCGCGCACCTAATCCCAAGAGCAACACCTACCTTGTGCTTGCAACGGCATACATGGCTTTGGCAGATGGCATTAGGCATACTTTGGCGGCGGAAAAAACTCCTTGCGAATTGGAAAAGTCTTTGTCAAAGCGCTACGGAACGGAAGATTTCTACCTTGAGAGGAACAGGGAATACAGAAGCGAAGAGGATGTTTTCGTATTTTATTCCGAAGAAGAGCGAGAAAAACTTTTTGGAAAGGCACCTGCCACAGTTTGGGAAAACTTGAAGGCCTTTGATTTGTATCCCGAAAAGGTTGAAGTTCTAAAGGCGGGGGATGTGATCGGCGATAAACTTCTGGAATCTTATAAAGCGCAGATTCTGTCACAGTGGAAGCTGGAGCTCCACGACAGACTGATTCCAAACACCATGGACTTTATCAGGTCCTGCAGGAAGAAACACAGTGATGACGATTTTTCAGACTATGACATCAAGAACTGGATTGAGATAGACAAGATACGCCATGAAATGGCGAAGGATACCATCACGGAGAAATGTTTGCTGACTCGGGCAAAGGAAGCTTTGGACAATGAAGAGTACGAAAAGGCATCGGAAATCCAGCTGGAGATTAAAAAGAAGGTTGCAGCCTTGACGAAGCTTTACGATGTGTATAAAAAGAATTTACTGTAACGGTTGAAGTGACTCATAATATTTTGGAGGCGGAATATGTTAGATATAAAGAAACTCAGAGAGGATTTTGACAGTATCAAGAAGAGAGTTGAATACAGAGGCAAGGGGGATTTCGGAATTGATAACATCAAGGTATTTGATGAAGAAAGACGCAGCCTGCTGGCAGAAGTTGAAGCCATGAAGCATAGGCAGAACACTGTTTCCAGAGAAATTCCAAAGCTTAAAAAGGCGGGAGAGGACACTTCACGGATTATGGCTGAAATGAAAGAATTATCAGGGAAGATCAAAGAACTTTCCGTGAAACTTTCAGAGATAGAGGATAACCTTAAAAAGGCACTTCTCAATGTTCCGAATACTCCTGCAGAGGGCGTTCCCTTCGGAAAGGATGATGAGGATAATGTGGAAATCCGCAAATTCGGAGAACCTACAAAATTTGACTTTGAACCTAAAGCGCATTGGGATGTTGGAGAAGACTTGGACATTTTGGATTTCCAAAGAGCCGCCAAGGTAGCCGGTGCCAGATTTACTGTGTACAAAGGTCTTGGAGCAAGACTTGAAAGGGCGATAGCCTGCTTCATGCTTGACCTGCATACTATAGAGCAGGATTATACTGAGATTATACCGCCGTTCATGGTTAACAGGGACGCTATGACAGGTACCGGACAGCTTCCTAAGTTTGAGGAAGATATGTTTTATTTGCCGCAGAAAGACTTTTTCCTGATTCCGACGGCAGAAGTTCCGGTTACAAACCTTCATGCAGGAGAAATTATAGATGAAGAGGAGCTTCCTATTCATTATACGGCATTCACACCTTGTTTTCGTGCAGAGGCAGGTTCTGCCGGCAGAGATACCAGAGGAATCATAAGGCAGCACCAGTTCAATAAAGTTGAATTAGTTAAGTTTACAAAGCCTGAAGAGTCGTGGGATGCGCTTGAAAAGCTTACCCGCGATGCTGAGGAAGTTCTGATACAGCTGGGAATACCTTACAGAGTGGTAAAATTAAGTTCGGGAGATTTGGGATTTTCATCAGCGATGACATATGACATTGAAGTTTGGATGCCAAGCTATAACAGGTATGTTGAAATTTCATCATGCTCCAACTTCTTAGACTTCCAGGCGAGAAGGGCAAATATAAGATTCAGAAGAGACGGAGGAAAACCTGAATTTGTTCATACCCTAAACGGATCGGGGCTTGCTGTAGGCAGGACTACGGCTGCGATTCTGGAAAATTTCCAAAAGGAGGACGGAAGCGTAATCATTCCGAAAGTGCTTAGAAAGTACATGGGTGGAGTGGAAAAAATCGAAAAATAGTATACATAGCCGTGGGCAGATGGGAATTTGGAGAAAAGCTTATAATCTGTTAATTTCCTTATGCAGCGGCTATACTTATAATTTCATTCGGGTGTATGGTATATGAGAAATATTTTGGGAAAAATTTTTAACGGTATATTTAACCGTTTTACAATAACGGCATTTTTCATACTGGTGCAATTATTCTATCTTTGCACCATGATTTTCGAGCTGATAAATTATGCAGACTGGGTAGGCATTATTTTTAAGGGGATAACTGTAATTTCGGCAATTTATATAATTTGGCGAGATTACAATCCGGCTTATAAGATAGGTTGGATTATTTTAATCGCAGTGTTTCCCATTTTAGGAGGAGCGCTTTACATCATGTTCGGAAATAAGAGACCGAGCAGAAGCATAAAACAAAAAATCGATCCGGTGGAGGACTCCCACAAATTTTATTTAAAACAGAGGGAGGATATTAAAGAGATTTGCAGTGATGAGAGAATTGCCGCAACGATTGAATATATAAGCAGAGAAGGAGCATATCCTGCATGGACGGGAACTTCAAGCAGGTATTTTAAATCCGGAGAGGACTTCTTTCAGGCTATGCTTGAAGATATGAAAGCGGCTGAGCATTTTATTTTTATAGAATATTTTATAATAAAAAAGGGAAAGCTTTGGGATCAGATTCATGAAATTTTAAGAGAGAAGGCGGCGGAAGGCGTTGATATACGCATAATATACGATGACATAGGCTCCATCAATCATCTCCCCGTGAATTTTATGAAGAAGCTTGAGCGAGAAGGGATAAAGGTTGTAGTATTTAATCCTATGAAACCCTTTCTGTCTCTGGTTTACAACAATAGAGACCATCGAAAAATATGCGTGATAGACGGATATATAGGATATAACGGAGGAACGAATATAGGTGATGAATACATCAACATAAGCTCCAGGTTCGGACATTGGAAGGACAGCGGACTTCGTTTGGAAGGAAACGGAGTTTGGAATTTGACGGTTATGTTCCTCAATATGTGGAATTCTTTCAGAAAAACCGACGGCAGCTATGAGCCTTACGGAGTCCATGTACATCACAGAGAGGAATTTCAAAGTGACGGTGTGGTACAACCATTTTCTGACACACCGCTGGATGAAGAAAATCTCAGTGAAAATGTTTACTTAGAAATACTAAGCTGTGCGAAAGAGTATGTATACATATACACGCCATATCTGATAATAGGAAGTGAGATGGAGACTGCGCTGAAACTTGCGGCAAAGAGGGGAGTCGATGTGAGAATCGTAACTCCGGGGATTCCTGATAAAAAGACGGTGTTTTTTCTGTCTCGCTCATATTATGGCAGCCTCATTCATGCAGGAGTTAAAATTTATGAGTATACGCCCGGCTTCGTTCATGCAAAGAGCTTTGTAAGCGACGATAATGTTGCGGTGGTGGGAACTATCAACATGGATTTCAGAAGTCTGTATCTTCACTTCGAGTGTGGAACATTTATGACAGAAAGTAGCGTCATAGCGGATATTAAGGCAGATTATGAAGAAACATTCGGAAAGTGCAATGAGATTACAGAAGATGTTCTTGAAGGAAAATGGTTTGATACGGCTATAGCCGCTGTTTTACGGGTATTTAGCCCGATCGTATGATAACGCTGTGATTTAAGGAAGAAAAAATGAAAGAATCAATTTTAGGTTTTTTGCTGGAGCACGCGGGAAAAAATACAGTTTCATTTCATATGCCCGGACATAAGGGAAGCAGGCTTTTCAGAAGCCTCGGATACGATGATGCTGTGGAAAGCTTAGTGGATTTGGATATTACGGAGATTGAAGGAGCGGACAATCTCTTTAAGCCGGAAACGATAATCCGTGAAACCATGAATAAATACAAAGAGATTTACGAAAGTCGTGAAAGTTTTTTACTTATAAACGGTTCCAGCAGCGGAATAATAGCGTCAATTGCAGCATGTGTAAACAGAGGCGAAAAAATTATAATGGCGAGGAACTGCCATAAATCTGTATTTGCAGGAGTTGATATGGCAGGAGCAGAGCCGGTTTATGTGTATCCGAATGTGATTGAGGGTTTTGATATAACAGGTGAGATTTTGGCATGTGAAGTCAAAAAAGTGCTGGATGAGAACCCCGACGGAAAATGTCTCATTCTTCCCAGTCCCAACTACTACGGAATTTGCAGCAATATAGAGGAATTGGCGAGGCTTTGCCATGACAAGGAAGTTATTCTCATAGTGGATCAGGCTCATGGGGCGCACCTGAAGCCCTTTGAAATTTATACGGAAGGAGGAGAGCCGTTTCCTAAATCGGCGGAGTCTCAAGGTGCAGATATTGTAATAAACAGTACCCACAAAACGCTGTGTTCCTTCACTCAGTCGGCGGTTCTTAACATAATGACCCGTGCCGTAGACAAAGGCAGGGTGGAAGACTGCCTGCAGATAATGGAAAGCACAAGCCCTTCGTATATTTTGACGGCATCTTTGGATATGAATGCGGATATAATACTTCAAAGAGGCGAGGAACTGTTTGGAAAGTGGTTCAATAATTTAAACTATTTTTATGCGGAAGCCGATAAGCTTTCAGGAATCAATGTTATGCGGTATTCCATGCTGGATTTTTCAAAGATAAATATAGATGCATCAGAACTGGGATACAGAGGCTTTCAGCTTGAGGAAGAACTGAGAAAAGAAGGCATATTTTCGGAACTTGTTGCAGGCAATGTTGTGATGTGCATGACAGGTATAGGCAATGAAAGAGAAGATTTTGACAGGCTTTTGGAAGTTCTGAGAAAATTAAGCGCAGAAAGCGAGGGGAGGCTGCCTGAACATCTTTCGCAAAATGAGAAAGGGGGCTGCAAAAGCTCCAAGAAGCTGGTAAACATATTGAAAAATAAACCGGAAAGGGCAAAAGCTCCTCGCTGTAAAAAGAAAATTAAACTTGAAGATGCGATGGGCGAGGTATGTGCATCAGCAATTATCCCTTATCCGCCGGGAATTCCTGTAATATGCCCGGGTGAAAAATTCACACAAGAGCTCATCGATTATCTCATAGAAATTTCTTCCAACGGAAGAAAAATAATAGGAATCGGTGCAGACAGTGAAATCTCGGTAGGGAAATAAAGGAAATACCGAGGGAGAAAAAATATTTTTTGAGCAAAATATTTCAAAATATCTTCGATATTTTGCAGGAGATGCAATTTGATAAAAAAGCAACGACAAAAACGACTCACCCTCAAAAAAACTTTTTTTGTTTGAAAAAGTTCCTTTTGGGTAGTGCTTTTTGTATTGCAAGGGTGTATAATTTGTCTGTATGATTATATGGAATAATTGGAAATAAATTTTAGAAAGGAAGGTTTCAATATGAGTTCTAATGCAAAGCATTTGCATAGTATTGACGCAGGTCACTACAAGAATACGGCCGGTCATGAAACCGAGGTGATGCCAATTCCTGATGTTGTTAAGATTTCTATGTCTCAGCATATCGGAGCGCCATGTCAGCCCCAGGTAAAGAAGGGTGACGAGGTGAAGGTTGGTCAGATTATTGGTGATACGGAAGCTTTCGTAAGCGCTCCTATTCACTCAAGTGTTTCTGGTAAAGTCACCGGTATCGAGACACAGCGTAATGCTATGGGTGGAAATGACACTCTTGTTGTCATCGAAACTGACAAGAAACAAGAACCGGCAGAGGACATTAAGGTACCTGAAATCACTGATTTAGCAAGTTTTGTTGCAGCTACAAGAGCCAGTGGACTTGTAGGGCTTGGGGGAGCTTCTTTCCCTACGCATATCAAGTTCAATCCTAAGAACAGAGATGAAGTTAAATCTCTTATCATCAATGGCGCCGAGTGTGAACCTTTCATCACTTCCGACCACAGAACAATGTTGGAGGATGCGCAAAATGTCATCGACGGAGCATTGGCGGTGATGAAATATCTGGAGTTGGACGATTGCTATATCGGTATTGAAGATAATAAGAAGGATGCGATTGCAAACTTTAACAAGCTGTTCAAGGAACAGGGAATCTCAAACATTCATACCTTTGAGCTTCAGGCACGCTATCCGAAAGGCGCAGAGAGAGTTTTGATTTACGAGGTGACAGGCAAACACTGTCCGGCAGGAGTTCTTCCGGCAGATTTGGGAGTTATAGTTTCTAATGTTACATCGATTGCATTTCTCGGTCAGTACCTGAAAGACGGAGTCCCTCTGACAAAGAAGAGAATGACCGTTGACGGAGATGCCGTTTCTCAGCCTAAGAATATAATAGCTCCAATCGGAACACAGATTCACGATATAGTGGAATTCTGCGGAGGCTATAAAGAAGAACCTACAAAGATTTTGATGGGCGGACCTATGATGGGAAGAGCCGTTTTCTCTGACGAAATGCCTGTTGTGAAGAATAACAACGCGATTTTGGCATTTTCAAAGAAGCAGGCTTATATCCCCGAGGAGACGGCGTGCATTAACTGCGGAAGATGTCACCATGCCTGTCCTTTCGACCTGCTGCCTACTGCTTATGCAGATGCATGGGAAAGAAAAGATGCACAGGCTCTTTCAGATTTGCAGGTTATGCAGTGTATGGAATGCGGAAGCTGCTCGTTCGTATGTCCTGCAAGAAGACCCCTTGCTTTCATGAACAAGCTGGGTAAAGCAATGGTAAAGGAGGCTGGAATTAAGTAATGGATAAGAAGACTTATTATAATAATTTGACAGTATCCTCATCACCGCATTTGGTAACAGCTTTGGATACGCAGAAAACAATGATGATGGTCCTAATTGCATTGGTTCCTTCACTTGTAATGAGTGTAGTTGTTTTCGGAATAAGACCTGTCATACTGACTGCGGTATGTATGGCTGCAAGCGCATTCTTTGAATATGCATACAATAAATTTATGAAAAAGACATGCACGGTTCAGGACCTGAGCGCCTGTGTAACCGGTGCTATTTTGGCTATGAACTTGCCGTCAAACTTCCCGTATTGGATGGCAGTAATCGGGTGCTTTACCGCAATCGTAATCGTTAAGGGAATCTACGGCGGACTTGGAAGAAATATCGCAAATCCTGCTATCGTAGGTCGTATTGTGCTGCTTCTTTCCTTTACGACTCAGATGACCACATGGCCTGTAACCAGACAGATGGCAACAGATGCGACTACGGGGCCTACAGCTCTTGGAATCCTCAGCGAAATCGCCAAGGGAAAGCCCGGAACGCTTCCTTCCAATATGGATTTATTCCTTGGATTTGTGGGAGGTTCGATGGGTGAAGTGAGTGCAATCGCCATTTTAATCGGCGGAGCCTTCCTGATGTGGAAGAAAATTATCTCACCAATCATTCCGGTTTCGTTTATCGCATCGGTATTCATTTTCGCATTGGTGTACTACGGAGTTAAAGGCGGCGACTATAATGCACTTCAGATGGCAGTATTCCATGTTTGTGCCGGAGGAGTTATGTTCGGTGCGTTCTTCTGCGCAACTGACTATGTAACATCCCCTATCATGAACAAGGGCAGACTTATCTTCGGTATCGGATGCGGTGTGGTTACCATGGTAATTCGTATCTGGTGCAACTATCCGGAGGGAGTATCCTTTGCCATCTTATTTATGAATATGATGACTCCACTTATAGATAAAGTTGTCATTAAGAGAACTTACGGAGGTGCAAAGAAAAATGAAAAGTAATACATACAAAGAATATATTGCACCTGTTGTAGTTTTAGTTTGCATCTGTCTTGTCGTAACTGCGGCATTGGCATTGGTTTACGGTGTTACAGATCCTATCATCAAGAAGAACTCAAAGGCTACAGCAGACAAAACAAGAACTGAACTTCTAAAGGACGCAGATTCTTTTACGGAATACAAGGGCAAGCTTGTAGTTGAGCAGCCGGGTGCTGTGTATGTAAAGGATGTTTATGTGGCTAATAATAAGGCGGGATTTGTTGCCACTTGTGTAACAAAGTCTTTCGGCGGAGCATTGACTATGATGGTGGGCGTCGACAAAGAAGGAAAGGTTACAGGAGTTAAGGTTACAAACCATGCAGATACACCGGGTCTTGGAACAAAGGATTTTGAAGCGGGATACTTAAGCCAGTACAAAGGTATTGGCGAGCTTAAGGCTACAAATGTAAAGGACGATGGACAGATTAAGTTCATTACGGGAGCATCTGTATCCGGAAGTGCGGTTCACTACGGTGTGTATGCGGCACTTCATCAGTATAAGGATATGGGAGGTGTGAAATAATGGGAAAACAGAGTAGATTGAGAATTTTGCTGAACGGTCTCATTAAGGAAAATCCGGTACTTGTACTTGTGCTTGGTACATGTCCTACACTTGCCGTTACAACATCAGTTGAGAACGGTGTCGGCATGGGAGTGTCAGCTATGGCGGTACTCGTATGCTCAAACATCGTAATTTCGCTGCTTAGAAATGTCATTCCCGATAAGGTTAGAATTCCTTGCTACATCGTAGTTATAGCAGGATTTGTAACGATAGTGCAGCTTCTGCTTCAGGCTTATGTGCCTGCACTTTACGCATCGCTTGGACTTTTCATTCCATTGATCGTAGTAAACTGTATAATCCTCGGCCGTGCAGAAATGTTCGCCAATAAGAATACAATATTTGATTCTGCTCTTGACGGAATCGGCATGGGTCTGGGTTTTACTTTCGCATTGTTTTTGATGGGTTCTATGAGAGAACTTCTTGGAAACGGAACATGGCTTGGAATTCATGTGTTTGATAAGTTTATCCCGGGCATGGGCATATTCAACCTTGCTCCCGGCGGATTCTTCTCATATGCGGTAATTATGGCAGCCGTAACATATTTCGCTGCTAAGAAAGGAGCTAAGTAATCATGCTAAATAGTTTGATAGTAATAATCATCAGTATGGTACTCGTGAGCAACTATCCGTTGGCACAGTTCCTGGGGATTTGCCCTTTCTTGGGAGTATCAAAAGAATTGGATTCTGCAAAGGGAATGGGTATAGCGGTAACCTTCGTAATGGTTCTGGCTACTGCAGCAACCTGGCCGATTATGCAGGTCCTGTCAAAATTCAATCTTGCATACCTTCAGACAGTAGTATTCATTTTGGTTATCGCTGCTCTTGTACAGCTGGTAGAAATGTTTATGAAAAAAAGTATGCCTGCACTATACAAGTCTCTCGGTGTATTCCTGCCTCTTATCACAACAAACTGTGCGGTATTGGGCGTATGTATCAAGAACATTGACAATAACTATAATTACATCGAAGCTCTTGTTAATTCATTCGGTGCAGGATTGGGATTCCTGCTTGCTATGGTAATCATGGCAGGTGTTAGAAGCAAGCTTGTTGACGAAAGCAGAATGCCTGTTTCTTTCAGAGGAGTTCCTATCACATTAGTTACTGCTGCAATCCTTGCTTTGAGCTTCATGGGCTTTCAGGGCATGGTATCATAGGATGGAGGCGAACTGAATGAATCCGATAATATTGGCAATATTAGTTGTAGTAGCGATCGGTCTTGTAGCGGCATGTATTTTAAGCTTTGCTTCTAAGGTGTTCTTTGTACCGGTAGATGAAAGATTTGCTCTGCTTCGTGAAGAACTTCCGGGAGCAAACTGCGGCGGATGCGGATTTGCAGGATGCGATGACTATGCTAACGCTTTGGTAGAAGATAGTGAATTGTCCTGCAGCAAGTGTCCTGTCGGTGGTCCTGCAGTTGCAGAAAAACTTGCGGAGATTCTTGGGAAATCAGCAGGTGCAGAGGAGAAAAAGCTTGCAGTTGTGATGTGTAACGGAACAACTCAGGCAGCAAAAAAACTCATGCAGTACAGCGACATCAAGACATGTAAGGCGGCAAAGACGATGTTTGGCGGAATGAATGTATGTCCTTACGGCTGTCTGAGTTTAGGTGACTGTGTTGCGGCTTGTGAGTTTGATGCAATTCATGTTGAAGACGGTGTAGCAACTGTAGATAAAGAAAAATGCGTGGCGTGCGGAGCTTGTGCAGAGGCATGTCCAAACAGCCTGATCAGAATCAGTCCGGCTAAGAATGTGGTTATCGTTAAGTGTCACAATACAGATAAGGGAGGCATTGCAAGAAAAGCCTGCGACAATGCCTGCATCGGCTGCAGAAAATGTACAACCGTATGTAAATTTGATGCTATAAAAGTTGAAGACAACTTGGCATTCATCGACCCTGAGAAGTGCAAGAACTGCGGCGCATGTGCCAAGGTTTGCCCGACCGGCGCAATACACAACGAGCGCAAAAAGCCTGCAGTTGATCCTGCGAAGATAGAGGCTGCGAAGAAGGCGGCTGCGGCTAAAAAAGCGGCGGCAGAAGCGTCTAAGGCTCCCGAAGCGGAAAGTGCGAAAGCACCTGAAGCAGAAGGAAAGGAAGAAGGGGCGCAGACTGCAAAAACTGAAGAATAATGGTGAAACACCATTTAAGCGGGAGGGTTTCCTTCCGCTTTTGTAGTATAGAGGATTAAAAAATGAAGGATAATGATAAAGTTGTTGGAGATAATACGCCTTTTCCAAAATTGATTTTGGCATCCCAATCTCCCAGAAGAAAGGAAATCTTAAAGGCTCACGGACATAATCCCGTAATTCTTCCGGCAAATGTGGATGAAACTGTCCCGGAAAATATGACCCCTGAGGATGCGGTTATGCTGCTTGCCTTGAAGAAAGGAAGGTTTGTTTTGGAGAACAACCGTGATTTCTTTTCCGATAACTGTGTTATAATAGCATCGGATACGGTCGTATATAAAGGAGAGATTTTGGGCAAGCCGAAAGATATGGCACGGGCGAGAGAAATGATAAAAAAACTTCGCAGAACAAGCCATGAGGTTATTACGGGGGTTGCTTTGATTCAGCCCGGTACAAATCGTGAATATTGTTTTTATGAGGTTACAAAGGTGTTTTGTAAGGATATGAAGGATGAGGAAGTGGAAGCTTATGTAAACACACAGGAACCTTATGACAAGGCAGGAGGCTACGGTATTCAGGGAACTTTCGGTAAGTACATAGATCATATAGAAGGAGACTATGAGAATGTAGTCGGTTTGCCTTATAACAGGCTGAGTGCGGAACTTTCAGAGTTTCTTAACCGGCATAATTTGTAAGTATTGTGAGCGTTATTTTTGAAAAGTAATTGCTGTTATATGCTATAAAAATGGTATCATAGTTTTGGAGGAATTTATGACAGAAATAAAAAAGCATTTATTCAAGATTTTTCTGGTATTGTTTGTAGTTTATGCTCTTGCATATACCTTTACCGCCTTGAAGAAAATAGATGCATACAACATCCATCTTCTGATTGCAGCGGGAATTTTGGGAATTATGGCAGGGGCGGATTACTGGCTTAACCGTGGGGCAAAAGCTGAGTTTATAGAGGTTCCTAAGTCAGAAGTGTTTTCGGATGAGGAGTACGGAAAGTTTGAATACAAGACTACTAAAGATAAACTGAGGAGTATGAGAAGAGAGAGAAAACTCAAAAGAAGGTACAGATCTCGTTTCAGCAGAAATCATATCATGTTTCTCGTGGTGCTTGCAATGATGGCTATGGGCGTGTATCAAAGGATGATTTAAGATTTTATAACTTAAGGCAGTAAATAAAAACTCATGATAAGGAAAAGTGATTTGCGACGGCGCGGAAGAAAATCTGAAATCCGGAGTGATGTATATTTGCCCGAAAGGCTCTGAACACAGCATTATCAATACAGGCAACGAGAATCTTGTTATGCTGACAATTGTAGTGACGAGATGACTATGAAATAAAATTAGATTTACGAAAATGAAAAGAAATTTTTAGGGTAAAGTGGTATTTTTCTGTTACGGAGGTGGAAACCATTTGTATTTTGATTACGGGGAAAAAGAAATAGAATATTTAAAAGCTAAAGATAAGAAGTTGGCCGCCGCAATCGAGCGTATCGGTCACATTAACCGTGAGGTGGATAATGATTTATTTTCATCCGTCATTCACCATATTATAGGGCAACAGATCTCAACCGCAGCACAGGTAACGGTTTGGAAGAGATTGTCGGAAAAAATGGAAACTATAAATGAAGATAATGTCTTGGCACTTGATAAAGATGAATTGCAGTCTGTCGGCATAACATACAGAAAAGCCGATTATATTTTGGATTTTGCAAGGAAGGTAAAAGACGGTTCCTTTGATATTTTCGCCTTGGAGGATATGACAGATGACGAGGTCATAAAGGAGTTATCTTCGCTCCAGGGGATTGGTATTTGGACGGCGGAAATGATTATGACATTTTGCATGAGACGCCCTGATGTTGTAAGCTTCGGAGACTTGGCGATTCTTCGAGGAATGCGCATGTTATATCGTCACAGAAAAATAGACAAGATAAAATTTCACCGTTATCGAAAAAGATATTCTCCTTATGGCACGGTTGCAAGCCTATATCTGTGGGCAATAGCAGGGGGAGCACTACCGGAACTTACCGACCCTGCGGCAGAAAAAAGAAAATGAAATCTAATTATCCTGCTTACTGTCATATTCGCTTCTAAGTATGGAATAGATAATCTGATCCAAATAACCTCTGTCGCTTAAGTAGTTTTGTCTCAGGATGCCGTCTTTATGCATTCCGAGCTTTTCATATAGTTTAATTCCGATGTGATTATCAGGGTAGACATCAAGCCAGAAACGATTTATATTCAAAGTTTTAAAAGCATATTCAAACAGGCTTTTCATAATCTCGGTGCCGTAACCTGAACCTTTCTTATCTATGGCTATTCTTCTGAGTTCAAGTACATGGGAGGATGGATGGAGGCGTATCAGGGCGTAGCCGATTATTTTCGATGTGGCTTTTTCCTTAAAAACACACAGTATGTGATTAGGGTCTGTTATTTCAGCTTTGTGCTCCTCATATGTTCCTATCCACAGGTAGTTTCTGTTGTCCGGGTGTTCTTCAAGGGCGATTATCTCAGGTATTTCAGATTCCGCAGCGGCGGTAATGATGAGTCTTTCCGTGTCAAATAATATTTTCATTCTTTTATCCTTTCATAGTGTGATTGACTTTTCTCCAAACAGATATTTTACAGGTTTATTTCTCCCTCTGCCAGAATCACCGCTTTTCCTCCCACTTTGATTTTGTACTTACCGTGGTCTGAGCCAACGGCTGCAGCTGAGCTGATACTTGCCTTAATCAGGGAAGGTCTGTTCATAGCTTCCCCTTGCAAAAATGTTATTTCGGAGTTGCTTTCGATTAAACTGTTTTTATAAAGGTAGTAGGCCAATGCTCCGCTGGAAGTTCCTGTAGCGGCTTCCTCATCTATATCGTAAAGAGGGGCGAAGTTTCTCGTGTGAGCTGTGATGCCTTCCTCCTCGGTCATAGAAAAGGCGTGAACTCCGGTAACTTTATATTTTTCTGATAAAGCCGCAAGAGCCTTCATGTCGGGAGCCATCGCGCCAAGGGCTTTTTCAGAGGAGACCGGCACCATTATATCAGGAAGTCCCGTTGAAATTATCTCCGGTAATATTCCGAGGGATTTATCATATTTGGAGCCTAATACGGTGTATAGCTCTTCCAGAGATTCGGTATCTGATATGACTGAAATATCCTGAGGCTCAGCCATGTCCATCATTACATAGCCGTGACATGTTTCTATTTTAAGCTCCCCTGCCAAAGTGTGATTTGTGCATGTATCTCCGTCCTTTATAACTCCAAGGTGAGCCAAGGCGCAGAAAGCTCCCACCGTTGCATGTCCGCAGAGGTCGACCTCTGCCGCAGGGGTAAAGTATCTTATATTGAATTCATTGTCACCAAGTATTGAAATAAAGGCGGTTTCAGAGTATCTGAGTTCGGCCGCAGTCTTAACCATGATTTCGTCTGATGGAAAAGATTTCCCCTCAGGCAGAATAACTACTCCGGCAGGGTTTCCGCCAAATAATTTTTCGGAAAAAGCATCTACTATTAAAAATTTCATCATCATTACCTCCAGTACAGGTAAAATCTTATTCTAACCTATATCAGAATTATAATTAAAAAGCTGAAAATGTGCAACTTAAACTATTTTCGGTATCCGCACGGCACTATCACTTGATAGTCACACATGGCGCCTGTTCCATTTGCACCTGTAATAAAGCAATGGTATAATATATTATCATAAAAAATAAATGAGGCGAGGGAAATGACCGGAGTGAAAGCGATTCTGTTTGAAGATGGAAAACTGCATATTTTAGACCAGACCAAGCTGCCTCTTTCGGAAGAATATATTGAAATCACCACGAAAGAAGATATTTTTGAAGCAATCAGAGAAATGAAGGTGAGAGGCGCTCCGGCAATCGGAGTTGCCGCAGCCTGCGGACTGTATGTTTCGGTGAAAAACTTTGATGAAAATGATATACCAAGGTTTAAACAGAAAGTGAGAGCTGTTTCTAAGTACATAGGAACATCCAGACCTACGGCGGTAAATCTCTTTTGGGCTCTCAGAAGAATGGAAGAAAGGCTGACAGGCTTTTCCGGTTCTGTTTCTGAGGCTAAAGCTGTCCTGAAAACTGAGGCACAGGACATAAAAGAAGAGGATGAACAGGCATGTCTGGATATGGGAAAACATGGACTTACCCTTTTGAGACCGGGCATGGGAATTTTGACCCACTGTAATGCGGGAGCGCTGGCTGCCGCAAGATACGGAACCTGCCTTTCCCCTATATATCTTGGAACCGGACAGGGTTATGATTTTAAGGTGTTTGCAGATGAGACAAGACCCGCACTTCAAGGGGCGAGACTTACGGCATGGGAGCTTTCAAAAGCAGGTGTGGATGTTACGCTCATATGCGATAATATGGCATCCGTTGTTATGAAGAAGGGTTGGATTGATGCGGTTTTAGTGGGTTGCGACAGAATGGCGGCAAATGGGGACGGCGCAAATAAAATCGGAACTTCTGCAGTTGCGATTTTAGCGAAAGAGTATGGAATTCCCTTTTATATGTTTGTTCCTACATCTACAATAGATATGGAGACAGAAACGGGAGAGAATATCAGCATAGAGCTTAGAGACGGAAAAGAAGTAAGCCACATGTGGTACGAAAAACCTATGGCGCCTGAAAACATTAAGGTATACAATCCTTCATTCGATGTGACGGATAATAGATATATCACTGCGATAATAACGGAAAAAGGCGTAGTGTATCCGCCATACAAGGATAATATTCGCAGATTATTGGAGAAATAAATGGTTTTAGAAAATTTTTTAAGAAAATATGTTAAAGTAATAGTGCTGTTTGCAGTTTTGGCAGGAGCATCATCGGGCATTTTCGGAAAAGCCATAGATGCACCGTCAATGGCAATCGGGTTTTGGCGACTTTCTCTGGGGCTGCCGTTTTTTGCGGTTCCCGTTTTGATGAATAGAAGAGAGGAACTTAAGAAACTGTCCAAAAAAGAGGTTTTGGGAGCATTTATGGCAGGAGCCTTTCTCTTTGCCCACTTTTTCTCATGGTTTAATGCAGTTAAAATGACCAATATCGCCAGCGCTGTGGTTCTTGCAGCCCTTCACCCTTTGGTGGTGCTTTTAATAACGGTATTTGTTTTGAAAAAACATGTAGGAGGAAGAGCCGTTATGGGAATTATTTTGGCTCTTCTCGGCGGAACCTTGGTTGCAGGCTTTGACAGGTCGCAGCTTTCGGCGGGGAGCTTCAACGGAGATATACTTGCGTTTTTGGCGGCGGTGTTTATGGGAATTTATTTTGCCATAGGAGATGAAGTGAGAAAGACGGTGGCAGGACCTGTCTATGTTTTTCTGTGTTTTCTGGGCTGCTGGATTTGCTTTTCTATAGGTATGGTCGCTACGGGAACTCAGGCTTTGGGATATTCTATGCATGACTACCTTCTTATCATAGGACTTACCTTTGTTTGCCAGATAGGGGCGCATGCGGTATTCAATCTTTGTTTCGGATATGTGGATTCACTCTATGTTTCGGCTTGGGAGTCGGGAGAATCGGTATTTGCAATAATTCTGAGCTTTATTTTCTTAAGACAGATTCCAACCTCATGGGAGCTTCTCGGGGCGGCAATCGTCGTAATAGGGCTTTTATATTATAATTATCATACAGGAATTAGGCAGCGTGCCGAAAAGGCGGAGTTTGAGAGGTGTTTATGAGTTATAAGGTGAGGCTCGCCATGTTCGAGGGTCCCTTTGATTTGCTGGTGTATTTGATAGAAAATCTTCAGATGAATATTTATGATATTCAAATCTCCGAGATTACCGGACAGTATCTTGAATATATAAGGAATATGCAGAAGCACAATATAAATGTTTCGACGGAATTTATGGTTCTTGCTGCGGAGCTCATTGAGATTAAGTCGAAGATGATGCTTCCGAAAACGACTGAGGAGAATGAAGCATTGGAGCTTGAGGATCCCAGAAGCCAGCTTGCATATAGGCTTATGGCATACAAAGAATGCAAGAAACGAAGCGAGATGCTTTCGATTCGCCAAGACATTATGGCAGGGATATTTGAAAAGCCTCAAGAGGACATTTCCGTTTATCTGGATAATCCCGATGAATATTTGAGCCTTGGAATAGAAGATTTTGCAAGGGCATTTACGGCATTTTTGCAGAGAAAACAGAGGCTTGAGGAAACCAGAAGGCATTATTCCAGCATTGAAAGGGATAAGGTTACCACAGAAGAGCGGATGAACTTCATAAGAGGGAGATTTCGCAAAGCCTTTAGAGGCGGTATGAAGGAACTGAATTTCAATGAACTTGTGGCGAAAAAAGACAGGTACGATGCGGCGATTTCATTTGTTTCTGTTTTGCAGATGATGAGAGAAGGATATTTAGATGCAAATCAGCAGGATACCTACGGAGAAATATTGGTTCACAAAGGTATTCGTGATTTTGAGGAAGGTTTGGAAAATATTGATGGCAACAAATAAGGTGATAAAATCGGCATTTGAATCTATGCTTTTTGTCTGGGGGGATTTGCTCCCTGCATGTGATGCGGCTGAGGTGTTCGGAATCTCGGAAAAAGAAGCGATAGACTGCTTTGAGGAACTTGCTCTTGAGTATAAGCAGGAGGGCAGAGGCCTTAGAATAAGACGGGTAGGCAAATCTTTTCAGTTCATAACTTTGGGAGATAACGAGGATTTCATCAGAAAACTGTGCACGCCTGTTAAGGTGAAGAAGCTTTCTCAAGCAGCACTGGAAGTTCTTGCGATTATAGCTTATAAGCAGCCGGTGACCAAAGGAGAAGTGGATGCAATAAGGGGCATTAAGTGTGACAGGGTTATAGAGGGACTGTCGAAGAAGGGTTTGATTAAAGAACTTGGACGATCTGATGCGGTGGGAAGACCTGTACTATATGGAACTACAGAAGAGTTTCTGAAGGGCTTCGGCTTCTCTTCACTGAAAGAACTTCCGGACATAGAAAACATCGAGGGGCTTATGGGAGAAGATAGAGAGACTCTCAGTGAGGAAGAAAAGTCCGACGACTTTAGACAGATTTCAATTGAGATATAGATATTTAGCGGAGGTACGAAATGGCAGTGGAAATTATAGATGTGGTTTGCCCCAACTGTGAGAAGGATATTGAAGTTCCTATGAACGAATTCATTGATGTGGCGGAAAATCCTGAATACAAGAGACAGATTATAGAAGGAGATTTCTTTTTAAACAGATGCAATAACTGCGGTGATAATGTATTGGTGGAGTATCCGCTTATGTACATGGATCCGGATAAGAAACTTAATATTTACATGGCGCCTGCCCACGAGAATGACCTTCTTGACCAGCTAAACAGTTTGGATGTTCCGGAAGCCGCGCTCGACACGGAATCGCATTTCAGACTGACTTCAAACGGCGTCAGCCTCATGGAGAAGCTTTTGATATTTGAGAGGAATCGTGACGACAGAATTTTGGAACTTTATAAATTCATAATTTGGGAAGATGTTAAAGAACATTGGCAGGATTTGGAGCCGGGAGATCTTCTGTTCATGTTTGATGATGAAGAGGATTACTTCGTAATCTGGAACTCAGACAACGGAAACGATGAAAAGCTGACAATTCCAATTGATGAAGAACTTTATTCAGAACTTGAGGAAAATTATTTAGAAGCGCTGTCCATTCCGCCGGGAAAATATGCAGAGGTGAACCAGGAGTGGATCTCCGAAAGGTTTGAAAGATAGGACAAAGCCGATTTTCCCAAAGCGAATATGAAAATATATGGCAAAGGAAACAATAAACAGTAAACCTGAATGATGGTGCCCCCTTTTACATGGTAAAGCAGTAAGGAGAGTATACATCGGAGAAGTTTACTGTTTTTTGTTGCCCGGAAATAATGCTTTTCTCAGACGGCTCAGTCTCTAAATAGCAGGTGTTTTAAATGTTCTTTAGTCAGTAAGATCTTTTCTTTAAAAACAAATTTGACGGCATTTTTTTGGAATTTACGACAAATTATTAGATTATTACGCATAAATAATAAAAACACTTTTATAGGCAGAAAATTCATGTTATAATGCTGTGTACGAATATTTTTCACAAATTGACCATTTAGAGTAATAGGAGGGGAAAAATGGCAGAGAGAAATAACATAAGTATAAAAAAAGGGGTATTAGCTCCCGCGTTGTTGTTTATAATTGCATTGATATCGGCAATGACAATTATGACGGTATCGGCTCATGCTGATAATGAGGTTAAGCATGTCGAAAAGGGTAACTGGGAAGGAGAAACTGCATGGTATTTTGAGTATAATGGGCAAAAGGCCTTTTGTATACAATCCAATGTAGGTCCCGGACCGAAGCATGAAAAGGATTTAAAAAGAAAAGTATATGAAGATGATAATATGCTGAAAGCCCTTTACTACGGGTGGTTCGGACAGGAACCATGGGCAGGATTTGATAACAACGAGGCAAAGGGAATTGTTGTTACCTCCCGTGTTCTCAGTGATTTTTATCAAAAAACCAACAATGATAATCTCAAGGGCGTCAAGGAGTTCAAAGAATTTTTGAGCACGAAACCTGCGCCGCCAAAGGGACTGGTACATTTTGCAAAACCGGAACTGAGGGCAGCATGGGATCCTGCAAAGAAGGTACAGGTAACTGACGAAAACGAAGTCAAGGGAGATCCGGGTACTGAAGTATCCTTCAAATTGCCTGATAATGTTCGTTTGCTTAAAGACGGAAAGACGGTTCAGGGAACAGAAATTACTCTCAAAGTCGGAGATAAGTTCCGCTTGGAAGCTGATGCTGGAGTTACAGAAGAATATAATACAGGAGAGGTGGGCAAAAAGTTCAGATACCAGCCTATCGTATTTGAAACGCCGGCGGGCCAGCAAAATATCGGTCACTTGGAAATAGTGGAGGACAAGGCGGCAACCACTTCCTTTAAGGCTATGTGGCTGAAGTTCAGTGATGTTGAAATCACCAAAAAAGACATAACGAATAAAAAAGAACTTCCGGGCGCAAAGATGAAAGTCACAGACAGCGAAAGCGGAAAGGTTGTAGATGAGTGGGTATCAGGGAAGAAAGCCCATATCATCAAGAATTTAGTGGAAGGCAGAAAGTATATTTTAAGCGAGACTTTAGCGCCGAGAGGATATAAGCTCAGCAAAGAAAAGATAGAATTTATTGCAGGCTCCGATGCAAAGGTTACCATGTACAACAAACCTGAGAAGAAGCCTGAAAAACCTAAACCTCACGGAAAGCAAAAATCGGGTGGAGAAGTGAAAACCGGAGATAATACGAAATTGATTCTGCCGGTGATTTCATTGGCTCTTGCAGCATTGGTTCTGTTAATGATTGTTGTTAAACATAAAAAGAAAGCGATGAAAAAATAACGGATTTTGTTAATCTTTAGCAGCAGAGAATTTTTAAGAGATTGGAAGTCTGATATGGCGGTTCCAATCTCTTTCTTTGTTAGCTATAAAATTAGTCTTTGAGGTTTGACAAAGGAGATAAAATCGCATAACATATATACTGAAACGGAAATAAATTGTACCATAATTGTTTTGATTATCAGTTATGGATTTTAACAGACACTGAAGGTGATTTTTTATGGCAGAAAGTAAATTGGCATATAGGCTTAGAGTCGTTAGAGGCGCGAGTTTTCAGCGTTTTTTCAATGTTGTAAAGAGAGCTCATCAGCTTTCGGGAAAAAGCAGCCTCTTTTGTTTTTTCGATATTTTGCGCTGTATGAAGAAATTTGACGCAGGGTATCATGACTATATTATTTTTCAGTTTTATAATTTGACGGATGAGCAAAAGGACACCTATTTGACCAGATTCAGAAGCAAGAAACTGATTCAGCAGGTAAACGACGAAGCTTATGCTCATTTCTTTGACAACAAGAATGAATTCAATGAGGTTTTCAAAGATTATATCGGCAGAGAATATGTGGATATGGCGGCGGCCTCAAAAGAAGAGGTTATAGCATACTACGAGAAGAAGGACAAGATTTTTGCCAAGATGACTGACCTTACCTGTGGACACGGCGCTGAGCTTTTGAAAAAAGAAGATTTTGGAAGCGGAGAGGAGTTCTATAAATATGTTGCAGATAAGGGCTTTGGAACTCTTGAAGATGTAATAGAGAACCACCCTGCGCTGAGTGCGGTTTATCCTTACTCGGTAAATACCATGAGAATGATTACCTTAATCGGCGACGACGGGAAACCGAACCTGATTTATTCCGTTCAGAAATTCGGCAACAACGAAAGGATTGTGGACAACTACGGAGTTCACGGGCCTGTGGACCTGGAAACGGGAGAATTTTTATTTCCTGCGCATCCCGGAGAAACCACTGATGATGAACACTACACGGAGCATCCTTTTACGGGGCATCCCCTGGTGGGATTCAAGACGCCCTTCTTCAAGGAGGCCAAGGAAATGGTTCTAAAAGCGGCCATGGTGGTTCCCCAGATGAGATATGTGGGATGGGATGTTGCCATTACGCCTACAGGACCTGCAATTATTGAGGGCAATAACTACTGTGCCCACGACTTTTGGCAGCTTCCGGGGCAAACTCCGGGTGGAATAGGAATTATTCCTGTACTGAAGAAAGTTGCACCGAGTTACCAATACAGATAGAAATGCGAGCCGCCGTACGCGTGAGATGTATGAGCGGCTTGATATATTTATTAACCGGAGAGAATTTATGAGAAAATTTAGATATGCAGCAGCTCTGCTTGCGGCAAAATTGTCTGTAATCGCACTGAAACTGACGAAACGAAACGGAACTAATTTCCCGGGACTCCTTGCAATAAAAATATGCCCGGATTTTTTGGCGCATATAGGAAAACCCGAGAAAATTGTGGGAATAACGGGAACCAACGGAAAAACCACTGTATCAAACCTACTGGTTGATGCCCTTGAAGCTAAGGGAATTTCCGTTCTGAACAACAGACTGGGCTCCAACATACATTTCGGAATAGCAACAAGCCTGCTGAGAGGCGCAAACCTGTTTGGAAAGAGCAGGTACGAAATGGCGGTTCTTGAGATAGACGAAAGAGCAACTCCGAAAATATTGCCCTATATAAAGCCTGAGTATATGCTGGTGACCAACCTTTTCAGAGATTCCATAAAGCGAAATGCTCACACTGAGTATATTGCCGGGATTCTCAATGCTAATATACCTAAAGAAACAAAGCTGATATTGAATGCTGATGACCTTATCTCAGCGAGACTTTGCAGTGAAAATGAAAGGGTGTATTTCGGCATAACGAAGATGGATTCAGACAGGACTGAGTCTATAAATCTGATTAACGACATAACTCTTTGTCCTATATGCAGCCATAAGCTGAAGTATGAGTATCTCAGATATCACCACATAGGAAAGGCGTATTGTTCTCATTGCGGCTTCAAAGCCCCGGAATATGATTATTTCGGAAGCAATGTCGATTTTGAGAAAATGACCATTGACATAGGAGATGCCGATGAGAGGGTTAATTACAAGTTTATAAGCGACGGAATACACAATATCTACAATATGGTGTCCTGCGTAGCGGTGCTTAAGGAGCTTGGAATCGGCTATAGAGAGAGTAAAGAACTTCTGAAAAAGGTGAAAATTGTGGGAAGCAGATATTCCAAAGAGCTTTGCGGCGATGTTTTTGTTGCAAATCAAATGGCGAAGGAAAACAACGCCCTTGGAAGCTCGAGAGCTTTTGATTATGTAGCCGGACAGAAGGGAGACAAAGAGCTGGTACTGATGATGAACTGTCTCGGAGACGAAAAGACCTGGTCAGAAAATACCAGCTGGCTTTACGACTGTGACTTTGAGTATCTGAACGACCAAAGCATAAAGCGCATAATAGTAACAGGTCCCAGAGGAAAAGATTATCATCTGCGTCTTCTTCTTGCAGGAGTACCTGAGGAAAAAATTATATGGGTAAAGAGTGAAATTGATGCCCCTGATAAACTTGAATACACGAAGGGAGAAAGCATTTTTATATTTTACGGAACCGATTCAATTGCTTTGGGCGAAAGGGTTCTTGCCAAGACCAAAGACATTGCAAGGAAAAGGAGGGTTCAGTGATGAAGATAGAAATTTTATATCCGGATCTTTGCGACCTGTACGGAGAACCTGCAAACATGAAGTATATCCTTTCTGCAATAAAGAACGCGGAAGTATATGAAACCGGTATTTTTGAGAAGCCTAAGTTTGTATCGGAGGATGTGAACTTTATCTATTTGGGTTCGATGACAGAGAACTCGCAGAAAATGGTGTGTGAGAAACTTATGCCTCTAAGAGAGAGGCTTAGAGAACTTATAGATTCAGGTGCGGTTATTCTTGCCACGGGAAATGCTCTTGAGATATTTTGCGATAAAATTGTCTGTGAGGATGGCAGTGAAACTTCGTGCCTTGGATTTTTTCACGGCACGGCAAGACCTGAGATGATGAAAAGACACAATTCGCTTTTTCTGGGGGAATTCAATCTCCATGAAGATGCAGCTTCAGTCATAGGAGAAGAAGGTATGGCGAAAGAGGTAGACTCGGGAAACAACGAAGCTCAAAAAATCGAAATAGTGGGCTTCAAGAGCCAGTTCGGACATATTCTTCCAAGCGATGAGGGAGATACATGGACGCCGCTGTTCAAGAGAATCCGAGGTGTGGGCATAGACGGAAAAAAACAAGATTCCCACATGGGTGAAGGCGTAAGGATTAACAATTTTATGGCGACATATTTGCTGGGTCCTCTTTTGATTTTGAACCCGCCTTTTACAAAATACATTTTGAACCTTTTAGGGGAAGAAGGAAAACTTCCCTACGAGGATGTTGCCATGGAAGTGTATGAAACAAGACTTAGAGAATTTAAAGACCCGGAAAGGGGCTTCTTCTATTGATAACA
Organism: uncultured Clostridia bacterium; assembly: GCA_945830395.1. Lineage (GTDB taxonomy): Bacteria > Bacillota > Clostridia > Peptostreptococcales > Anaerovoracaceae > Aminicella. The sequence continues at coordinate 29,398 of CALZYE010000011.1, forward strand.
GCAAGCGGAGGACTCAGTGCCACCAAATATTATCACTCCGGTTCTATATGATTTTGATTGAGCCCTCGTATATCGGACGGCATGTGCGGCAGTATGAGAGGGGCTGCATGTCAGCCCCTACTCAATCCCTACTTGATATTTTTGTATCCGCAAGATAGTTCGTACCACCCTAAATCCAAAATCTTTGTTTTTTGATGCTATACTATATATTTATATGATAAAATTGCACTTATTATCAATAGAATGACTCCGACTACTCTTGAGTATATAGAAAACTTATGAGATATTTTGCCGGCTTTATGTAAAAAGTAACCACCTAAAAGAATGATACAGGCAAGTACATCCAATATAATTTTTATATTTCTCATCTATTGCCTCCTAACCCAAACCGGTACCGGTATAAGTCCGGTCCTTTTTTCTTGGCTTTTACTGTAGTATTATGTGCAGATGGTTTTATTAAATTATTTTGATTTGTATTAGAGATTATCTTATTAGCAATTCTAATTTCTGACTTCGTAATGGTTTTTGGTAGTTTTTTTGCATCTATAAAATACTCATTAGTAGCACTGTTATATTTTACATATGGATCTAATTTATTAATAATGTTGTTAATTTTTGCCATTTCATTTTCGGGACTATTAGGTGGAATATTTTTAGTAGAGTTGGCAAATACGGATAAAGGTGTAGAGATTATTAGACTAAGTGCTAATATTGTGGATATAACTTTTTCATAATAAACCCCTTTCTTGAATAAAATATTGAAATTATTGACATAATCATTATAATATTGAAATTTTCTAAAAAAAAGACTATAAATTCAAGAAAAAATATGGTAGAATAATGTATTGAATTACATGGAGCCTATAACTAACGGCTCGCATGGCATAGAATTGTTAATTTTTCGGTACTTACGGGCATAAGTTTGCCGCCTATTATGTCAATATCAAAGGGAATTACCACTTGATAAGTGCAAACGGCGGGCTGTTTTCTTGACAAAATCTTATAATAACGCTATTATATAGCGTGTGAAAATGTAGAAAATCGCTATGAAAGTATCTATAAACAGCAGGAGGAGCAATCATGAAAAGAATCAAGACTATCGAAACAAGAAATCTTAAGGAAAGTTTAAAAGACGGCGGATGCGGAGAGTGCCAGACTTCATGTCAGTCGGCGTGCAAGACATCCTGCGGCGTTGCAAACCAGCCTTGCGAAAAGGTGAAATGATGATTCATCAGTACAAACTTAACGGGTTTGATATTGTACTGGATGTCAATAGTGGCTCGGTACATTGCGTAGATGATGTCGCATATGACATCATCTCACTTTTTTGTGAGGAAAAATTAACTCGTGACGAGATAGCCGAGACAATTTCGGCAAAGTATCCTGATATTACTTCGGAAGAAATTTTTGAAGTATTTGAGGACATAGACGAGCTTAAAAAAGCGGGAAAGATTTTTACATCGGATATTTATGAGCCGCGGGCCTATGATTTGAAGAACAGGCACACTGAAATAAAGGCGCTGTGTCTTCATGTTGCCCACACCTGTAACCTTGACTGCAGCTACTGCTTTGCCGCACAGGGAAAGTTCAACGGTGAAAGAGGTATAATGAGTCTGGAAACAGGAAAAAGAGCCTTGGACTTTTTAATTGAAAATGCAGGTAACAGAGTTAATCTCGAAGTGGATTTTTTCGGAGGAGAGCCTCTCCTCAACTGGGAAGTGGTTAAAGGCATTGTGAAATACGGCCGTGAAATAGAGAAAGAGCATGGCAAAAATTTCAGATTTACCCTTACGACTAACGGAGTGGGCGTAGATGATGAGGTCATAGAATTTGCAAATAAGGAAATGCACAATGTGGTTTTGAGCCTTGACGGCAGGAAAGAGGTTCACGACAGGTTTAGAAAGTACATTGATGGCAGAGGGAGCTATGACGATGTCGTGCCTAAATTCCAAAGATTTGTGGAGGCAAGAGGCGGTAAAAATTATTATATGAGGGGAACCTTCACTCATGCCAACCCCGACTTTACAAATGATGTTTTTCATATGGCGGACTTGGGATTTGATCAGCTTTCTATGGAACCTGTAGTATGTCCTTCCGATGACCCGTCGAGTCTTACAGAAGAGGATAAGAAAATCGTATTTGAACAATATGAGATTCTGGCAAAAGAGATGCTTAGAAGGAAGAAAGAAGAAAGACCCTTTACATTCTATCACTATATGCTTGACCTTGAGGGAGGTCCGTGTATATATAAGAGAATTTCCGGCTGCGGCTCAGGTACTGAATACTTTGCGGTTACTCCTTGGGGAGAACTGTTCCCTTGCCATCAGTTTGTAGGTGACAGCAGATTTAAGATGGGAGATATATGGAACGGCGTTACGGCAGAAGAAACCGTAAAGGATTTCAAAATGTGCAATGTATATGCCAGAGAGGAATGTAAATCCTGTTGGGCAAGACTTTACTGCTCGGGAGGTTGCGCAGCCAACGCCCTTCACAGTACAGGCTCAATTAGGGGAGTCTACGAACAGGGCTGCGAACTCTTCAAAAAAAGGGTCGAGTGCGCAATTATGATGAAGGTTGCGGAAACTTACGGAGAAGAAGATGAGAATTAATAAATATATTGCAAATTCAGGAATCACCAGCAGAAGAAAGGCTGACGAGCTTATTAAAGAGGGCAAGGTTAAGGTGAACGGTAAGGTTTTGTCGGAGCCGGGATATAATGTGACAGAAGGTGATGAGGTTTTAATTGACGGCAAAACCGCATGCAATGAGATAGGCAGGGTTTACTATGCTATGAATAAGCCTTTAGGTGTAATAACCGCAGTTAAGGATGACAGAGGCAGAACGACGGTGGTTGACATTATGAGTGATGTGGAGGAAAGGGTCTTTCCTGTGGGGAGACTTGACTATAATACCTCGGGACTCTTGCTGCTTACAAATGACGGAGATTTTGCAAACAGAATAATGCACCCAAGTCACAAGGTAGGAAAGACATATAGGGTCAGAGTTGCAGGTAATATAAGTAAGATGAAGATTTCCATGCTTCGCGCAGGAGTTCGCTTAGGGAAGTTTAAGACTGCACCTGCAAAAGTTGATGTTGTTACATGGAATCGTCATTCCATGCTGCTTGAGGTAACCATTTGCGAGGGCAAAAACCGCCAAATCAGAAGAATGTTTGAAGCCGTAGGCTATCCGGTGCAGGAACTTGAGAGGATTTCCATAGGAAACATGAAGCTGGGGCATTTGAAGCCGGGGCAGTACAGAAAACTCAGCAAAGGCGAGTTTGAATACCTGAGTAATTTATAAAAAAGGCTTCTTCAAACCGAAGAAGCCTTTTGATAGTCCGTGATTACGTCCGTATCACCCACCCTCAAGGAGAGTTTCATTCTTTTTTACTTACGGACCTTTTTATTATTAGTTCGCAATATAATTCCAATCCAGCCAAATGCATACACTATGTTCATGCCTGCAATTTTTACCGGTAATAAAGCACTAACTGTGTAGTAAGAACCATCAGCAGATTTTAGAGTAACGATAAGCATTATAATATTAGATAATATTGTGAACAGCGAGTATAAAATTAATATTTTGTTTTTATTCATATTACAACTCCGATCCGATATGCCTTTGTAATTTTCTTCTTTCCTTTAAAATTAACTTCTGGGTACCAAGTGGTCTTATGCAATTCACAATAATGACCTTTATACCAACCACTAGGGTGTTGCTTGGGTCTGTATACACGATCTATACAAGATAAATGTTTTGTTTTTAATATATCATAAGCATCATGTAGCGATGAAGCTGTGTCAACAATTGCAAATAGCGGGCATGCGGCAGTTAATATAGATAATAAAGCAGATGTTGTTAGTGATGATATTATTTTCGATAAAATAATATTTGTATTATGAGTTTTTCCTATATATTTTGAATAGGTGGCTTTAAAAGCTGGACGAATTGAGTTATGGTACCTAACTTTTAAAGAGCCCTTTGGCGTAGAAACATCATCTTTAGCAGATACAAAATCTATTTTGGTGCTTGATTTAATTTCTATCTCTTCGCCATCTAAAGTTATTTTATTTTTTCTATAAACTATAGTGTTCTTTTTTCGAAAATTTTAAATTTTACATAATTTTCACGTTGATAAACATTTACTATCGAATTCAGTTTATCGAATTTGTATGCAACATAGTTTTTATACTCTTTGGCAGACGATGCTTGAGATAAAAAGTTGTTAACACCACCATAGTTTAACTTATTAAGAGAATATTGGATTCTTTTCATTTTAGTATCATCAGACCTTGTTGAGCCAAATGATAATATTGGAACACTAATTATCAAGATTGACAATGATAATATAAATATTTTTTTTGTCATTTGTAACCTCCCATACTTGTTCGTAAAAACTCAACTACCAGTAACATTTTACCAAATTAAATAGATAAAATAAAGACTTATAATATTAAAATAAATATGATATAACAAAATATTAATACATAGAATCTGAGTGAGCACAGCGTTTTGTGGCTTATATGACAAACAAGAGCAGGACTTTAGCGTACAGGATAAAAGCCCCAAGTGTTATACGAGGGGCTTTTTTATTTTGGCTTTGAAATTGTATTTTGCAGGCTTCAAGAAGCCTGCCTGTATTTGTTTAATGAAATCCTTTGAATCTATTAATCAAATAAAGATGAACTTATTTACGCTTCATTTCCTTTGGAGTTACACAAGTTCCGGTTGCTCTTGCAACAACAATCGGCTCTTCCAGGAAGTCAGCTGCAGAAGCGTTGATATCTTTTCTTGAAACAACAACTTTGCGGGCTTCAAATGACATTTTGCGGGAAGTGTTTCCGATTTTTGTAATTTCTCCGTACGCTTCAATATAGTCTCCGGCATATGTAGGCGCCAGGAATTCAATGTTATCGTATGCACAGAACAGACCTTCGTCTCCGTCAAGTTTGATCAGCAGTTCTGTAGCAACATCACCGAACAGGTGTACCATGTGAGCTCCGTCAACGAGTTCTCCGCCGTAGTGTGCATCCTTTGCAGACATTCTCAGACGAAGGGTGGATGTGATTTTTTCTTCAGCCATCTTATACTCCTTTTCATTCAATTGATTGATTTTAATTTGTCAGTACAATTATAGAGGTTAAATATAAGTCTGTAAATAACATTTGCAAAAGTTGATGAAATGTTTTAATATTGACATAGATATATGTGAACCTAAAACGGTTCGATGGAAAAGGAGTGAAGCGAAAATGAGTCAATACGATAGATTTGGACAAAATCGTGTATTGGAACCCCAGTATGTACTGCCCACTTCCGCGTGGAAACTTGATAACAGCAGGAAGATTGAGCCTTTTGAGATGAGGGTCGATATACATAAAATTCATATAGAAGGAACCAGTTTCAAGCAGATTTGCCTTGAGGCAAACGACAACGGCGAGAGAATCAAGCAGAAGATTATGGACATCATAATCAGGAGAGGGAAACTGCACAATCCGGTAACCGACACGGGAGGACTGTTCTACGGAACTGTGAGAGAAATAGGCGCAAAATATGAGAACCCGTTAAATTTAAAGCCGGGGGATGAAGTGATTTGCAATACTTCCATGGCATCTGTTCCTATAAATGTCGATAAGGTGACGGCAATCGACAGAGCATTCGGACAGGTGGATGTTGAGGGATATGCCATAATATACGATAAGATTCCGGTGGTAAAAAAGACGGAAGATGTTCACATCAATCTGTTGCTTTATGCGCTGAACGAATCCGGCACCCTGCTTAAGGTAAGCAACACCGCAGTAGGAAAAAGAAAGTTTCTCATCGTAGGCAACAACGAGCTTACAAACCTGTTTTACGGGTATGCCATAAAAAAAGTGACAGGAGATGATGCGGAGATAATATGCCTCTTGGACAAAAAAACGGAATCACTGCTGAGCGGCAGCTCCATGGATCGTCTTATGGACAATGTTTTTACGGAGGTCAGGATGGTGGATATTCTGAAACCGCTGGAGTGCATGGAAGAGATTCAGAAGAAGGCGCCCTTCGATTTGTCTGTAAACTGCGCCGATATTCCCGGCGCCGAGACCATAAACATTTTGGCGACTCGTCAGGGAGGAACGGTGGTCTTTGCCAACCTCATAAACAACTACAACATTGCGCTCTATATAACAGAAGCCATCTCAAAGCAGCTTGACATAAGGTGTGCAGACGGATTCACAGCGGCGTATGAAAACTTCGACATAGATATTGTGAAGGACATTACGCCCTATATTGAAAGAGCTGTGGAAACGAATGTGAGATTCAACGACGATCCCGCCTACCCTATCAATAGAGAAAGCAGGCTTCGTGAGGTTTCCGGACAGAGACAGACCATGCTTGAGGATTTTATATGCGAAAGCGGGGCGATGGCAACGGTTCTTGATGAAATTCTGACTGTTTCCAAATATGACTGCAATGTTCTTATCACGGGAGATACAGGAGTGGGGAAAGAAAATGTTGCAAATATCATATATAAGAACAGCGTGAGAAAAATGCAGCCCTTCGTAAAGATTAACTGTGCTTCCATCTCTTCAGAACGCCTTGAAGCTGACTTTTTCGGTGTGGAAAGAGGCAGAAGCGGATGCTTTGAAAGGGCTGACAACGGAACGCTTTTCCTCGACGATGTGGGTGAACTTTCCCCCGATATGCAGGCAAAGCTTTTGAGAGCCATTCAGGATGGTGAATTTTTCAGAGTTGGAGGGACGATTCCGGTAAAGACGAATGTGAGAATTTTGTCCGCAACAAGCAGAGATGTTGAGGCGATGATCGGAGACGGCAAATTCAGAAGGGACTTGTATTACAGGCTCAATGTCGTACGGATTCAGGTTCCGCAGCTCAAGGAAAGAACGGGAGATATACCTGCGCTTACTCAGCATTTTTTAAATAAATACGGCAAGAAGTTCGATATGAAGAGGACCATAGACAGGGATGCTGTGGAATATTTGAAGCAGTGCGACTGGCCGGGAAATATCAGGGAGTTTGAAAATACCGTGCAGCGACTGATGATTGGCACTCCGAGAAAGCAGATTACCCTAATCGATGTGATGAGAGAACTTCACGGAGATGTTTTTGACAACTCTGTCGGAACTTCTTCGGGGACTTCCGACGGGCAGGTCATGGATCTGGAAAAGCTGGTGAGAAATTTTGAAAAAAATATTTTAAAACATGCCTGTGAACAGTACGGTTCTACCAGAAAGGTTGCAAAGGCGGTAGGTATAAGCCAGACCCAGCTTGTAAGGAAAAAGAAAAAATATAACCTGTAGTGCATACATAATATAAGGCGCGAACCGCAAAGTGTTCACGCATGAAATTTATCGAACCGAAAGAGGTTCATAAGAGGGATTGTCAAAAAATTGCCAATTGATAACACCTAAAACATGGACATATTTTGTGAATAAATCTATAATAGATACGGTCGGCTGAGAGCCGAAACAAATAGCTTATAATTATTAATTAAATTTTTAGGAGGATAATGCAAATGAAAAAAGGAAATCCGTACGGTACTCACAGAGTAATTTCACCAAAGGGAGTTCTACCACAGCCGGCAGATGTTATTGATAATGATATGGAGATCTATGACAACGAGGTTAAAATCTCAGTTAAGACTCTTAACATCGACTCAGCTTCATTCACATCTGTTGTAGACCACGCTTGTGGAAAGAAACCTACTGATGATCTTTCTGCTGATGATATCGAAAAGATTAAGGAAACCATGCTTGGTATCGTAGCCAAGGCAGGTAAGCACAAGAACCCTTGGACAGGCTCCGGCGGAATGCTTATCGGAACTGTTGAGGAAATAGGACCTGAATGGAAGGGTGATCTTAAGGTTGGCGACAAAATCGCTACACTGGTTTCACTGTCACTTACACCACTTGTAATTGATGAAATCATCGACATGAGACCTGCTATCGACCAGGTTGACATCAAGGGTCATGCAATCCTGTTCCAGAGCGGTATCTACGCTGTTCTTCCGGAAGATATGGAAGAAGGTCTTGCACTATCCGCACTCGATGTTGCAGGTGCACCTGCTCAGACAGCTAAGTTGGTTAAGCCGGGCGACACAGTTCTTGTTATCGGCGGCGGCGGAAAATCCGGAATGCTTTGCCTATACGAAGCAAAGAAGAGAGCAGGGGTTACAGGTAAAGTTATCTGTGCCGCAGGTTCTCCAAGATCGGAAGAAAGAGCTAAGAATCTAAACTTGGCTGACGAATACTTCCACATGGACGCTACAGATGCTGTCGGAATGTACGAGAAGATTATGGAAGTTACAAACGGCGAGCTTTGCGATGTGGTTATCAATGTTGTTAACATCGAAAACACAGAGATGGCTTCAATCCTGGCAACTAAGGATGACGGTCTTGTATACTTCTTCTCAATGGCTACAAACTTCACTAAGGCAGCTCTCGGTGCAGAAGGTGTTGGTAAAGATGTTAACATGATTATCGGTAACGGATACTGCAAGGGACACGCTGAAGTTACTCTACAGGAGTTGAGAGAAAATCCTGAACTTATGAAATTGTTCAAGGAGCTGTACGCTTAGTCCGAGCATACCGGTTAAAATATCAGTTGTATTTTACTTATAGTATTAATCAATTTGTCGGATTGAGGGTTCACGGAAGGTTCACTTTATGAGCCTCAGTCTGACAAGTTAATTAAAAGAAGAAACTCTGCGTTGAAGAAACGAAAATAGGAGATTTATTATGGCTATTAGAAATTGGAAAGATATTCCTTTGTTTAAGGATGTAACGGAAGAACAGTGGAACGACTGGCATTGGCAGGTGTCACACAGATTGTCAACACTTGAAGACATTTGCCAGGTTGTAAACCTGACTGAACAGGAAAAGGCTGATATCGAAAAGGTTATCGGCGGATTCAGAGTTGGAATCACACCTTATTACGCATCACTTATGGATCCTGACGATCCTACAGATCCTGTAAGAATGCAGGCAGTTCCTACACTTATGGAAATGCACAGATCAGAGGCTGATGATGCAGACCCGCTGCACGAGGATGCAGATTCACCTGCTCCGGGACTGACTCACAGATATCCTGACAGAGTTCTTTTCTTAATCACTGACCAGTGCTCAATGTACTGTCGTCATTGCACAAGAAGAAGACTTGCAGGAGAAACGGACGGAGCAAGATCAAGAGAAGATATCGATGCATGTATTGCATACATCAAGAGAACTCCTGAGGTTAGAGATGTACTTCTATCCGGCGGAGATGCCCTTCTTGTTGAAGACAGCACTCTTGAATACATCATCAGCGAGCTTCGCAAGATTCCTCATGTTGAAATCGTAAGACTGGGTTCCAGAGTACCTGTTGTTATGCCTCAGAGAATCACTGACGATTTAGTTAACATGCTAAAGAAATATCACCCAATTTGGTTGAACACACACTTTAACCATCCGCAGGAAATCACAGAAACAGCAAAAGAAGCACTCAGAAAGCTTGCTGACGCAGGTATTCCTTTAGGAAACCAGAGTGTACTTCTAAGAGGCATCAATGATGACAAGTCAATTATGATGGACCTTGTTCACGAACTTGTTATGAACAGAGTGAGACCTTACTACATCTACATCTGTGACCTGTCTGTCGGTATTGAACACTTCAGAACTACGATGGCTAAGGGACTTGAAATCATGGAAGGTCTGAGAGGACATACTTCCGGATACTGCGTTCCTACATTCGTAATCGACGCTCCGGGTGGTGGCGGTAAGACACCTGTAATGCCGCAGTATGTAATCTCAGAAACACCTGATAAGATTATTCTGAGAAACTACGAAGGCGTTATCACTACATACACACAGCCACACCTTCCTGATGTTAAGTGCAACTTCAACTACAGAGAAGGAAAAGAGGGCATAAAAGTTTCAGGCGTATCGGCACTTGGTGAAGGTCTGCAGATCAAATCTATGGAACCTGCTCACCTGGCAAGACACGAAAGAAACAAACACTAATATAAGTCTGCTTATGTAGACCGAACAAATAAACATAGGGAGGCTTCGGTCTCCCTATGTCATTGAAAAGCTATTGCAAAACTTCAAAGGTTGGTTAAATGGGATTACTAAAAGAGCTTTCAACTAAATACAAGACTTTATCAATAGTCGGAATGTCGAAGAATGCAGGCAAGACGACAGCCCTTAACTACCTTATTGAAGAGGCTATGGATGAAGGACTTAAACTGGGAATAACCTCAACGGGCAGAGACGGTGAGACTCAGGATTTGGTTACAGGAACGGAAAAACCCAGAGTATATCTGGATGTGGATACACTTGTAGCAGTTCCGGCGCTGCTGTACGAGCTGTCGGATGCGGGACTTGAAGTGGTAAAGAGAACCAATTACTCCACTGCCATAGGAACGCTTTTGATTTGCAGGGTAAAAGAAGCCGGATATGTACAGGTTGCAGGCCCTGTAATAAATGCAGAACAGAAAAAACTTTGTCAGGACATGCTGAATGACGGATGCGATTTAGTCATGATTGACGGAGCTATAGACAGAAAAACAATAGCATCCCCGGACACCTCCGATGCCATTATACTGGCTACGGGAGCTGTGATTTCGAGAAAAATGAATAAAATGGTTGAAGAAACTGCCCATGTTGTCAGTTTGTATTCAACAGATGAACTTGAGGATGGTCCTTACAGAGAGGCTATCCAAGCTAATAATTTTGACGATAAGATTATGATTATTAGTGAAGATGCAGGCGTAACGAAACTCGATTTGGTAACGGGTTTAGGCGCGGCAAGGCATATAGACGAAGCGATTAAGGAAGATACGAGATTTGTCTATATTCCGGGAGCTTTTACTAATAGCGTAATTTCAGATATTAATCCGAAGAAACTTAAGCAAGTAAGATTTGTCCTAAAGGACCCGACAAAGATTTTTATAAACCCCATGGACTGGGGAAAGTTCAGAAAAAAGGGCTTTAGGGTTTCGGTACTTAAGAAGATTGAAATTGCTTTAATAACAGTTAATCCATGGGCTCCGGCAGGGTATACCTTCGATAATATACTTCTGCTTGAGGAAATGAAGAAAGCTATTCCTGATATACCTGTAATAGATGTAAGGATGTAGATATGCAAGGTGGATCAAACAGAAGATTGGCAAATGTAAAAACGAGAAGCGAAACGGGCTTGGACTATGTAATGCTGAACATGGAAATCATGTCACCTTTCGGAAAGAAAAAGCTGAAGGAAATGAAGCCTTTTTTTCCGGGGGAAGAAGATGCTCTTAGGGCAGAGCTTAACCGCATTGAGGATATGATTGCGTTTATAAGAGAATATCCTACACTGAGGGCTAAGATTCAAGAGGTCTTTATGGAAGTTAAGGACTCTGTGAATACCATTGTCAGAAGTGAGCATAATACCCTGTCGGTGGTGGAAATCTATGAGGTCAAATCCCTTCTTTTGCAGATGAGACAACTTCTGAAACTGACTAAGGACAAGGAAGCGGGAGATTATCAGAGCGGCTGCTGTGTGGCGGAGCTGAAGGCTGCAGCAGGAGAAGATGAAGCTGATGACAAGAGTGCGGAGGAAACTTTCGATAAAGAAGTGACTTTAGGTGCAGACATCCCAAATGAGTATTATCTTGATGATACGGAGGAACTTTTAGATATACTGGATCCCAGAAAAGACAGGATGAACACCTTCTATATATACGATGAGTTCAGCGAGAAGCTTGGAGAATATCGGAAGAAGAAGCGATCCTATGAACTGGATATAAGAAAAGCACAGAAGGCGGCAAGAGACGCTTTGCGCAGAGAGAAAGGAGTACAGCTCACCCCTAAATTCGATATAGTCGTTGCGAGATCTCATCCGGACTTTGAAAAAATCGGTAATTTGCAGGAACTTGAGGTTGCAGATCAGGACTATATGAGTGTTACTTTTAAACTGAAGCCTAACGAAGAAGTTTTTAAGTATATAGAGGAGATGGAGAACCTGAACGCTTTAATCGATGCAGAGGAAGAACGAATTACAGAGATTCTTTCCAAAGAAATTGCAAAGTTTAAAGATGTGCTTGTAAAAAACTGCGAGACCATGGGGGCATTAGAGTTGGCCCTTGCCAGAGGACTGTACGCCATTAAACGAAATCTCATAAAACCGGAAATTACGGAAGAACATATAATAGAGTTTGAAAACGGAAGAAACCTTCAGGTTGAGGAAATCCTGAATTCCAAAGGTCAGAAGTACTGCCCGATTTCAATTTCGCTGAAGGACGGAGTTACCTGTATTACGGGTGCCAACATGGGAGGCAAAACCATTTCTCTGAAGCTGGCGGGACAGGTGGCAATCCTTGCGCAGTACGGGTTCTTTGTTCCGGCGGAGGTGGCGAGAGTCGGCCTTTCAAACTATATGCAAATTCTGATAGGCGACAGTCAGTCGGTTGAACGGGGTCTTTCATCTTTCGGCTCGGAAATGGAAGAACTTAAACAGATTCTTGACAACGGACAGGATCGTTCAATAATACTGATGGACGAGATAGCCAGCGGAACTAACCCTGTTGAGGGGCTGGCGCTGACAAAATCTATAGTCGACTATTTAATCGTTAAACCGTATATCTCTCTTATCACAACTCACTTTGAAACTGTAACAGAAAGAGAAGGAGTTATAAATATGCAGGTTAGGGGACTTGCAAATGCCAACTTCACCTTGCTGGACAGAGAACTGAGGTATGCAAAGAAGCGTGATAGGATAAATATAATTTCAAAATACATGGACTACAGGCTGTGTAGAGTAGAAAAGAGTGGAGAGGTTCCTAAGGATGCTCTGAATATTGCCAAGATGCTGGGAATCAGCGACGAGATAATAGATGGAGCGAAAAAATATATCAAGTAAGGAGAAAAAAGATGAAAAGCAAACTAAATCTTGATTTTGAGGTTGTTGCAAGTGCCAGAAATCATGCGAAAAATATCGCCAAAGATATGCAGGATTTCATTTCAAGACACACGACAGTTTCTACGGAAAGAACAATCTTGAGACTGCTGGGTGTGGACGGAGTCGATGATGTGGACAATCCGCTTCCTAATGTGGTGGTTGACCAGATTAAAGAAGCCGGAGCGCTTTCAACGGGTGTAGCTTACTGGATTGGTAATGCAATAGTTCAGACAGGCAAAACACCTCAGGAAATTGCAGAGGACATGGCAGAGGGAAAACTTGATGTAACCAAGCTTCCGACATGCACCATGGAAGAAGCCCACGAAGCACTTCAGCCTTCAATCAAAAAAACCTTTGAAAAAATCGACATGCAGAAGGCTAAGCGTCAGGAATATCTGGATACCATCGGTTCAGGTCCTGAACCATACCTATATGTTATCGTAGCTACAGGTAATATTTACGAAGACGTTATTCAGGCGCAGGCTGCGGCAAGACAGGGTGCGGACATCATCGCCGTAATCAGAACAACTGCCCAGTCACTTCTCGACTATGTACCTTACGGTGCTACAACTGAAGGTTTCGGTGGTACCTATGCTACTCAGGAAAACTTCAGAATAATGAGAAAAGCTCTTGACGAGGTTGGCGAGGAAGTTGGAAGATACATCAGATTGTGCAACTATTCATCAGGAATGTGTATGCCTGAAATTGCTGCAATGGGAGCTTTGGAAAGATTGGATGTAATGCTCAATGACGCTATTTACGGTATTCTTTTCAGAGACATCAACATGCAGAGAACATTGGTTGACCAGTTCATGTCCAGAGTTATTATCGGATACTGCGGAATCATATTCAACTCAGGAGAAGATAACTACTTAACAACAGACGATGCTGTGGAATCTGCACATACAGTAACCGCTTCTCAGTTTATCAACGAACAGTTTGCCGTTCTTGCTAATATTCCTGAGGAACAGATGGGTCTTGGACACGCTTTTGAGATGGATCCTAAAACTGAGGACGGATTCCTTCTTGAGCTGTCACAGGCTATTATGGCAAGGGAAATCTTCCCTAAGGCAAGACTTAAGTACATGCCTCCTACAAAGTTCATGACAGGTAATATATTTATGGGACATATTCAGGATGCGCTTTTCAATTTGGTTGCAATCTGGTCGCATCAGTCTCTGCTGCTTCAGGGAATGCTTACAGAAGCTATCCATACACCACATATGCACGACAGATATCTGTCCATAGAAAATGCTCAGTATATCTTTAACAACTGCAAGCACATCGGAGAAGATGTGGAATTTAAAAAGGACGGGATTATCCAGAGCCGTGCTCAGGAAGTTCTTAAGAAGGCCGATACTCTTCTTGCAGAAGTTGAAGAAGAAGGTCTTTTTGAAACAATTCAAAAAGGTAAGTTTGGTGGAGTTAAGCGTCCGTTCGACGGTGGTCACGGCTTAGAAGGCGTTACAACCAGAGGCGAGAATTATTTCAACCCATTTACAAAGCTATTTATGGATCATGAATAAGGAGGGTGTTTTAGATGTCAGAGAATAAAACAGCAGTAACCACCGCGGATTTAACAAAAGTTAAGCCTTATGGTGACACATTAAACGACGGTAAAGTAGAGATGGCTTTCACACTTCCTGTTCCATATGGTGAAGAAGCGGAAGAATGTGCCAAGCAGTATGTAAAGAAACTCGGCTTTGATGAGCCGAATGTAACCTATTACCATGAGCTTGCTCCGGGATATACTTTCTTTGTGGTATACGGAGCTGCGCAGCAGACAATTGACTTCACAGCTATCCATGTACCTAAGGTAGAGGGTAATGTGATGGATCGTGTGGAATGCGGCGAATGGATCGGTGAAAATATCGGAAGAGATATTGTGGTTGTCGGAGCTTCCATCGAGTCTGACGCCCACACGGTGGGAATCGATGCTATCATTCAGATGAAGGGCTTCCACGGACACTTCGGTCTTGAAAGATTTAAGAATGTAGTACCTTACAACATGGGATCGCAGGTTCCTTGTGAACAGCTGATTGCTAAAGCAAAAGAAGTAAATGCAGATGCCATACTGGTATCTCAGACTGTAACTCAGAAAGATATTCACATAATGAATCTCACGAAGATGGTTGAGCTTGTGGAAGCGGAAGGGCTTCGCGATAAGGTTATCCTAACCTGCGGCGGTCCTCGTATCTCTCACGAACTTGCTCAGGAGCTGGGTTATGATGCCGGATTCGGTCCCGGAAAATATGCTGAACATGTTATGTCATATGTAATGCAGGAAGTTGAAAAACGCGGCTGGCAGAATAAGCCTAAAATTGAAGATCGTTAATCAACGCTTCTTTTAATAAAGCAGAGAAAATCACGGGGCTTGGGCATGAGGAAATCCGATAATCGTTATCCCGTGCCGAAAGTGCGTTTTCTGTGGTATTTTCTGTGGATATAGTAACAGGCGGAGGGCTTGGCTTATCAGAGCTGTGCCTTCCTTGTATAAAGTTTATGGAAAGGTGATGAAAAATGATTGACAAGATAATTACTGCCGATGAAGCGGTAGCAGGCATTGAAGATGGTATGACTATCATGGTGGGAGGCTTCCTTGGCACAGGTTCTCCTGAAATTTTGATGGACGCATTGGTAAGAAAAGGCGTCAAACATCTAACTGTTATCGGAAATGACGGTGGCTTGGCAGAAGGTCAACCGGCTAACTTCCCGGGAAAAACTCCGAGAGGAATTGGCAAATTGTTGGAAAACCGCATGGTAGATCATATTATAGCTACACATGTAGGCGTTAACCCAAGACTCAATGAACAGTTTGCAGACGGTTCGCTTAAGTACACTCTGGTTCCCCAGGGAACCCTTGCAGAAAAGATCAGAGCGGCTAACTACGGACTTGGTGGAATCCTTACTCCTACAGGTGTAGGTACTTTGATGGAAACAGAAAAGGATGAGCTTGGACGAGATAAGATTACCATGGAAATAGACGGTAAGAAATATCTTTTGGAAAGACCTTTGCACGCTGATTATGCACTTTGCAGAGCATCTATCTGTGATAAATTCGGTAACTTCTCATGTACAAAGGCAACAAAAACATTTAACTATGTAATGGCAGGAGCAGCAGACCACACAATCGTGGCAACGGAAAAGCTGGTAGATATTGCGGAGATGGATCCGGATACATTTGAAATTGCCGGAGTACTTGTAGATAATGTAGTGGAAGGAGAACCAAAATGGCAGATATAAAGGTTAGAATTGCAAAGAGAGTTGCAAAGGAAATGCACGACGGAGATGTTGTCAACCTGGGAATCGGTCTTCCGACTATGGTTCCTCAGTTCATCCCTGAAGATGTGGTGGTTACACTTCATTCGGAAAACGGTTTTGCGGGACTTGCAGGTCCTGTAACCGAAGAAGCAGAAGTTGATACAAATGTAATCGACTCAGGCGGAACATATGTAAAGACTGTAGACAGAGTAAAATACTTTGATGCTGCTGACAGCTTCGGAATCATTCGCGGCGGTCATGTCGATGCTACTGTTCTTGGCGCTATGCAGGTTGCTCCAAACGGAGACCTTGCCAACTGGATTATTCCGGGCAAAAAAGTTGCCGGAATGGGGGGCGCTATGGATCTTGTAGTGGGAGCAAAAAAAGTGATTATCGCCATGACTCATACACAGAAAGGTAACCACAAGATTCTGGAAGCCTGCACATTACCTTTGACAGCGGAAAAAGTCGTTGATATGATTATCACTGAAATGGGTGTTATGGAAGTCAGACCTGAAGGACTGGTGGTAACTGAGCTGCACCCTGACTTCTCAAAAGAAGACATTCAGGAAGCTACAGGCTGCAAACTTATTTTTGCCGAAGACCTTAAAGCTATGGAAGACTAATTTGCATCTGATATAAACAGATAGGGAGGGACTTTCAGACGAAGTCTCTCTCTATTTGGTTTTTTGTGAAATATGTTTGCCAATCGTAGTTTTTGACACATTTTAGAGTACTGTTGGTAATTGACAGTTATGCGAGAGCATAGTAAAATTGATACTTAGAGGTATTTATGGAAAACATCATTCGCATCGAAAACTTAATATTTGACTACCCGAGGGAAGAGGGAAAAGATGTGCTAAGAGCCATTAAAGGAATCTCTTTAGACATTGAAAAAGGCAGTTTTACGGCTGTAATAGGCAGAAACGGCTCAGGAAAATCTACATTGGCAAAGCTTTTGAACGGGCTTTATGTTCCGACGGAAGGGGTCATATATGTGGAGAACTGGGATACTGCTGATGATAACCATGTTTGGGATGTCAGACAGACAGCAGGAATGGTGTTTCAAAATCCTGATAATCAGCTTGTTTCATCAATCGTAGAGGACGATGTGGCTTTTGGACCGGAGAATATAGGAACAGCTCCCGATGAAATAAGAACTCGTGTGAACAAGGCTCTGAATGATGTGCGAATGGGAGAGTACAGACTCAAAGCACCTCATATGCTTTCGGGCGGTCAGAAACAGAGGGTTGCAATAGCCGGAGTTTTAGCTATGAAACCTAAATGCATTATATTCGATGAACCTACAGCCATGCTGGATCCCAAAGGCAGACATGATGTTCTGAGAATTATAAAGAACCTCAATGCTGAAGGCATCACCACTATTTTGATAACTCACTTTATGGATGAGGCGGTTCAAGCAGACAGAGTTCTGATTATAAATGACGGTGAGATAATTTTGGATGGAAATCCTGCAGAGGTGTTCTCCCATGCGGATGAAATAAAGGACGCCGGTTTAGATGTCCCCGTTGCCGTAGAGCTTGCCGTAAGGCTGAGAAAAAGGGGAATTAAGATTCCTGATGATGTGATTACAGTAGAGGATATGGTCGATTTTATATGTCAATACAAGTAAGAAATCTTTCACATGTATACAATAAGGGGCTTGCCGCAGAGCAGAAGGCTTTGGATAATATTAATTTTGATATTTACGATGGAGAAGTTGTGGGGATAATCGGGCATACGGGCTCAGGAAAATCCACACTTTTGCAGCACTTAAACGGACTAATCAAGGCTGACTGCGGAAATATAATCATTGACGGAAAGGATATTACAAAGCAAGGGATTTCCATGCGTGATATCAGACGCAGGGTTGGACTGGTATTTCAGTATCCGGAGTATCAGCTTTTCGAGGAAACCGTGGCAAAGGATGTTGCCTTTGGTCCAAAGAATCTGGGACTTTCTGAAGCGGAGGTGGAAAGCAGAGTGAGAGAAGCTTTGGAAATGGTGAGAATAGACTATGATGAATATGGTCAGCGCTCGCCGTTTGAGCTTTCCGGCGGACAAAAGAGAAGGGTTGCCATTGCCGGTGTCATAGCAATGAAGCCGCAGGTTTTGATTTTGGATGAGCCGACTGCAGGACTTGATCCCGGTGCGCACAAAGATATACTGAATTTGATCAAGGATGTTCATGAGAGACAAAACAACATCATAATCCTTGTTTCTCATAACATGGAAGATGTGGCAAACCTGTCGGATAAAGTGATGGTTATGGACAGGGGCAAGCTTATTATGGTGGGAACTCCGCAGGAAATTTTCAGCCGGAGGGATAGGCTGGAGGCGATTGCGCTAAATGTACCTCCGGTTACGGAAATGATGTATGAAGTAAAAGAGCGAGGGATTGAGATTGACACTTCACCGTTAAATATTAAATCGGCGGAAGATGTAATTTATAATTACTTGAAGAGAATTGAGATGAATAGATGATAAGGGATATAACTCTGGGACAATATTATTCGGTGGATTCGCCTATTCATAGAAGGGATCCGAGGATAAAAATACTTTCGGTGGTGATGTATATTGCCGCCCTGTTCATAGTGGAAAACTTTATAGGCTTTGTGATGGCTGCCGCTGCCTTGGGACTTGCGGTTGCGGTTTCAAAAGTTCCTATAGGCTTTATAATGAGGGGACTTAAGCCGATTATTTTCATTTTGATTTTCACTTTTTCCATCAATATATTTATGATTAACGGAAGAGTTCTTTGGAAATTGGGATTTTTGGAAGTGACCGATAATGGGCTGTATACAGCGGCATTTATGAGTGTGAGGCTTATACTTTTGATTATAGGAACTTCTCTTTTGACTTTTACAACTACACCCATAAAACTTACCGACGGCATGGAGAGACTTCTCTATCCTCTGTCGAAGATAGGAGTTCCGACGCATGAGATAGCGATGATGATGTCGATTTCCCTCCGTTTCATTCCAACTTTGATGGAAGAAACCGATAAGATTATTAAAGCTCAGCAGGCAAGAGGAGCAGACTTTGAGAGTGGAAACTTAATTGCCAGAGCAAAGTCCCTTGTGCCTATACTTGTTCCTCTGTTTGTCAGTGCCTTTAGAATTGCACTGGATCTTGCCATGGCTATGGAAGCCAGATGTTATTCGGGTGGAAAGAACAGAACCAGAATGAACGGAATGAAAATAAACAGCGGAGATTTAATATTTATGGCGGCAAATATCTTGTTTTTTGCGGCTACAATCACGCTTAGGATTTGGAGGTAGCTTTGCGGCAGAGAAAGATTAGGAATTTAGATGAAAAATTGAATAACTTAGATATGTTTCAAATCCATGAACCGGAGAGATACAAGGGAAATTGGAATAAACCGTGTTATGTTGAAATAGGATGCGGAAAAGGACAGTTTATCTCAAGACTTGCAAGGTTGCACAAAGAATGGAATTTCGTTGCTTTTGAAGGTCACAGGAGTGTGGCGCTTCATGCCATAGAAAAGGTTAAAGGCGCAGAATGTAAAAATGTAAAGTTCGTACTAAAATATGTGAACAGCCTTGAGGATGTTTTTCAGGATGGGGAGGTATCAGGGGTTTTCCTAAATTTCAGTGATCCTTGGCCAAAGGAACGACACGCAAAGAGGAGATTGACCTGCGGCAGCCGTCTGAGAGAATATGGAAGAGTTCTATCTCCCGGCGGTTTTATAGAATTTAAGACAGATAACGACGGACTGTTCCGGTATACCCTTGAAGAAGTTGCCGATCAAAATATTTTTCAGGTTGCTGCGGTGACAAAAAATTTGCATATGGACTATCCTGAGGAAGAGATTGTAACCACTGAATATGAAGATAAGTTTTCCGGAAAAGGTAAGAATATAAATTATTTGAAATTGGTGAAACGGGGATAATTTTGGCAAACGAAGTTTGTTGGTTTGAAGGCAGTTTTCAGAGTTGAGAGTACAAAGGCTATAAAAATAAATTGCAAATTGGCGATTTATATGCAATTTGAAGATATAAATGTGAAAAGGAATTAGAAATGACGAAAAAAACAAATGACATAAAGTACATAATGTCTCAGCAGAATGGCAGACGCATAACAAAAGAAGATGTTATATTCGGTATAAATAAAAGAGCAGGGGAGATGATAAAGGAGAAAGGTGCGGAAAATGTGGTGAACGGAACCATAGGAGCCCTTTTGGATGATGATGGGGAATTGATGGTGCTGTCATCTGTAGACGGCGCTTTCAGAAGCCTTTCACCGAAAGAATATGCAGCCTACGCACCTATTGGCGGAACCCCCGAGTTCAGGTCTGCGGCAATCCGCGCCGCACTGAAAGGGTTCAAACCTAAGACCGCCCGCATCAGAGCGGTTTCAACTCCCGGAGGAACCGGCTCGCTGAGAAATGTTATCGTAAATTACTCTTGCCCCGGCGACAAGCTTCTTACCACGGATTGGCACTGGTCGCCTTATAACACAATTGCAGAAGAACACGGACGCAGTTTCACGACTTTTAAGCTGTTCGATGAAGCGAAAAAATTTAATGTTGAAGCACTTAAATCCAAAGCAAATGAGCTGCTTGAAAAGCAGAATCAACTGATAATATTTATAAATACTCCGGCTCAGAATCCGACGGGATATTCTCTCACAAATGAGGACTGGGAAAAGACTGTAGAATATCTGAACACCGTTCCTGCCGACAAAAAAGTCACTCTTCTTGTGGATACGGCATATATCGACTTTGCAGGAGACGAGGATGAATATAGAAGCTTTCTTCCATATTTGGAGCAGGTTCCTCCTAATGTACTTCCGGTTTTGGCATTCAGTATGTCAAAGACTTTTACTCTCTACGGACTTCGCTGCGGCGCTATGATTTGCTTTGCAGCTTCCGAAGCCGTTGCGGATGAATTTGTGTCAGTTTGCGAGTATTCTTCACGAGGCGCATGGTCAAACAGCCCAAGAGCCGGACAGGAAATCATAGCCAGGATTTTTGCAGATCCCCGGCTTTTGGAAAAGGTTACCGAAGAACGCAAAGAAATTCGTGATATGCTGCTTGCAAGGGCAAAAGCTTTTGAGGATGAGGCGAAAAGAGCAGGGCTTAACATCCTGCCTTTTGACGGCGGTTTCTTCATTTCCGTTCCTTGCAAAGACCCTGTTGCAGCCGGTCGAGAACTCGAAAAAGAAGGAATTTTCATAGTTCCACTCGCCATGGGGCTTAGAGTTTCTATTGCCTCAATTTCCGAAGAAAAATGTAAAATGATACCTGAGAGAATCCTTGCGGCAATTACAAAAACCCGAGAAGATAAATAGCTGTAATTATTGGTAGTGCTTGATACACAATGTAGATTTGCCCATCGTCAATAAGAAAATTTGTTTGAGACACAATGTACATTAGTCAATGATGTGAGACCTAAATCGCAGAAAAGAAAAAGACCGTT